>CAYPII010000229.1:0-1530 GCA_964410765.1 uncultured Myxococcales bacterium | reverse complement strand
CACTCCGATCGTCCGGTCGACTGCGTCCTGCTCGACATGGTCGACGCCTCCAGCTGGAATGAGGCGCGCGCCCTCTCGCGCGCGGCGCGGGAGGCGGGCGATCCCTTCACCGTCCTGCTCCTGCCGCGCGGATTCCAGGAGGGGCACCCCCGCGGGCCGGCCGCCCCCTTTCACTGCATCGTCCGCAAACCCTTCGAGCTGATGCAGCTCATCCGTCGCATCGCGGAGGGGATGGAGGAGCACCGCGCGCGCGCAAAGCGCCGGGCGCCAAAACGAAAGACACCGTCGAAGAAGAAGACGACGAGTCGCAGCGCCCCGGCGAAGAAGAAGACGACACGGCGCGCCGCGCCGAAGCGGAGCACGAAAAAGAAATCGACGACGACGCGAAAGAAGAAGGCCCCCGCCCGGAAAACAAAACGGGCCCCCGCGAAGAAGGCGCAGACGAAGCGCTCCCGCCGCCGAACAGTTGCGACAAAACGACGCAGTCGCTGAAACGACCGACAGCCGAAACAACTGTCTTCATTTCCCGTCTCCGAAACGCACCATTTTCACGCATCAGCCGATACGAGGATATGGGCACACGCACGACCTGGATCCCATCGGCGCTCTCCCGCCTCTTCGGTCAGCGCGCCAGTCCTCACGGCGTCGATTTCGACGGCGACGGAGCGCTCGCGCCCGAGGAGCGCGTTACAAACACCGACGGCTCCTTCACGCTCGGCAGCCCCGGCGACTGGCGCGCCTTCGTCCAGCATCATCGCACGCGCCTCGTCCGTCGGCCCGGCCCCTTCCGGTGGGGCGCGGGGCTCTCGCTGGACAACCCGATCCACGACCGACTCGCCGTCGAGGCCGAGGTCGTTTCACAAGAGGATATTCGGAACGCCTACACCTTCGTCCAGCGTGTCCTCGAAAAGGTGCGCATCCGCTCATCGCTCCTCATCGAACCGGAGGAGAAATTCGAACTGGCCAATCGCGTCCTCGCGGAGGAGGGCATCCGCTTCGAGGAACACCAGGAGGAGCTCATCGCACTCGATATCCGCGACCGCCGCTTCGACTGTAGTTCGAATTCGATGCTGATCCTCACCATCGGGCATGAACTCGGCTGGCCGCTGACCTACATGACCGCCCCCGGGCACGACTACGTACGCTGGGAGGAACCGGGTCGTCATGTCAACTTCAGCGCGGGATCGATCATGAGCGACGCGGACATTCTCGACCTTCTGCAGATTCTCCCTGCCCTGCATCCGAAGCATACCGTTCTGCGCCCCCTCGACCGAGAGGCACTTCTTTCGGACGCCTATGCCGCACGTGCCCTCTTTCATCGCCATGCAGGGCGATCCGACGCCGCCTGGCAGGACAACACTATGGCCCTCTCGCTCGATCCGCTCAACGCCCGAGCGCAGGGCAACCGAGCCGTTCACCATGCCAAAGATCGGAAGCTGAAAGCAGCGCGGGATGACTTTATTCAACTCAAGCTCCTGCACCCCTCCTTCGTCCGGGTTCGCAGCAGCTTGGCGCGCATTCTCTTCTCGC
>CAYPII010000228.1:0-1567 GCA_964410765.1 uncultured Myxococcales bacterium | reverse complement strand
AGCTCCTCGTCGCCGTCGACACAGGGCGCGCCGACGTTGCAGGGCCCGCAGCTCATGAGCAGCCCGCCGCCGAACGAGCGGAGCCAGTCCAGCCCGCGGTGATAGGCGAACGAGGGCGCCGTGACGCCGACCATGGAGTGCCACGTGAGCGACATGCCGAGGAATTCGGCGTCGAGGATGTCGAGCCCACGGTCGATCACGACCTTGTAGCGGAGACCGCCGCCGGTGTTGACCCATGCGATGCGGGTACCGCGGCCGGGGCCGTTGTCCAGGACGGACGTCTCGATCCCGCCGAGCTGAGACGCGTTGATGACCGGTGCGTTGGCGAGGGGGTGCTTCGTGGTCGAACGAGCGGATTTTGCCATGACGAGCTTCTCCTTCAGACCCACTGTGCAGTCTTCGTCTTACGCCCGATGGAGGTGGCCGGTGCGGCCATGATGCGACCGCTGCGGCGACGCAGGTTGTATCCTACCGCCGGCGCGCGTTGTTGTGTAGGCGTGCGAGGGGCCTGTGCCTTTCACCCACCAAGGCCTGCGAAGGGGACGGCTCTGGCTGGAGTTGGACATGAGGCAGATTCCGCCGACAATGCCGGCAGCGCAATGTGATGGTCGTTGAAGCACGTCCCAACAACTCGGGACTGCACGCCGGCCGGGCACAGGAGAGACATCGTGAGGCAGGAGGATCGCACGCGTAAGGAGCTTGTTCGCGAGGCCGCTCGCATGTTCGGCGAGGGGTGGCACTGCAGTGAAGTGGTCTTCCTGCTCGGGATCCAGGCCTGGGCAAAGGAGGTCGACCCGCGGCTGGTGCGACTGGGCAGCGGATTCGGCGGGGGCATCGGCGATCGCGGCGACGTCTGCGGGGCAATCAGCGGTGGGGTGATGGCGCTGGGCCTGCTCCACGGGCGAACGGATCTGGGCGGGGGTCACTGCGCCGCGGAGGCGATGAGCCGGGAGTACCGTGACCGCTTTGTGGACGTCAATGGTTTCGTGAACTGCCGCGAGCACACCGGTGGGGTCTTCGACCGCACGACGCGGCGGAGCTGCACGCGAGTCGTCATGCGGGCGGTGGACGCCCTATTGGATATCCTCGAGGAGAACGCGCACGTCGCGAGCCCCTGGCGGCGCGAAACGATTCGGCCGTTCGAGCGCGCCAAGAAGGGCGACGCGAGTTGATCACTGTGCACGAGCCGCGGCATTCCTGCCGCGCGGTCGCTCCGCGCCGCATGAGCCTGGTGGCTCGACTGCGCTCGCCACACTCGCCTCGGGTTTTCGATCGCGCCGGGTGAGTCGCGCCGGACTATCCGTGCTTCTGGAAGTACTCCTGTGAACCGGTGGGATCCGGCTTCATCGTGTCGGACCCAGGCGTCCAGTTGGCCGGACAGACCTCGCCGTGCTGCTCGACATACTGGAAGGCCTCGATCAGCCGCAAGACCTCATCGACGTTGCGGCCCACGGGCAGGTCGTTCACGGTCGCCTGGCGGATCGTGCCGGCCGGGTCGATGATGAACAGCCCCATCCTCGCAGACAAGGATCACGGCATCCGTCCGCACACGCCCGAGGCGTGCGGC
>CAYPII010000227.1:0-1629 GCA_964410765.1 uncultured Myxococcales bacterium | reverse complement strand
CTACGGCCTGCGCCGCGAGGACTTCATGGCCGTCATCGAGGGGATGGAGATGGAACTGCGGCGCTCCACCACCGAAGACACGGCGGCAACGAAAAAAGAAGGCGGGCGGACATTTATTGATTCGGAAAAGGGCCCCGTCACGACTTGGGAGGAATTCGAACGCTACCAGTGGCCGGATCCGAAGAAATTCACAACTAAAGCGCTGGAATGGCATGAAAAAAACCTGCCGGATGACATGTGCGTCATCGGCAGCGGCGGGTTCGCCCATTTCGCCGAGCACCTCGTCTGGCTCTTCGGCTACGAGTCGCTCTGTTACGCGCTCTTCGAGCAGCGCGATCTCGTCGAGGCGGTGCGCGACAGGCTGATCGAACTCAACCAGATCATCGCCGACCGGCTGCTGCAATTCGACCGTGTCAGGATGCTCTGGGGCAGCGACGACATGGGCTTCCGCAGCGGAACGCTCATCAGCCCCGACGACACCCGCGCGCTCTTCCTCCCCGGCCACAAGCTGATGGCGGAGAAGGCGCACGCGGCCGGACGGCCCTACCTGCTGCACAGTTGCGGCAACCTCGAGGCGATCATGCCAGACCGGCTCGACGACGTGAAGATTGACGGCAGGCACTCCTTCGAGGACGCCATCGAGCCGGTCACCGAGGCGAAGCGGAAATACGGCGACCGCGTCGCGCTGCTCGGCGGCGTGGACATGGACTTCCTCTGCCGGAGCGACGAGGAGGCGATCCGGCGGCGTGTGCGCGACATCCTCGACACCTGCCAGCCCGGCGGCGGCTACTGCCTCGGCACCGGCAACAGCGTCGCCAACTACATCCCCCTCGACCACTACCTCGCCATGCTGGATGAGGGGCGGCGGTACGGCAACAAGGGTTGTTGAGTGGTCGCGTTGTCGGGTTGCCGGGTTGCCGGGTTGTCCGATCGTCGCGGGGCGTCCTCCCGGCGCAGACAGGATTGCCCGCGACGCGCCCTCGACGGCAAAGACCCGCCGGGAACAAGCCAACGTGTCAGTCGGCCACGGGCACATCGTGCTCGCGCAACCGCGCCGCCGCGCTTTGCGCCCACGACGTGTTGGGGAACTCGCGACGCAGTTGCCGCATCCGCTCAATGGCAGCCTGCTCCTGCTGCATCCGGAAGAGGCACATGCCGATATGGTAGTGGGCCTCAGGTGTCCTTATGCTTCTGGGATAGCGCCGAATGAGTTCTTCGAACGCGCCGATCGCCTCCCGGTTCTTCTTCTCCAGATACCAGGTCGCCGCAATATAGAACGCCGCCTCCTCGGCCAGGGTGGAGGTCGGCGCCGCCTCCATGACCTTTCGGAAGCCCTCGCGCGCTTCAGCGTACTGCCGCGCGTCTTTCAACTTGATGCATTGGTTGAACAACCGATGCGGTTCATTGACGTAGATATGCCGGCAAACCAGAGCGCCTCCGGCGAGGCCGCGCACAAGCACGCCGACAAGCAGAGCCCACCGGCGCCGGTCGGAGAGGGTGATCGGGATGCGCGGTTCAAGCGTTTCCGCGACGCCGATCCGTTCGGCGATCAGCGACCACGGCGACCGCTTTCGTTTGCGAAGCAGCGGCAGTCCGAGCACCACGCAAACCAGGCCGATGACCGTCAGC
>CAYPII010000226.1:0-1641 GCA_964410765.1 uncultured Myxococcales bacterium | reverse complement strand
TCGCCCCCGCGGCATTCTGCACGATCACCATCACCTTCACGCCGACCTCGACCGATGACGTCACCGCCGAGATCACCATCGTCGACAGCGCGGCCGGCAGCCCGCACAACGTCGACCTGATGGGGAGCGGCATCGACCCCGTCTATCCCGACCTGGACATCGCGCCGAAGCACTGGGACTTCGGGCAGACGCTCGTCGGGGAGACGAGTGCTACGAAGGCGTTTACGGTCAAGAACACCGGCGTGGTCGACGTCGTCATCGCCGGGATCGATGCCAACAGCGAGTTCGCACAGGTGAACGACTGCCCCGAGACGCTGGCCTCCGACGAAACCTGCACGATCACCGGCACCTTCGTGCCGCAGGCGGCCGGCGAATTCACGGGATACATCACCGTCATCGACAACACCGCCAGCCGCTATCAGAGTGTCGTGGTGCAGGGCACCGCCTCTCACGCCGGCGACATCGACGTGAGCTTCTCGGCATCGACGCTCGCCTTCGGAGACGTCCTGATCTTCTCCAGCAGCGACTCCCAGAGCGTGATCATGACGAACGCCGGCAGCAACGACGTGACCGTCGGCGCGGTGACGATCGCGGAGAACGAGTCGAGCGAGTTCAACATGACCACCAACTGCGCCAGCCGCTCGCTCGACGTCGGAGCCTCTTGCCTCATCGACGTCCTCTTTGCACCGCTCTCGGCGGGGGCGAAGACGGCGAACATCCTGATCTATGATGATGCCCATGACAGCCCGCAGGCGATCTCGCTCACCGGGACCGGGACGACCGGCTCCTCCGGTTGTGCGCTCGCGGGCACGGGCGCCGCGCCAGCTGCTTCCGGTGGCATCCTCCTCGCCACCTTGCTCGCGGGCCTGACCCTCGCACGGCAAAGGACAAGACGCCGGGAATGACGGACGCCGCGGGCGGGATCCATATCGTTTTCGTGGAAAGAAGCCGCCCATGGCGCTGAAATACACGCTTCCCCTCCTCGTCCTGCTGGCCCTCCTCCTGCCCGCCTGCTCGTCGGGCACCCTCCCCGCGGTCGCCTGCACCATCGACTCCTGGGTGGCGACCGATGGGAGCGATGCCACCAGCGGCGACGCGAGTGATCCCTTTCTCACCCTCGAGCAGGCACGCGATGCGATCCGGGCGAACGACGACCGTGGCCACTGCGTCATCAACGTGAACATCCGGGGTGGCACCTATCGGCTCGGAGTGCCGTTCACCCTGAACGCGCGCGATTCCGGGGCGCTCAAAGCGGAGATCACCTATCAGGCGGCCACCGGAGAGGATGTCGTCATATCCGGCGCGGAGCAGGTGACGGGCTGGACGCTACACGATGCCGCGAACAACATCTGGAAGGCATCGGTGGCGACGACCACGATGCCGCGACAGCTCTACGTAAACGGGGTGCGCGCCACACGCGCCCGCACGGTGGACTATCCCAACTACTATTCCCCTGAGGACGATGGGTACACGTACTTCTATCTCATCGGAACCGACCCGCAGATTCCGCCGACGTGGAACAATGCGACCTTGGTCGAAGCGGTTACCGTGACACAGTGGAAGATGATGCGCTGCCCGATCGCCGAGGTTGTTCCGTCCCACTAACCCGAGCCGGGTTTTGAGGGTGTAAATCCCACCTAT
>CAYPII010000225.1:0-1650 GCA_964410765.1 uncultured Myxococcales bacterium | reverse complement strand
TCGCCGAAAAGCCGCTCCAGGAGAGTCGTCGTCCTCGTCGCCCGGCGATGACCAACTGGCAGCTTCAGGTGCGCGATGCACGCCTCGAAATCGTCGAGGAAGCAGGCGACGAGCGTCGGATACTCCCTCTCATGCGCCTTCACGAACTCATCGCGCAATATGCGCGCCAGCGCCGGAGAGGCCGCCTGATAGCAGGCTGTCGCCTGAGCCTTGATCTCAGGCCATGTGACTTCCGGCACCTTCCCGAGAAGGTTGCGCATCTTGTGTGCCAGGCATCGCCCGCGTATCGATCTGGGAAAGCTCTCTTCCACAGCGCGGATCAATCCCGAAGCGCCATCGGTCGCCACGAATACCGGATCGGCAAAACCCCGGTTCTTGAGATCGCGGAAGAAATCACGACAGCTCGTCGTGTCCTCCTTCGTCCCGGGCGCTATGTGAAAGAGCACGCGCTCACCGCTGGTCGTGAATCCCCATGCGGCCAGAACCGCTTCCCGCCTCTGCCCCAGATGCAGCCGCTCGGCGATCCCGTCCGCGAACAGATAGAGCACCTCGTATTCCGACAAGTCCCGGCTCGAAAACTCCTGATACTCCTCCCACAGCCGCTCTGTCAGCTCCGACACCGCCGTGCGTGTCAACAGTGACTTGCCGTCCTCGCCCCGAAAGACCTCCTCGATGTCGCGGGTCGAAAGCCCGCGGGCATACATCTCAACGGCCTTCTGGACGAGTTCTTCGCTCCGCTTCGACAGCATCGCGCGCAGGCGCGATTGAAACGGTTCAGCGCGATCAGACACCTGAGGCACCGCATACTCCACCATCCCTTCGGCGGTCTTGAGCCGCCCCATCCGGCGCCCGTTCCGATAACCGCTGCCGGCCTCGGCCCCAGCCTCGTAGTATCTGCGTCCGATGGCATCCTCGACCTCGGCCTCCAGCGCCTCTTCGATGAGCAACCGTGTCGCCGATCGAATAAAATCGCTCGTCGTTCCGCCGCCCTCCAGCTTTCCGGAGATCAAATCCTGAATTTCCTTTCTCGTCCGCTCACTTGCTGGTAGCCTCTTCATCGGGTGGATCCTTTCTCGCCGGGTTTCCCGGCGGGTTCGTTGGCCAACAACAAGGATCCACCTTTTTTATTTTTCCAGCAAGTTTAGGACTTCACCGGTCGCTCGCAATGACACCATTGTTTCTCCGTTACTTATGCAAGGTTCAATAACAGGGGCCGTAAGGTGCTCCTGGCTGTGATCACCGATTATTGTGCAGAACCTTGTAATCCATGATAAAATTTTAAAGCAAACCATTGAGAGGGGGGATTGTGGCACGAAGCAACATTCTTATGAGTGGTTCTCTCATTTTCTTGTCCCTTCTGATCATGTGCCTCACCGGTTGCGGCTTCTCGGGCGACGCTTCGGACGATGGCGATGACGATTTCATCATTGCCACCGCCGAAGAAGAATCAGCGAGAGAAGACGCACTGAAGCTGCTTTTCACAGAGGCGATGTACACTACGATAACCAGGGAATCACGCGAGCACCCGAACTGCGTGGAATCCAATCGGGTGGCCTTGGGGCTTCCAGAAGGCCCGAACGGACAGTGGTATTATACGTATGATAATTTGATCGCGGGAATGGCCAAGATGGAACAATTCGGCAGTGAGGG
>CAYPII010000224.1:0-1660 GCA_964410765.1 uncultured Myxococcales bacterium | reverse complement strand
GCGCCGGCCGCGCCCATCCGTCGGGCCCAGCGGGCGGGGCACACGGTGCTCGTCACCCGCAAGGGGCGCGACGGCCGCGTCTTTCTGCCGCGCCTCTTCGAGGAGCTGGGCACGATGGGAATCACCTCGGTCCTGCTGGAGGGGGGCGGGGAGCTCTTCGCCGACTGCTTCCGCCGCAAGCTCGTCGACCGCGTGATGGCCTACCTCTCGCCGAAGCTCATCGGCGGGACGGGGCTCGATTTTCTCCCCGGCATCGCCGTGCGCCGGATGCGCGACGTGATGGCGCTCAAGCACGTGACCGTTCACGGCTTCGGCGACAACGTCCTGATCGAGGGAGACCTCTGACCATGTTCACCGGGATCATCGAAGGGGTGGGGACGGTGCGCTCGGTCCGGCATCGGGGCGAGGCCCTCGAGATCGAGGTGAGCTGTGAGTTCGACCTGGAGCGCTCCAACGTCGGCGATTCGGTCGCCGTCAACGGCTGCTGCCTGACGATTACCTCGCGGCTCGGCAAGAGCTTCTGGGCGGACGTCTCCCCCGAGACGCTCGCGACGAGTACGCTGGGGGCGCTCGCCGTCGGCGGGCGCGTGAACCTGGAGCGGGCGCTCGCCGTCGGCGGTCGGCTCGACGGCCACATCGTCCAGGGGCACGTCGACGGCGTGGGTGCGGTGAACGCCGTCCGGGAGCGCTCCGGGACGCGCGAGATCACGATCGAAATACCGAGCAACCTTTCGCGCTATATCGTCGAAAAGGGCTCGGTCGCGGTCGATGGGGTGAGTCTGACGGTCAACCGCTGTGGCGAGAGCGACTTCACCGTGACCGTCATCCCGCATACGGCGCTCAAATCGACCTTTCAGGAGATGCGCCCCGGCGCGCGGGTGAACTTAGAAGTTGACATCATTGGGAAGTATGTGGAAAAGCTGGGTTTTTTAGACAGTTCCCAGTATCGGGAGGACTCCGCGGTCACCGAGGAGTTCCTCAAAAAACACGGGTTTTGACCGTGACCCGGAACACATGACACGTGACCCGAACGGCATAAAACGTGACGGGCTCTTCGAGAGGGATGATGGTGGAGATGGGTGAAAAAGAGCGGCGGAGCGGGCTGGTCGGTGCCGAGGAGGCGATCGCGGAGATCCGCGCCGGTCGGATGATCATCCTCGTCGACGACGAGGACCGCGAGAACGAGGGCGACCTCATGATCGCCGCGGAGCACTGCACGCCGGAGGTCGTCAACTTCATGGCGCAGCATGGTCGCGGCCTCATCTGCTTAGCACTCACCGAGGAGCGCGCCGACGCGCTCAAGCTCCCGCTGATGGTGCAGGAGAACACCTCCGCCTTCCACACGGGATTTACGATCTCCATCGACGCGAAGGAGGGGACGACGACGGGGATCTCCGCTGCGGACCGTGCCGAGACCATCCGCATCGCCATCGACGAGCGCACGACCCCCGATCGGCTCGCGCGCCCGGGGCATATCTTTCCGCTGCGCGCCAAGCGCGGCGGGGTCCTCGTGCGCACCGGACAGACGGAGGGCTCGGTCGACCTCGCGCGCCTGGCGGGGTGCGCTCCGGCGGGGGTGATCTGCGAGATCATGAACGCGGATGGCTCCATGGCGCGCATGCCCGACCTCGAAGACATCGCGCGCCGCCACGACCTGCGC
>CAYPII010000223.1:0-1666 GCA_964410765.1 uncultured Myxococcales bacterium | reverse complement strand
GCTGCTTCCGCTGCGGGGGCGTACGAGGCTTTCGTTGCTCCACGCCGAACGCGTCATCCAGATCACGCCGCATCTGGGTGAACAAGCCACCGCCTGGCGAATCATCAGCGCGACTCGGGCGAGCACGCGACCCTTGTTCCGCCGACTGGTGCTGCGGTTGCTGCCGCGGCTGCGACTCTTCCGACAAGGGCGCCTGCGGCCTGTGGCGCTGCTGGAGTTCCGGCGAAGCAGTCTCAGGAGCGGGCCGACTTTCCGGGAAGGATACTTCCGTCGGCTCCACGTCCTCGCGGTCCTCCGACTGCGCTGCGCGGCGCTGCGAGGCCTCCTGCGCCTGCTTTTCCTTCGCTGCTTTCTCCTGGCGCTTGCTGATCAGTGACGAAACGAGACTGATCACTACCAGGATGATGATCCATCCCCATTCCATGGGCGTAATCCTACTCCTTCGCCGGAGACGCGCCGCCGCCCTGGTCGCCTGCGATGGCGTCGCGCATATCCGTGTCGGACTCGATGTTCTTCATGCGGTAGTAGTCCATGATGCCGAGATTGCCCTTCGAGAAGGCTTCCGCGATCGCCATGGGCACCTGAGCTTCGGCTTCCACGAGACGAGCGCTCATCTCCTGCGTGCGCGCCTTCATCTCCTGTTCCTGCGCGACCGCCATGGCGCGGCGACCTTCGGCCTTGGCCTGGGCGATCTGCTTGTCCGCCTCGGCCTGGTCCTTCTGCAACGCAGCGCCGATGTTGTCGCCGACGTCCACGTCCGCGATATCGATCGACAGTATCTCGAAGGCGGTTCCGGAGTCGAGGCCCTTCGCCATCACGGCCTTCGAGATGATATCCGGGTTCTCGAGCACCTGCTTGTGGTTGCTCGCGGAACCGATGGAGCTGACCATCCCCTCACCTACGCGAGCGATGATCGTCTCCTCGCCTGCGCCGCCAACCAGGCGCTCGAGGTGAGCGCGGACAGTGACCCGGGCCTTCGCGCGGAGCTGGATACCGTCCATTGCGACCGCGTCAACCGTCGGCCGCCCCTTCGTGGGGTCCGGGCAGTCGATCACCTTCGGCGTCACACGCATTTTGACGGCCTCAAGGACGTTGCGCCCCGCGAGGTCGATCGCCGCCGCCCGGGCGAACGGCAGACTAATGCCCGCCTTGCTCGCGGACACCAGCGCGTGAACAACGAGTTGCACGTTCCCTTTCGCCAGGTAGTGTGCTTCAAGATCTGTGATCGAGAGATCGAGCCCGGCCTTGGTCGCGGTAATGAGCGGGAGCACGATCTTCGAGGGCGGCACATTTCTGAGTCGCATTCCGATAAGCGTTCCGATAGCGACGTGAACGTCTGCGAACTGCGCCTCGATCCAGAGCCTGACCGGAATGAGGTAGGTGAACAGTATCAGGAACAGGATGATTCCTAATACGCCAAGTGCGACGAGTGTTGTCCCTTCCATCTGTACCGATTCTCCTGGGCACGGTAGCCATCATCCGCAAGGATGCTGAAAATGCCCGGTAGCGAGTGTGTGCTGCGGACCTGTGCCGCTCTTGCGGCACCTACTCCCTGTACCTTTGGACGGCCGTACGACCCGACCGACCGTATTGTTTCTCGAAAGCACCCCCAGGCGCCCCCGATGAGAGGGCCCAGAGGGCATTCCCTCGAATGGACTGTCAGCGA
>CAYPII010000222.1:0-1667 GCA_964410765.1 uncultured Myxococcales bacterium | reverse complement strand
GCGGATCGGAGTCGCTGCCGTACTCGGCGATCTTGCGGTAGTTGATGTCGCCGGTGAGCTCGGTGGAATCCTGGTTCTTCTCGTCCTTCGGCTGGAAGGTGCCGATGCCGATGCGGTCCTTCTCGGAGAGGGTGATGCGCCGCACCTTGATGTGGTCCATCACCTTCGACCAGTCGCCGTCGTAGAGGCGCACCAGCTCGCGGTAGATGTACCGGCAGCTCGGGCAGAGCTCGCCCTCGATCATGACCTTGTGCTCCTCGGGGAGCTTCGCATTGAGCTCGTCCAGAACCTTCTCGCGCAACTCCGGCGGGATGAGGTGCAGCGACTCCTCGTGCATCGGGCAGGGGATCTCCTCGGCGGTGCCGAAGATGCGTCCCTTGTCGTCGAGTCCCTTCTTGACCCAGGCGTAGGAGAAGAGCGCGCCATCAGGCGTGCGCGAATAGGCCTCGAGCCCCTTCTTCAGGAGGCGGACGATCGTCGACTTCGCACCCCCCACCGGGCCGTGCAACAGGAGGATGCGCTTCTCGGTCCCGTAGCGCTGCGCCGCCGAGCGGAAGACGTTCACCAGCTTCATGAGCGGCAGGTCGACGCCGAAGAGGGCGTCCTTGCCGAGATCGATCGGATCCTCGAAGAAACGGTAGTGCACGATCTTCTTCTTGTACTCCGTGTACTCCTCGAAGCCGTAGGAGAGGATCATGTCGTAGAGGCGCTGGAAGGCGGTGTCGGCCACCTTCGGATTCTTCTCCACGATGTGGAGGTAGTCGGAGAAGCTCCCCTCCCAATTGAGCTCCTGGTAGGATTTCACGTCGTGGAGCGACGTGATGAGCTGCATGAGGTCGTGTTTCTTCGGCATTTTCTGCGTGGCCATGGCCACCTCCCTGAGGTCGGCCGCAAACGCCCTTGGTACGGGTTTTTGCGGCTGTCAGACGTGTAATCACATCATATCAGAGGCATGGGGCTATTTCAACACCTGCCGGTCCTGCTGCTCGAGTGTGGAGCGGATGACGGCGCGCATCAGCTTGCTGCGATTGGCCCGCCCCAGCAGCGACTTGAGCTGTTCGTAGACGGAGGGGTCGTAGATGAAGCGCCCCAGCGTCCCTTCGCCGCGGCGGACCGTCCCCAGTATCTTGCGCAGGTCGTCGGAGGCGTGCCGCATGTTGACGATGAGCCCGCCGAGCTCGCCCTGCGACTCCTCCTCGGCGGTCGCCACGAGGTCGCGGATGTTGTCCATGGTGTCGGCCAACGCGTCGACCACCCGCTCCCCGTTCGGGTCGTAGATGAGGGCGTGGATGAGCCCCTTGCCCTTCTCCACCTGCTCGAGCATCCGCCGGATCGAGGCGATGGAGGCGCGCAGGTCGCCCGCCCCCTCCTTGCCCTTCACCGAGGTGAGCAAGTCCTTGAGCGCCTCGGCCGCCTCGCCGATGTCGTCCATGATCCGCCCCGCCTTCTCGCCGAGCGCGAAGAAGGAGACCGTCTCCTCGGCGGTGATCATTCCCTTGTTCGGAATCACCGGCTGCACGTCACTCCCCATCGAGATGTAGATGTACTTGTCGCCGAGCAGCCCCTGCGTCTCGATCGCCGCCTCGCTGTCTTGTCGGATGTGCTGTCGGTACTCGCTGCGAATCTTGAGGACCACCGTGATCTTCTTGACCGACGGATCCTCCGGG
>CAYPII010000221.1:0-1731 GCA_964410765.1 uncultured Myxococcales bacterium | reverse complement strand
ATCCACGGCATCCTTGTCGTCCGCGCAATCGCTGGGGACATCCCCGGTCCCGGTAAAGGGCGGCCGCCCGTCGTAATCGTTGGCATACACGAGCATCGACTTGGTCATCTGCGCGACACGCGTCGCACACAGCGTGGTCCGCGCCTGCGCGCGCGCCTTGCTCAAAGACGGCAGAAGGATGCTGATCAACAGCGCGATGATGGCCACGACGACGAGCAACTCGATCAGCGTGAATCCGCAGGCTCTCCGACGGCGCAGCAGGTTTCGGCTCCGCATGAGGGTCCCTCCAAAGAGATAGAATGATCGCTCGCATGCTGTGAATCAGATGGTGTGTGAACCCCTTTATTATAGGACATGCATTCTCCGAACAACAGCATCTCCAACGATCGGCATCCGAGGAACTGTGATCCTCTCGCCGAGAGCCCCTAGAGCTCGGGAGCGCGACCGCGGGCGACGCCCGCCGCTTCGGCCGATGCCCGTCAGTCGCGAGCGCGCCTTGGTTTGACCCCCAACCGATGAACGAGGATGATCTCCGAGACAGACACCGCCCTCGCACGCGCATGCTGTCGTCCGGGGGAAACGACGGTTCGAGGTGGATCCCGTGAGTCTCTGGCGATTTCGAGATCGATTCACCGCTCCCGACGACGAGCACGTCCTCTCGCTCGGCGAAGGTGACACCCCCCTCGTCCCCAGCGCGCGGATCGGACCTTCGCTGGGCCTCGAACGACTCTACTTCAAGCTGGACTCCCTCCTGCCGACCGGTTCCTACAAAGACCGATGGGCCTGTGCGGCCGTCTCGTGGATGCGCCAGACCGCAAAGGGTGTCGCCATCGGCACGAGCAGCGGAAACGCCGGAGCCTCGCTGAGCACCTACTGCGCCCGGGCGGGCGTCCGGTGCGAGTTGGCCATCGTCGACACCGCGCCCCGAGGCAAGCTCCTCCAAATGCTCGCCCACAACGCGACGCTGACGCGAATCGCGGACTTCGGCAACGACCCCGAGGTCAACGAGCGCGTGGCGGCGGGTCTGACGCATCGCGCTGAGAGACCGGAGGTGTTTCTCGCGATCTCGGCGTACCGCTTCAACCCGGAGGCGATGTCGGCGGTCGAGTCGATCGGCCACGAACTGCGCGAGCAAGTCGAAGGGGACATCGACCATGTCTTCTGCCAGGCAGGAGGCGGCGGGTTGACCCTCGCGGTCTGTCGCGCGTTCGAGAAGCTCGCCGACGCCGGACAGATCGAACGTGCGCCCCAGGTGCATTGCGTCCAACCCACCGGGTGCCCGACGACGGCGGGCCCGATCCGCGACGAGCTTGATCACGCCGTGCCCTGCCGTGCGACCACAACGGTGAGCGGCCTGCAGATGGGCAGCATCAACGACGGTCACGACGTGGTCCGCGCGGTGCGGGCGTGCGGTGGGTCGGGTCAGCTTCCTCCGGACGAGCTGATCTACGAGATGCAGCGGCGGTTGGCCGCCGAAGAGGGTATCTTCACGGAGCCCGCCGGCGCGACGGCCCTGGCCGGCGTGATCACGGCCGTCGACGAAGGCCTGATCGGCGAGGCCCAGTGCGTCGTCGCCATGGTCACGGGCCAGGGCTTCAAGGACCCCACCAGCGTCGAGCGGATGGTCGCTGACCGCCGCATTGCCCGCATGACAATCGACGAATGGGAACGCGGCCTGCCCTAGTACCGCGTTTCACAAATCGTGCGACTATGGACAGGACCGCACACTAC
>CAYPII010000220.1:0-1747 GCA_964410765.1 uncultured Myxococcales bacterium | reverse complement strand
TGAGCTTGATCTCGTCGACGACCTTGCCCTTCATCTCCTGTTCGAGCTTCTGGCAGCGGCGCTTGATGGCTTTGCGCTCGTCGTCGGTGATCGGGCCGCGGCGGCTGAAGCGCTTGACGTCGATGACCGTGCCCTCGGTGCCGGGCGGCACGGAAAGGCTGTCGTTCTTCACGTCCTCGCCGGCCCGGCCGAAGATGGCCCGCAGCAGCTTCTCCTCGCTGGAGAACTCGCTCTTGGCCTTGGGCGCGATCTTGCCCACCAGGATGTCGCCGGGGACGACGTTCGTGCCCATGTGGATCAGCCCGTCCTCGTCGAGATGGGCCAGGGCCGCCTCGGACACGCCCGGGATGTCGCGCGTGATCTCCTCGGAACCGACCTTGGTCTCGCGGATCTCGGTGGTGAACTCCTCGATGTGCACGGACGTGTAGGCGTCGTCGCGGATGAGCGACTCGCTGGCGCAGATGGCGTCCTCGAAATTCGTGCCCTCCCAGCTCATGAAGGCCACGAGCACGTTCTTGCCCAGCGCCAGCTCGCCCGCCTTGGTCGCCGCGCCCTCGGTGAGCGGGTCGCCCCGGCGGACCTTGTCGCCGCTGCGCACGAGGGGCGCCTGATTGAGCGTGGTGCCGTCGTTCAGGCCCTTGTACTTGTGGAGCTTGTACACGCGCTCGCCGGTCGTCAACTCCTCGGACGTCGTGCGGATCTCCAGCGCGTCGGCATACGTGACCTCGCCGTCCTCCTCGGCGCGGACGGCCATGCCCGAGTTGCGCACGATCTCGCGCTCCATGCCCGTCCCGATCAGGGGCACGTCGGGACGCACGAGCGGCACGGCCTGGCGCTGCATGTTCGAGCCCATGAGCGCGCGGTTGGCGTCGTCGTGCTCGAGGAAGGGGATCAGCGAGGCGCTGATGCCCACGAGCTGCTTGGGCCCCACGTCGCAGAGGGAGACCTGGTCCGCCTCGCACATGGTGAACTCTTCGTGATGGCGGCAGATGACGCGGTCGGGAACGATCTTGCCCTTGGCGTCCACCTCCACGTCCGCCTGCGCGATGAAATGCGGGTCCTCCTCGTCGGCGCGGATGTAGACCACATCGTCGGTGAGCCGGCGGTTCTTCACCTTGTAATACGGCGTCACCAGGAAGCCCAGGTCGTTGATGGTCGCGTAGTTGGCCAGCGACACGATCAAGCCGATGTTCGTGCCCTCGGGCGTCTCCACCGGGCAGATGCGGCCGTAGTGCGAGGTGTGCACGTCGCGCACCTCGAAGCCGGCGCGCTTGCGGTTCAGGCCGCCGGGGCCGAGCGCGGAGAGGCGCCGCTCGTGCACGAGCTGGGACAGGGGGTTGGACTGGTCCACCACCTGCGACAGCTCGCCGCGGGCGTAGAAGTATTCGAGCGAACTGGAAACGGTCGTCGCGTTGATGAGCTGATGCGGACGCACCTCGTCCACGTCCTTGATCACCATCTGCTCGCGCACGCCGCGGCGGAGCTTCACCATGGCGTTGCGCAGCTCGGTCATGACCAGGTCCTTGATGGTGCGCACGCGGCGGTTCTCCAGGTGGTCGATGTCGTCCACCTCGCCCTCGTCGGCGCGCAGCTTCAGGATGTAGTGGCAGATGTTCAGGAAGTCCACCCCGCCCAGGGTCATGCGGTCGTCGCCCTCGATGCCGAACTTGCGGTTGAGCCGGAAACGGCCGATGGGACCGAAATTGTACCGCTTCTCGTCGAAGAACCGCTCGGCGAAGAGCTCCTG
>CAYPII010000219.1:0-1776 GCA_964410765.1 uncultured Myxococcales bacterium | reverse complement strand
GCTCAGGTCGCAGCCCCGGAAGCTCACCCCCGACCAGTTCGCGAACCGCAGATCCCGCCCGAGATCGAACCCCGCGGCCCGGAAAAGCGCCATGATGTCCGACGCATCCGCCCTCTCGACCGCCCGCAGCCGATCCCTGATCTCGCGCTCCGATAGATGGAGCGATCCCATCGCCATGCGCCTAGTCCTTCTTCCGCCGCTTGCCGGTGTAAGCCGGAAAATCGATCCTGTGGGTTCCGAGGGCGCACAGCCCCACCTCGTTGCTCGGCAGTCCCGCCGCCTTAAGCCGCGCGATCACCCGTTCCAGATGCGTCTCTTCCAGCGCCCCGCCCTTTCCGTCCACGAGCGCATCCTCCATCAGCGCGTCGGCGTCCTCCACATCCTTGATAAAGGTCGAGATCGTCGTGCTGTGCCCCCCGTTTTCTCCTCCATCTGATGATAGAGTCCGGCCCAACGAGAGGACCGGAAGATGAAGAGATCGAAGTTCAGCGAAGAGCAGATCATCGCGATCCTGCGGGAGCAGGAAGCGGGCGCGAAGACCGCCGACGTCTGCCGCAGGCACGGGATCAGCAGCGCGACGTTCTATTCCTGGAAGAGCCGCTATGGCGGTATGGAGGTGTCCGACGTGAAGCGGCTGAAGGCGCTCGAGGAAGAGAACACTAAGCTCAAGCGGCTCTACGCGGATGCGATGCTCGACAACACGGCGTTGAAGGATCTGCTCGGCCGAAAGTGGTGACGCCCGCTGCGAAGCGGCTTGCGGTCGCTCGGCTTGTGCAAGCGCACGAGATGAGCGAGCGGCGGGCGTGTCACCTCATTGGCGCTGATCGGTCGATGATCCGGTATTGCGCCCGGGGGCCGGAGGATGCCGCGCTCCGGGATCGTATGCGCGAACTGGCGGGAGAACGGCGGCGGTTCGGCTACCGGCGACTCCACGTCCTGCTGCGCCAGGAAGGGCTCGTGGAGAACCGCAAGAAGACCGAGCGGCTCTACCGCGAAGAAGGGCTGTCGGTGAAGCGCAGGCGGGGGCGCAAGAAGGCCACAGGCACGCGGGCGCCCCTTCTCGTGGAAGCGGTGCCGAATGCCCGCTGGTCGGTAGATTTCGTGCATGATCAACTCACGTCCGGGCGGCGCCTGCGCATCCTGAACGTGCTCGATGATGTCACCAAGGAATGCCTGGCGGCCGTCGTCGATACGTCCATCAGCGGGCGCAGAGTGGCTCGGGAGCTGTCAGCTCTCATTGCCACCCGCGGCTCGCCCGGGGTGATTGTCAGCGATCATGGCACCGAGTTCACCTCGAACGCCATGCTCGAATGGACGCAGAAGACCGGCGTGCCCTGGCATTTCATCGCTCCGGGAAAGCCGATGCAGAACGGGATCTGCGAAGCCTTCAACGGGCGAATGCGCGACGAGCTTCTCAACGAAACCCTGTTTGTCAGTCTCGATCACGCTCGCGATGCCACCGCACGGTGGGTCGTTGACTATAACTCGTGCCGGCCGCACTCCGCGCTCGGCTACCTGCCCCCGACGGCCTATGCCGCCAAGCTCACCGCAATGGACGATCCGCTCCGCGCACCTCAAACGCTGCGCGGATCGCCCATTGCTCCAACGGCGCGCACGCGCCAAGCTGACCGCCGGGCTCCGGCTTCGGGTGGATGAAGAATGGGGGTCACAGCACTCTGCCACAGCCGGATGCCGTTCGTGCGCGCCTATCCGCGCGAGAGCCAGGAGATGGTCTTCGACGCCCACGAGCGGGCGTTCGCCTTCTTCAAGGGCGCC
>CAYPII010000218.1:0-1780 GCA_964410765.1 uncultured Myxococcales bacterium | reverse complement strand
AGTCGTAATGTTGGCAACCGAGTGGGGCAGAAAAGAGGGGCGACGAGCCGATATCTTGACGAGAATGTGGGGCACTTCTTCCACAACTCGCCCGACGCTCAGAAAAACGATGGATGGCTTATTGTTCGGGATCTGAAGGCGAATCTGTCCTATCTTTCGAGACTGTAGCGATGATGCATGGCTATCCCGCCTTTCGCAAGGGCGTCGAAGGCGCAGTTGAGACGCGAGCGGGGGAACGCGCGGGGCGACGGCGTTTGCGCGAGCGGGGATCGACGTGCGGCGCTCGCGGCCGCGTCGCGTGGAGCGCGCCCACCGCGGCGTTGCGCCCGCGCTGGCGCGCCTCGCGCAGCATGTCCATCGCGATGCGCGCCTGGACGTGCGCTTTGGTGCGGACGCGGTAGACGGTCTTCTGCATCTTGCGGTGTCGGCGGTTCGCGCGCTCGACGGCGTTCGACGTCGCCGGCAGCAGCTTGTCGTCAAGGAACGTCAAGGCCTTCTCGAGGTTCGGGCTCCAGAGCTTCTTGAGAGCCTTTCGGACGCTCTTGAGCCGGTGCACCTTCTTGCGAAGGGCGGCCAGCTTTTTCAGGGCCGTTTCGGTGCGGCAGCGCCTGTCGAACAGGCGGTATACCTCGTCGACGATCGCCCGCAGCGTACGCAGTTCCCGCCGGCCGCGCATGATGCGCTCGAGCGTCTTCTTCTCAGAGTCGGTTAGGTCGCGCTTCACGAACAGGTGGCGGCTCTTGAAGAGGTCGCTGATCTTCGTGCGCACGCGCTCGGCCTTGCGCGCCAGGCGTTTCGCCTCTTTCGTCGAGGGCCTGCCCGGCGGGAGCTTCGGGACCTGGCGGTCGAGTTCCTTGCGCACCTTCGCCAGCGCCTGCAGCACCGATTTCAGGATCTCCTTGAGCACGTGGAACTCGCAGAGCTGGTGCGAAGCGGCGGGGAAGGATTCCTCGATCGCGTCGGGATACAGCGGGCTTCCGTCGGTCGTCACGCCCTTGACCGTCAGCCCCCGCGCATCCACCGCCGCCTTGAATCGGTCGAAGAACGCCTTCACATCGTCCTTGGTCGGGTTGTGATCAAGTACCTCGTAGACGACCCGGTTGAAGTTGTGGTTGTCGACGATGAACAGGACGCAGAACGGGCCGTCGTAGATCTCGTCGGCGGCGATGTAGCCGGAGAAATCCTTCAACGCCTCGTCGAGGAACCAATCACCCTGTACGACCGCGTGCGCCTTTTTCCCCCGCCGCCTCGACCCAGTTCTGTATCGTGGCGAACGGTACGAAGACGCGATGATCGCGCCACATGCGCCATGAGGCGCCGCGGTAGGGCAACCCGTCCTCCACCACCGAGCGCACCGCGCGCTCGATCACGCGATGCGTGTAGTGCGAGCCCTTCGGGGCGATGTCCGACGTGTCGGCATAGAAGAACTCGCCGCACCGCGAGCAGATGTACTCGGCGACCTCCAACTCAACGTCCCGCGGCCGTCCAGCAGTGGTGTCGCCGAGATCGTGCAGACGCCGCACGCGCTTCTTGTTGCAGTACGCCTTGTACCCGCACTTCGGGCACGCGCACTTCCGCTTGCTCCTGCTGCGTTGCCGAACGATCGGCTGCGGCAGATCCTCGACTCGCGTCACGCCTTCGGTGGGATCCGGGACGTACTCGCCAGGTCCGCTCATCGATATGCTCCAGGTGTGGGCTACCCCCCCCACTTAGAATATCGGCACTCCGGCGCGGCGACCTTCAGGAAATCCCAGTATTCTCGCTACAGTCTCGATTCTGC
>CAYPII010000217.1:0-1813 GCA_964410765.1 uncultured Myxococcales bacterium | reverse complement strand
AGCCACAAAAGAGGCATGACGGTGAAATCGCGCCCGGCACCCTCGCGATACGCGGCGTCGCCGTGTCCTGGATTTCAACGCCCCGGATTTGGTATGCTACAGCAAAGCCGAGCGCCAGGGATCCGCAGGGCGCCGGACGCGCTGCGGACGCTGCGCGTCCGGCGGTCCGAAGGACGGAACCCCGGAGGAGCCCGGTCCGCGCCACAGGCGCGGAGGCGCCCCGACTCACAATATCAATCGAGATAGAACCGAGAAAGACAGGACCGACCACCAGAGGAGCCACCGACCATGACTGTACGCACCCGCTTCGCACCGAGTCCGACGGGCTTCATGCACATAGGGAACCTGCGGACGGCGCTGTACGCCTACCTCATTGCCAGACACGAGGGTGGGACCTTCGTGCTGCGCATCGAGGATACCGATCGTGCTCGGCAGATCGACGAGAGCGTCGACGTGATCTATCAGAGCCTTACTGCCGCGGGGATCGCGTACGACGAGGGTCCCGAGAAGGGCGGTCCCCACGGGCCGTACATTCAGAGCGAGCGGAAGGGCCTGTACACGCTGTGGATCAACAAGCTCATCGAAAGCGGCGACGCGTACCGCTGCTTCTGCACGCCGGAGGAGATTGCGGCGAGACGCGAGGCGGCGGCGGCCGAAGGCGACGACGGCCAGTACAGATACGATCGCAAGTGCCGCGAGATATCCGCCGACGAGTCACAGCGGCGCGCCGAGGCCGGCGAGCAGTTCGTGGTGCGCCAGATGATTCCCCTCGAGGGATCGACCACCTACACCGACCACGTCTACGGCGAGATTACCATCGAGAACAGCCAGCTCGACGACCAGGTCCTGATCAAGAGCGACGGCTATCCGACCTACAACTTCGCCAACGTCGTGGACGATCACCTAATGGAGATCACCCACGTCGCGCGCGGGCAGGAGTACCTCTCGTCGACTCCGAAATACAACCTCTTGTACGAGGCGTTCGGATGGACGCCGCCTGAGTACATCCACCTCCCCCACATCGTGAAGGAGGGGGGCAAGAAGCTCTCGAAACGGGAGGGCGACGCCTCCTTCCAGGACCTTCTGAAGCGCGGCTACCTGCCGGAGGCGATCGTGAACTACATCGCCCTCCTCGGCTGGAACCCCGGCACCGACGAGGAGTTTTTCACCCTCGACGCCCTTATCGAGAGGTTCGACCTCGACCGCATCAACAAGTCGAGCGCCGCCTTCAGCGAGGAGAAGCTCGCCTGGCTGAACAGCCTCCACATTCGCGAGAAGACGCCCGCGGAGTTTCATGAGCTTGCCCTTCCCTTCTATCCCTCCGATGCCCGCAGACTGCACAACCTGGAGCTCATCAGCGAGCTGCTGCAGGGCCGCGTCGAGAAGCTCTCCGACGTGCCCGAGCTGGTGGCGCCCTTCGTGCATCTGCCGGAGTACGACGTGGAGCTCCATCGCCACAAGAAGATGAAGTCGACGCCCGAGACCGCCCTGGAGGCGCTGCGCGCAGCAGTTCCGGCGATCGATGCGTCCGATCCGTGGACGAACGACGAGCTCTACAGTCGGCTCTCGGCGATTGCCCAGGAGCAGGGAGTGAAGAACGGCACGATCATGTGGCCGGTTCGCACCGCGCTATCGGGGCTTCCCTCGAGCGCCGGCGGCGCTACGCAGCTGGCGCTCGCGCTCGGTCGGGAGGAGACGGTGCGGCGGCTGCGCGACGGGATCGCGCGCTTGGAGAATGCCCTGCGATAGCCATCCGTGGTAGAGTACCATGAACCCTGTTGACTGAAGCAAGGCATCACTTTCCGCGGTAGTG
>CAYPII010000216.1:0-1819 GCA_964410765.1 uncultured Myxococcales bacterium | reverse complement strand
GATGACGACGGGCAGTCGCGGCGCGAGAAGTACCGTCGCCTGGTCGAGCGGTTCGATCGAGACGGCGACGGCCGGCTGTCCCGCGAAGAACGCGCGGCGATGCGAGAGTTCCTCGAAGAACTGCGCGGCCGGGATGATCAGCCGGATGTGCCCCAGACGATCGACGTCGAGACGTCGCAACTCTACAAGATCAAGCCGGGCGCCTTCAAGGTGAAGCGGGCCGACGACGACAAGGGTCTGCATGACCCCGATCGCGACAAGCGCATCCCTCTGCGCATCACCTGGCCGGAAGGGGAGGGGCCGTTCCCGCTGATCGTCTTCTGCCACGGCGCGCTGGGCTCGAAAAGCGGCGCTGAACCGCTGGTCACGCACTGGGCGTCGCACGGCTACATCGTCATCCAGCCGACCTTCGGCGACTCGGTCAGCCTGATGACGGAGGAGGAGAAGCGGCAGGTGCGATCGATCCAGTCGCTGCTCAACAGCCCGCGCGTGCTGAAGCAGTGGGACCAGCGGCCGCGCGATGTCAGCCACGTCCTTGATTCGCTGGATGAACTGGAGAAACAGTTTCCCGGCATCCGCGGGAGGATCGATCGCGAGAAGATCGCCGTCGCGGGCCACTCGTACGGCGCGCACACGACCATGCTGCTGGCGGGGATGCGGCCCGTTCATCCCTTCTCGCGCAAGACCGTCAGCTTCCGCGACGCGCGGATCAAGGCGTTCATCGCCATCAGCCCGCAGGGACCGGGCAAGAGTCTCAAAGAAGCGTCGTACCAGTCGATGACCGGGCCGATGCTGATGATCACGGGCGACAACGACGGTTCGCCCATGCGCGGCAAGGAGAACCTTGCCGGCGACTGGCGGCGCAAGGCATACGAGTATGCCCCGGCCGGGGACACGTACCTGCTGTGGATCAAGGACGCGCATCACGGCTTCGGCGGCATCAACGGCAACGCAAGGTGGCCCGGCGCCGGACCGAACGCGCCGGACCAGGTCCTGACCATCAAGAGCACCTGCCTGGCCTTCTTTGACGCGTACGTGCAGGAGAACAAGGAAGCACGGGCGTACCTCGCATCAGACACGATCGAGAAGGAAACGAAGCCGGCGGCGACGATCGAGAAGAAGACGGAGGCGGAAGGGGAAGATTGAGCGCCAGACGCCGCGCCCTGCGGGCGAGAGAGTAGAACAGGAGAGCAGGAGAGCAGGAGAGCCAGCCGATAGGATCTGCTCCGCGCCTCCGCGCCTCCGCGCCTCCGCGCCTCCGTGCCTCCGTGCCTTTCTTCCTATCCCCTCCGTCGCTTCGTCGCTCCGTCGCTTCGTCGCTTCCTCCTCACCATCCCCCTCAGCTTCTTCAAATTGATCTCATCCCACGGCCGCCCGTCCGGGGCATCTTCCTTCGGCGTTTCCATGATCTTCGGCGTCTTTGCGAACGCCCGATGGCTGACAATCACTTTGAAGGCCGTCTGCGCGATGTGGCCCTTGCCGATGTGGGCGTGTCGATCCACGCGGCTGCCGCGCGGGGTCTTCGAGTCGTTCACGTGCCAGACCTTCACCTGTTCGAGGCCGATCACCTCGTCGAGTTCATCGAGCGTCGCGGCGGCGCCTTTCGCGTGGCGAAGGTCGTAGCCCGCCTCCAGCATGTGGGCGGTGTCCATGCAGGTCGCCAGCCGCTCGGGCGCGCGGCACATTCCCATGATGTCGCGCAGGTGCTCGAACCGGTAGCCCAGCCCGCTGCCCTGCCCGGCCGTGACTTCCAGGCACGTGACCACCTCACCCTGCTGAATCTCTTCCCCTACAGCAGCGGCCACACCCTCATCGCTCC
>CAYPII010000215.1:0-1828 GCA_964410765.1 uncultured Myxococcales bacterium | reverse complement strand
CAGCGCCGGGGGATCGGGCACGGCAAGGCGGCCGCTGTTTTCGAGCCGCTCTATAGGCGCCGGCTGATCAAGCCGGAGATTCCGCGGGATCTGCGCCGGCACATCGTGAACTTCCACTCTTCGGCCTTCGTGGGCGGTGTGGCGGCGAATTCGCCGCTGCTCCAGCAGGTGATCGAACTGGCCGAGGGCTTCGACGTTGACCGGGCCAAGCACGACACGCTGATCCTTGACGAGGACGCGAAATTGACCGGCGCGCTGACGTCGGGTCCGATGACGGTTGATACGCGGTTGGGACGAACCGAGGTCCCGGTGGATGAAGTGGCGCTGCTGATCGGCGGGCGGGGCGTCGGGCGCACGATGCGGTTGTTTCTCCGCAATGGCGAAATCCTCACCGCTGATGTGACGTCCGACGACCTGGTGCTCAAGTCATCATCGGGCGTGGAGGTCAAGCTGTCGCCCGACCGGGTGAACATGCTTTTCACGCGCGCTTCGGACGCGGACGGGAAAGCAAGCGATGACGCCAATGCCTACGTGCAGACGCACTTCGGCGACCGGGTGGCGTAGAAGGGCGGGCTCGTCGGCATGATGCGCGGCGCCACGGCCTGGGGGCCGTTGATCACACCGATGGAGGATATCTACCGACTGGTGTACGTCCGCGAGCCGTTCCCGGCCTACAAGCTCTCGCTCGTCGACGGCTCGCTCATGTCCACCATCGTGGACGGCGAGAAGATGAAGCTGAATACGCTTCGCTTCGGCAAGCTGGACGTGCTGCCCCACGCGATCCAACTCGTCCGGCGCGAGGATGCCAAGCCGGCCAAGATCTACGACGAAGAAGCCGAGAAGCCGCTGGTGGGCTACGTGCGGCTGGTGGGGGAGAACCTGCTGGTCAGTCGTCTCGCCGACGATAAGCTGCGGCTGGAGGGCGGCGCCGGCGTTACCGAGATCGATACCTCGAAGGTGCGGCTGATCGAGCGACACGAGGAAACGGATGGCATGCGCGTCGTCTTCACCATCCAGATGCACGACGGCTCGCGTCTGTCAGGATCATTCGCCGAGCGCATGCTCAGTTTCGAGCGGGCCTTCTTCATGCCCGAACTCTTCGACAACAACGCCATCGAGCAGTGGCAGGCCGAGGGCGGCATCGAGATCACGGCGCGCGCGCTCGCCCATGCGCGCCGGCTGCTCGAGGAGTACGAGGCGCCGCCGCTCGATCCGGGCATCGAGGAGGCGCTGCTCGATTTCGTCGCCCGGCGCGAGCGGGAGATCCCGGCGGTGGAGGAACTCAACCAGGAGCACTGACGGCGCGATTGCCGTCGGGGCGGAGCCGTGCTCTGATCCGGGCGGGCGACGGTCCGCCCACGGAGACGCGAGGATGACCGAGAGCGACGGGGCGGAGCACATCGTCTTCCTGCTGATCCGCGACTTCACGCATATCGCCTTCGCCTGTGCGCTGGAGCCGCTCAGGCTCGCCAACCTGATCTCGGGGCGGGGGCTCTATCGCTGGTCGCTCGCCTCCGAGGACGGGGTCGAGGCGGTCTGCTCCAGCGGGCTGGCGCTGAAGGTCGACCGGGGGCTCTGGCCGCTGGCCCCCGGCGACCGGCTCTATCTCATCTCCGGCATCCATGTGCGGGAGCGGCTGACGCCGCCCGTGCTCGACTATCTGAGGCGGGAGCAGCGCCGCGGCGTGGCGGTGGGCGCGATCTGCTCCGGCGCCTATGCGCTGGCGCGGGCGGGGCTGCTGCGCGACCAGCCCTGCGCGATCCACTGGGAGTTCCACGACGCCTTCACCGAGGAATTTCCGGACGTGGTTCTGCGCCGGTCGGTCTTC
>CAYPII010000214.1:0-1852 GCA_964410765.1 uncultured Myxococcales bacterium | reverse complement strand
CCTTTGCCCAGCACAACTTTCCGGCTCCGGACGCCATGCCCCCCGCCAAGGCGATGAAGGGGGAGAGCGCGGTGGAGCTCCCCTGCGATCCGAACGGACCGCTGGCGGCACAGGTCTTCAAGACGACCTCCGATCCGGGCATCGGCGACGTCTGCTTCTTCCGCGTCTTCTCCGGCACGATCAAGGCGGGCGCGGATGTCTACAACAGCACCGAGAGCCAGTCCGAGCGGATGGGGCACCTCATCATCATGCGCGGCAAGGAACGCGACGAGGTCGATGCGGCGGTCGCCGGCGACATCGCGGCGGTGGCGAAGCTCAAGAACACCAACCTCAATGATACGCTGACCACCAAGGGGGAGGGCCTTTGCTTCGAGGAGATCCCCTTCCCGAAACCGGTCGTGCCGATGGCCGTCCACCCGAAGACGAAGAAGGACCAGGACAAGCTGGGCATCGGCCTCTCGAAGCTCACCGACATCGATCCGACCTTCACCTACCACGTCGACAAGGAGTTCTCCGAGACGATCGTCACCGGCATGGGCGACGTGCAGATCGACGTCATGCTGCGCCGGCTCCAGGAGCGCTACGGCGTGGAGGTGGAGTTGGGCAAACCGCACATCCCCTACCGTGAGCGCATCACGAAGAAGTCGGAGAAGCAGGGGAAGCACAAGAAACAGACCGGTGGTCACGGGCAGTACGGCGACTGCTGGCTGCGCCTCGAGCCGCTGGATTCGGGCGAGGACTTCGAGTTCGTCAACGCGATCGTGGGCGGTTCGATCCCCAGCAAATACGTCCCGGCGGTCGAAAAGGGCGTGCGCGACTCCATGCAGAAGGGGACGCTCGCCGGCTATCCGGTGGTGGGGCTCAAGGTGACCGTCTTCGACGGCTCCTACCACGACGTCGATTCCTCGGACATGTCCTTCCAGGTCGCCGGTTCGCTCGCCTTCAAGAACGCGATGACCGAAGCGGCGCCGCAGCTCCTCGAGCCGGTCGTCGACCTGGAGGTCTACGCCCCGCAGGAGAACATGGGCGACCTCTCCAGCGACATCAGCCAGCGGCGCGGCCGCGTCTCCGGCATGGAGTCGGGGGTCATCCGGGCGAAGGTCCCGATGGCGGAGCTCTATCAGTATTCGGCGGCGCTCAAGTCGATCACGAGCGGCGCGGGGACCTACTCGATGAACTTCTCCCACTACGAGCCGGTGCCGGCACATGTGGCACAGAAGGTGATCGACGAGACGAAGCGCGAGAAGGAGGAGGCGGAGAAGAAGTAGCGCGCTTGTCCAATGAAAAACACCGAGATCATCTACGGGGTCCATCCGGTTCTCGAATGCCTGCGGGCGGGGAGCCGTCCCTGTCACGAGCTCTTCCTCTCCGAGGGGCGGCGTGTGGCGGAGGCCGAGCCGCTCCTGGCGGAGGCGGCCCGCCGCCGCGTTCCGGTGCGGCGCCTTCCGCGCAGCGAGGTCGCGCGGATCGCCGGCGGTGAGGGGCACCAGGGGGTGGCCGCGCGCGTCGATCGCTTCCGCTACGCCACGATCGAGGCGATCGTCGAACGGGCCGCCGCCGACGACCGCAAGGGCTTCCTCCTCCTCCTCGACGGCGTCGAGGACCCGCACAACCTGGGCTCGATCGCACGAACAGCGGAGGGCATGGGGGTCCATGGCCTGGTCGTGCCGCGCGACAAAGCGGCGGCCGTGACGCCGGTTGCCGTGAAGTCCTCCGCCGGGGCCACCGAGCTCCTCCCGATCGCCCAGGTGACGAATCTCGCCGCAACCCTGGGATTCCTCAAGGAGCAGGGCTACTGGATCGCCGGGGCCGCCGGCGAGGGGGCGGAGTCGATCTACGACCACGACTTTCG
>CAYPII010000213.1:0-1868 GCA_964410765.1 uncultured Myxococcales bacterium | reverse complement strand
AACAACAAGCATTGCAACCAATTGATTTTATTCAGTAGTTAACCGGACACTAGTGTTAAACCGTCTTAAATTGAAATTGTCAGACGAAGCGAATAGTTGCATGCCGCGACCATCACAGAAATTGTAAGTAATATTAAGGGAATAACCGGTGTCGGCTGGGCCCTGGACCGGGCTTTGAGCGACTAAAATATAGTTACTAAAAAATAGTAGTCGGATACCGAAGCCATCGAGCCAACCGGCTCTTCTTAGGACCTGACTATAACTTGACACAATATTGAAATCGTGTCATGTTGTGGATTATGAAAAGCGATTTATCGAAGTATATTAAGCTCTTACCGAAAAGACCTTTCAGCTACCAGGAGGCCCTCAAACTCGGCCTCGGCCAGCACATCATCAAGAAGCTCCTGGCCCAGGGGCTGATCGAGAGGATTACCCGCGGCGTCTATCAGCTGACCGCCCAGGCGGGCATCACCGGCGAGAACCTCTTCAAGACCGCCACGCTTCGCTGCGGGCTGCCCTCCAGCGTCTGCCTGCTCTCCGCCCTGGAGCACCATCATCTCACCGACCAGATCGCCAAAAAGGTATGGATGCTCGTCCCGGAATCCAAGAGGGTTCAGGCCCGCGAGCTCAAGCTTATCAGATCCAGGTGCCCGAAGTGGGATATCGGAATCAAAAAGACCGAAGGCTACTGGATAACGACCATCGAGCGCACGCTCATCGACTGCATCGTATACAAGCGCATCGTCGGGTCGCAGGTCGCCCTGTCGGCGCTGAAGCAGGCCGTCGCCCATAACAAGGTGAAGCTCGGGTCACTTTACGACATGGCCAAAAAACTCAAGGTCGATCATCGGGTGCACTCCTACATAGAGGCGCTGGCGTCATGAACAAAGAGAGGGCAAAACAGATCAGTAGGACTATCAGGCGCATAGAAAAGGAAGACCCGCGCCTGAGCATAAACGAGCTTCGCGTGATAGTGGCCCTCGAACGTGCCATTGCCCGCCTGGAGCGCAATGAGGAGTTGGCGGAACATCTCGTCTTCAAGGGCGGTTTCGTGATGCTCAAGATCTATGACAGCGATCGCTTCACGCGCGACGGCGATGCGCTGGCCGTTGGCATCGACAAGGAGAAGCTCAATGCGCTCATCGGCAACGCCCTTGAAGAGGATCTGGATGACGGCATGTGGTTCGGCGATCTTAAGGTAGACGATCTCGAGGAACAGGGGGAGTATGGCTCATACAGGTTCGACTTTGCCTTTCAGATCGGCCAGCCGGACTTGAAGAAGATCCACAAGCTTTCGAGAGTCCACATCGACGTGGGATTCAGCGACAGGCTTCGGGCGAGTCCCTCCGCAAGCACGATGCCCTCCCTCCTTGAATACGAATCGCCGGTCTCCTGGAAGGTCTACCCCATCGAGTACATATTCGCCGAGAAGCTCGAGACGCTATTCGATAGGGGTTCGGCCAGCTCCCGGGCCAAGGACATCTATGACCTCGTCTACCTGATCCCCCTGTGCAACGACGAGAAGAAGGTTGCCGAGGCGATTCGGCAGACCTTTGTTAACAGGTCTACGGAGCTCCCACCTTCGCTTGCGGAGAGGGCAAAGGAGTTCGACCGGGCATTGCTTGAGGCCTCGTGGCCGGGAGTGAGGGTGATGGACGAAAAGGCCGATTTCGATGAGACGTGGGGCACGCTTTTGAAACACCTGACTACTCTGGATAAGATGCTCCATCATTAGGTATATCATTTCATCTCATCATCTTGCCCCGTTTCAACATCCGCTGAAATTGCCTGAAATATTGAAACTGGACCACAGATTGTTCCGTCCCACTAACCCGAGCCGGGTTTTGAGGGTGTAAATCCCACCTATC
>CAYPII010000212.1:0-1887 GCA_964410765.1 uncultured Myxococcales bacterium | reverse complement strand
GTTGACGATGGGGTTTTCCTTCACATCGAGAAATTGCTGACGGACGAGCTTGCCCTCCTCGTAATCGAAGCGCGTCGTGGCATAGCCGGCCTTCGAGGCGGTGGGCTGCATCGCGCAGCTCAAGGTGGTGACGGAGGTGCGCTGCCCTGCGTCGTCGTAGGTGAAGGCGCGCGCGCAGGCTCCGTTGTTGTCGACGACCGGGCGTCCCGCGCGATCGGCGAACAGCTCGCGGACGAGCCGGCCCTTGTCATCGTATTCGTATTCCGTCACGGCGTACCCTTCGAGCGACTCGCGCACGGCGCGGTAGCGGTCGAGGAAGACCTGCTTGAGCAGCAATCCCTTCGGGTCGTAGACGCGGATCGTGAGGGCGACGCCCGCCTTGTTCTCGATCGGGTTGCCGTAGGCGTCGAAATGGCTGATCTCGATCGGCAGGTCGTTGTCGTCGTAGCGGTAGCGATAGACCGCCACACCGCTCATGTCGGTGCGCAGTGCGCCGAAGGCATTGCGGTTCTCGAGCTTGACGACGCGCCCCTTCTCGTCGAACTCATAGCCGAAGCTCGAGATCTGGTTCTCGAAGGTCTCCATGAAGCCCTGCTGATCCTTCGCGTTCGCGATGCGGCCGCCGCTCTCGAAGACGAGCTTGTACTGGAGCTGGTCGTGGGGGTCGGAGACGAGCTCCTCCCTCACCTGTCCCCCGGCGTAGTCGTAGGCGTGGAGCGGATGCTCCCCGCGCGGCCTCTTCGTGAGGGGGAAGGCCCACACCCGCTGCGCATCCTCGGGCAGGAGTTCGGGCTTCGTCACCTCCCGGAGCTTGGATAATAAGTACCGTCGAGATGATCCATCAAAACGAGCATGTTGGTACGATGCGCTCCCTCTACACCTATGAGATGATCGCGAACCGCCGGACGGCCGTCTACAGGGACCTCGCGACAAACATGATCGTCCTGAGTTGCGAGGAGCGCTACGACACCCATCAACTCGCACGCCGCGACTGCCTCATCTCGAGCAAGCTCGAGACGAACCTTGAGCTCGCGCGCGACGACGTCACCGGGCGCCTCGACAGCTCCGACTTCAGCCTCAACATGCCCCCGAAGTCTTTTATGGCCGAGATCCTCTATGCGCATCTGCCGCCGATCGCTATCGACGACGAGGTCCGGCAGTTCAGCCACATCGGCAGCGGGACAGCCGACGCGGTCGTCCCCGACGAGGGATCGGAGCACATCGAGTTCGACGGCGGGGCAACCTGGGAGTCGACGAAGGACCTCCTCCTCGTCGAGCGAATGCGCGTGATGACCGACATCCTCATGATGATCGGGCAGGATGTCGTCCCCATGACCTTCAACGCGCGGTAGAAACCCGTGCGGGTTTGGAGGGTGCGACGCGGGAACGGCGACGGTTGCTCACAGAGCGGACCGTCGCCGTTTCCTCATCAGGAGGCCGATGAAAAATGTCGCACGGAGACTCGACGATGGGGACGTTCTTCTTCGTGCCGGCTCGAAGTTTTCGCGCCCGTGCTGAACGCGGTGCATGACGGAAACGTTCTGGAGGCAAAAAATGAGGAACGTCCCCAACGACCTCATGCGAAGCGTCAAGGATTTGGCGGTCTCCGGCGGGAAAAGCGCCCCATTCTCATTTTGAAAACCACCCACGAGGAGCGCCGTGAAATAGTTTTTTAAAAACAATAGGATAACAACACCATGGCAATTCAAATCTGGCACGCAAATTGCTTATTTATGGAGTGGTAACAGTAGTGTCCGGTTAACTTTTAAATGAGTTCAGAATTCCTTTTTATGTACAAAGAGTTACACGCAAATCAGCCTGTGGTCGATTTCAATGTTCCGTCCCACTAACCCGAGCCGGGTTTTGAGGGTGTAAATCCCACCTATC
>CAYPII010000211.1:0-1945 GCA_964410765.1 uncultured Myxococcales bacterium | reverse complement strand
TTCTTCGTCGAGCGCGGTGAGGTTCGCGGTGTCGGTGTAGGGATGGACGATGACGTGCCACTGCTCGTCGCCGAAGACGGCGATGGCGTCGGCGATGTCGGGGTTGCCGGCACCGCCGGCCATTTCGGTGATGACGCAGGTGATACCCGCCGGCAGCTCCTCGCCGTCGTAGTAGTTTAACCTGAGATCGAGGTAATTGCCCTCGACGCCCGCGTTTTTCATCGTGACGATGACATTGCCGTCGCTGCCGCTGTCATCAACGGGGAGATCCACGTCGGCGTCGATTGCCGCGCGCAGGGCGGTGGCGATCTCGGCGGCGGTGTCGTCCACCGCCACGGCGACGCGCACGCGCGTGCCGCCGATGTAGAGGCTGACGTTGCCCGATGCCGTCGCGGTCCCGCTGAAGGCGAAGGTGCCCGCGGCCTTGACGCCGGAGACGCCGTCGTCGTCGAGCGGAATCGCCCAGACCTCGGTGAGGGTGTTCTGATCGAACCAGGCCTCGCACATCTGCGTGAGCTGCGAGCCCGGGCCGAAGAGCGTGTCGGCCTGGCCCTTTGAACGCACCTGGATCGGGACCTCGGCCGTTGCCGAGCCCGCGGCAATCTTCTGCCCGATGACGAGGGCCTTGTAGGCCTGCGCCTGGGCGCCGCGCACCGCGCGCGAGCTGTCAAACTCCACGTACATCCACGGCACGCGAAGCGTCGTCGGAACCTCATTGAAAGAAATAGGCATCACTCACCTCCCTTGCCGGTCTTCGGCTTGTTGACATCGTCTGGTTTTTTCGGCTCCGCGGCCGGTTTTTTCTCTGCGGCCGGACGCGATTTCGTGACCGAGCCGTCTTTCAGCCGTCGCCGCCAGTAGGTGCTCACCGAAACAAAAACGCCGTCTTCGGGGAGACGGCGTCTCGTCACGGGATCGCGCACGACCTTTCCGGCCGCGGGCTTGATAAATATTCGCTGCATTAGGTTTCCTCCGTGAAATCGATCACGTCCTCGGCATCCTTCTCGCCGGGGGCGTGGTCGGGTTGATCCCATTCCGCATGAATCGTCTCGAGGTCGGAGACCGTGGGCTCCTCCTGATCTGCGACCGCGTAGGTGTAGTAGGCGATCTCGTATGTCAGCACGCAGGAGCCGATGAGGGTGTCGCCCTCGCCTGCGACGGTGAGCTCGGCGCCCTTGAGCACCACATCCCCGCAGATCTCGCCGAGCGTGTGATCCTGCATGAGCTCGTGCTCGATCTGCAGGGCCAAGGCGTCGAGCACATCGTCGAGGCCGTCGTCTGCTTTCGCCAGCGCCTCCACCGAGAGCGTGAGCAGGCGCTCGTACTCGCGCGGGGATTCCTGATAGATTTCGACCGACTCCGAGCCCGCATAGACGAGGATGCAGGGCAGGCCGCCCTCGGCCAGCGGCCGCACCCTCGTGGGATAGACCTTTGAACCCGCCGCGGTCTGGCCCGTGAGGGCGGCGACTACGGCGTCGCGGATGTCTTTCCGGGGGTGCGTCATGAGGTTTTGTGCAGGAGCAGTTTGCTCCCGCCCTGGCCGTCGGCCTGGGCCTCGATGACCTTGTAGCCCTGCGCGCCGATTGTGAGCGTGTCGCCGATGGCCGGTGTCGTCGGCAGATCTGAATCCCTGACGCCGATCGTCGGCTTCGACGACACCACGACGGCGCCGGTGTTGGGGTCGATCTCCTCGAAGAGGCCGTCGTAGACAGCGGTGATGTTTACGGCGTCATGCCCGGCGCAGGAATAGACCACGGGCTCCCCGAGGCGGCGTGTGGCCACGCCGAGGAGCCCGCCGGCCATATCCCGGAAACTCATGCTTATGAACTCGCCATCAGGTTCGCGGCCTTGATGGAGGTAAGGATTGCGTTTACCTTCGTGGAGAGCTCCTTCACGGCGTCCGTCAAGGTGACGACAGCCGCCCGATCCTCACCTTGAGCGGTGG
>CAYPII010000210.1:0-2008 GCA_964410765.1 uncultured Myxococcales bacterium | reverse complement strand
CGTCGAGCGCGTAGCGCTTCTGGGGATCGACCTTCTCCCGACCCGCTGTGTACCGCTTGCCCAGCTTCGTCATACCGCCTCCTCCCGTTGTGCGAGCGCCCCGCGCAATTCGGCGAGGCTCCAACGGTCTGTAGTGATCAGCCCTTCACCTCCAGCCCCATGTTCCGCGCGGTCCCCTCGACGGTGCGCATCGCCGCCTCGAGGTCGTCGGTGTTGAGGTCCGGAAGCTTGATCTTCGCGATCTCCTCGACCTGCTCGCTGGTGACCGTGCCGACCTTCTGCTTGTTCGGCACGCCCGAGCCCTTCTCGATCTTCGCCGCCTTCTTGAGCAGAATCGCTGCCGGCGGCGTCTTCGTGATGAAGGTGAACGAACGGTCCTGGTAGACGGTGATGATCACCGGGATGATCATGCCCGCCTGCTTCTGCGTGCGTGCGTTGAACTGCTTGCAGAACTCCATGATGTTGACGCCGTGCTGGCCGAGCGCGGGGCCGACCGGCGGCGCCGGGTTGGCCTGTCCGGCCGGGCACTGCAGCTTGATCTGCGCCATCACTTTCTTCGCCATGATATGCCTCTCTCTGTTTTTTCGCTTACCGCTTATCGCTGATGTTATGACTCCACCTTCTCCACCTGCGTGAAATCGAGCTCAATCGGCGTCGAACGCCCAAAGATGCTCACGAGCACGCGCAGCTTTCCCTTGCCCTCGAGCACATCGTCGACAATGCCGGAGAAGGTGTTGAAGGGGCCGCTGATAACGCGGACGTCCTCGCCCTTCTCGAATTCGATCTTCGACTTCGGCTGCAGCGTTCCTTCCTCGATCTGGCTCGTGATGCGCGCGACCTCCTCGTCGGGCACCACCGGCGGGTTCATCGAACCACCGACGAAACCGGTGATCTTCGGCGTCCCCTTCACGATGTGCCAGGTCGCCTCATTGAGCTCCATCCGCACGAGGATGTAGCCGGGGAAGAACTGCCGCTTCGAGGTGCGCTTCTTCCCCTTCTTCATCTCGACGACGCTCTCCTGCGGGACGAGCACCTCCTCGAAGAGATGCTCCACGCCATGTTGACGCACCCGCTCCTCGAGGGCCTTCTTGGCCTTCTGCTCATACCCCGAGTAGGTGTGCACCACGTACCAGTGTTTTCCCATGCCCGCTCCCACACTGCCTGCGTCGGTACTCTTATTGATAGAAGACGCGAACGAGCGCCCCCCAGACCACGTCGAAGCCGAAGAGGATGATCGAACAGATGCCGACGAGCACCGAGACGACGCCCGTGGAGATCACCGTCTCCTTCCGGTTGGGCCAGACCACCTTGCCCAGCTCCGTGATGACCTCGTTGGTGAAGCTCACCACCCGCTCGTTGCGCAGCAACACGACGAAGGTCGCAATGCCGACGCCCACCGCGAGCAACTCGCTCGGAGCGACGGCCCAGTCGGCCGGCATCGGCAGGTGCGCCAGGACCCAGAGCGACGCGAAGAGCTCCCGAAAGAGCATCCACGCGAAGAAGCCGCAGGCCAGATAGATGAGACTGACGACCTTCCTGTTGCGCTGCATCGCTTCCGTCCTCTCCGAGGATCCTCGCTCCCCGTCACACCCGCCCCGGAGGCAGGGGCCATCGAAAGTGCGTCACATCCGATCGGCGTTCGTGGCAGGGGAGACAGGAATTGAACCCGCAACCCCCGGTTTTGGAGACCGGTGCTCTGCCAATTGAGCTACTCCCCTCGATCTTCCGGTACCGCTCGTCCTGCGCCGCCGATCCACGCCCTCGACGATGGTTCCCCGCCCCTCCGGAGCTACTTCGTCTCCTTGTGGGTCGTATGCTTCCGGCAGAACCGACAGTACTTGCTGAACTCCAGCCGATCCGGCGTCTTCTGCTTGTTCTTCGTGGACGTGTAGTTGCGCCGTTTGCACTCCTGACACGCCAAATGAATGATCGCTCTCATATCGACCCATCCTTATTTGATCCGCGTTGCCGATCTGCGTTCGATCCGCGTCTTATTCGATGATCTCGG
>CAYPII010000209.1:0-2092 GCA_964410765.1 uncultured Myxococcales bacterium | reverse complement strand
GGTGTGAGAGGACGGCCCCGGTCACTCACCATGACCGGGGCCTCCTACTCGATGGGACGATCACGGAGGAGGTTGCCGTCGTCCGGTTTTTCCTTGCGCCGCCCGTCGCGCTCTGGCACAAACGCGGCAACGAAAATACTTTATATATCTAGCATTTATAGCGTTCTGCACGAACGAAACAGCGTCGGAGAACGCAGAGGAGCGAACCATGGAACGACCGAACGTCACCCTCCCCCTCGGCACGCGTGCGAAGCTCGCCGTCACCACGCCGATCGTCCGCGGCGTCATGAACGCCGTCTCCCTCCTCCCGGCGCGGACCGCCGTCGGGGTGACGAAGGCGTTCTACGGCGAGAACGGCTACCCGGAGGGGCAGGCCTTCATCGACAAGTCGATCGCAACGCTCAAGCACATCTTCAAGACGGCGAACGCGACCTGCAAGATGAAGATCATCGAGAACATGGTCATCAACGAGGGGATCGTCGGCCAGCAGCTCCGCGGCGTCGTGACGCGCGACCTGGGCTTCGATGTCCCGGTGCTCGTCGTCGTCAGCCCGACGCAGCGCTGCCCGCTCAAGTGCTACGGCTGCTATTCGGCGCAGCACTCGAAGACGGAGGACCTCTCCTTCGAGGCCTTCGACCGGTTGGTGACCGACGCGAAGGCGATGGGGATCTATTTCTTCGTCATCACGGGGGGCGAGCCCTACGTCTACGAGCACCTCTTCCCGATCTTCGAGAAGCACAGCGACGTCTACTTCCAGACCTACACGAGCGGCGTGACGATTGCCGAGCGCGGCGATGCGAAGCGCCTGGCGCAGCTCGGCAATGTCCTCCCCTGCATCAGCATCGAGGGTTTCGAGGAGGAGACCGACCGCCGCCGCGGCGCGGGGCACTTCAAGCGCATCCGGAAGGCGATGACGAACCTCCGCGCCGAGCGCGTTCCCTTCGGTTTTTCGGCGACGGTGACGCGCGAGAACAACGAGAAGCTGATGAGCGACGAACTCGTCGACTTCTACATCGAGGAGGGGTGCAGCGTCGGGTACTACTTCCAGTACATGCCGATCGGCCGCGAACCGGCCTTCGAGCTCGTGCCGACCCCGGAGCAGCGGATGCACCGCCTTGAGCGCGTTATCGACCTGCGTCGTCGCAAGCCGATCCTCCTGGCTGACTTCTGGTGCGACGGTCCGCTGGTGGGCGGGTGTCTCGCCGGCGGCCGCCGCTACCTGCACGTCAACAACCAGGGGCACGCGGAGCCGTGCGTCTTTGCGCAGGCCTGGGACATGAGTGTCTACGAACACTCGTTGCTCGAGATCCTGCGCGACTCGCAGCTCTTCGGCGCGATTCGCCGCCGCCAGCCCTACTCGGACAACCTCCTGCGCCCCTGCATGATCATCGACGTGCCGGAGTGCTGGCGCGACGCGGTCGCCGAGTCGGGGGCGACGCTTTCGCACCAGACGGCGGACAACGTCGCGAAGGAGCTGCGCGAGAAGATCGAGGCGATGGCCGGCGATTACGCGGAGCTCGCCGATCCGGTCTGGCGGGAGCGCTACGAGGCGGCCTATCGGAAAGAGAACGACTACGTGCGCGGCATGCGCGAGAAGTTCGCTGCGGAGACGACCGACGGGTGAGGGAAAGAGGAAAGCGCGTGAAGAAGGTCGGGCCTCAGTGCCCGGCCTTTTTTCGTTGTGCGAGCGCGCGGCGCGGGTTGCCGCTTTTGTGCGCCGCCTCCAAGAAATCAATCGCCTCGGGGCCGGCTTGGGCGAGGAAGGCCTCGATGGTGGCGGCGGGGATCGCATCGCAGCGCACCGCGATGTCGCGCTCTCTCGCCAGCGCGCGGCGGATCGCCTTGATCCTCGCCTTGAGCGACCGCTCCCCGGCGAAGGGCTCGTCCGCGAAGGGGGATCGGCGCTTCGGGATGAAGGGGGAGAGCGTGAGCGCTACCTCGGTCTGTCGGGCGTCGCGTGCGGCACTGTTGCGGAGCGTGTCGCGCACCTGTCGCGCGAGCGCGGGGATCGCCGCGACGTCCTCCGCCGTCTCATTCGGGAGCCCGATCATGAAGTAGAGGCGCAGCTTCGTGATACCGCCGCGCGCGAGGT
>CAYPII010000208.1:0-2138 GCA_964410765.1 uncultured Myxococcales bacterium | reverse complement strand
AGCGCGGCAGGGCCATTATACCACCCGGGGCTGTCATCTGCCGCGGTGGGTTGCGGATTGGCACTGGTCTCCTCCGCACGATCTCCCTCGGGCGACTCCCGCGCGTCGTCGCCGACGCTCGATCGGAAACCGCTCCGAAATACTGGATTCATTGACTTTTCGCTTGCCACGATGGTCTCGGAGTCTTGGCCTGACACGGCCTTGCGCTCGCTGGCCGAGGCCCGACCGGCCCCGAAAACTTTCTTGACGTGCGCGCGCTCCGGCGTCAAACGCGCGCCTTTCCCTGGCTTTCCGGGACACCCGTTGTTTCCCGCGTGATCGGGAACTCCAGGCGCCGCCGGCGCAGCAGGGTCTTTCTGCCGACCGCCACCGACAGCCGGCGGGGTTGGGTCCCGATCACCGCTGATCTCCGCCGCGCGATCTCCCTCACACGACTCCCGCGCGTCGCCGCCGACGCTCCACTCGAAGCCGCTGCGAAACACCAGATGGATCGACTCTTTCCTTACCACAATGTTTTCGAAGGCGTCGTTCAAGAGGGCCTTGCGCTCGCGCGCCGAGCCGCACCCGCCCTTCAGGACTTCCTTGACATGCGCGCACTCCAGCGCCACGCGCGCGTCTTCGGTCCACCCCTCCTCCAAAATCCCGAGCCCTTCATTAACGTCTCGCTCCATCGCGTCGATCCGTCGCGTGTACTCTCCCTTGACCTGGGCGAACTCGCTCTCGGTGATCTCTTGACGGATCCGCAGTTCGATCGCGCGTCGCCGGTCCTCCCGCAACTGTTCCAAGCGCTCGTGCGTCTTTTCCAGGGCCGCGATCTTTTCGGCGTGGCGCCGCGCCCACTCGGCCTTCCGCGACTCCAACCAGCGCCGCGCGTCCGCGCGCCGCATCGACGAAAGCGCCGCACGGACCCGTTCGTCCAGGTCCTCTTCGCCGCAACGGAAGGTCCGCCCTCGCTCGCGCCGATATGCGCAAGGCGTCTCGGCGACGCGGCCGTGTTCGCGCGTGCAAAAGTAATACCGACGCTCCCCCTTGCCTCGCGCGATCATGAGCTTCGCCCCGCAGTAGCCGCACGTCGCCACCCCGCCGACCAGCGAGTCTCTTCCCCGCTTCGCTTTCGGGTCCCCGCGCCGCAGGAGCTTTCGGCTCTCAGCGAATTCCTCATTGGCCAGCAACGGCTCGTGTTGGCCGGCATAGTCCTCTCCGCGCCGCACGATACGGCCTATATAGGCCGGGTTGGTCAGTATCCGCCGGATGACGTGCCGATGCCATTCGCCCCCTTGCGGCGCGCGATGGCCCTCGGCCAACAGACGCCGGCCCACCTCCATCATGTTCCCGCACGACTGAAAATACCGGTGTATCTTGCGAACCACCTCGGCCTCTTGCGGCACGACCTGCAAGACCCCTCCCGTCCCCCGGTTCGTGTATCCGTACGGCGCGCTTCCCTTGAAGTGCCCGGAGCGCGCCAGACGTCCGAACGCGTCCTTCAGCCGTTGCGACTTCCAGTCGCTCTCGGCCTGGTGCACCGCGCCGAGCACGTTGCGCAGCAAGTTCCGGTGCATCCGGTCCATGCCCTCGGGTTCTCCCACGAACACCACCTCCACTTTCTTCTTGCGCAGCTCGTGCAGAAAGATCACCTGCGATTCCAGGTTCCGGCTCACGCGCGACGCGTCGACCACGATCAGCGTGTCGAACCGACCGGCCCCCGCGTCGGCCAACATCTGTCGCCATACGCTCCGACCCCGCCCCCCTTCCCGCCAGGCGCTTCCTCCCTCCTCGCGATATACCTTCTGAAGCCACATGCCCGCGCGCGCGGCGTACTCGGTCACGGCTTCTTCCTGATGCTCCAGCGAGTGATTCTTCGTTTGTTCCTCCGTCGAAACTCGCACGTAGCCTCGCGCTCGAACGACGCCCGCCACAACTCGTTGTGCTGTCATTCTCTCATCCCCTTGTGTCGCGTCGGACTCGACGCGCCATGGTGAATACATCCAAGGGTGCGAGAGATCGTGGGATTCTTTTCAGCGACTTCCGCGCATGGGTGTTATAACGGATGCGCTCCGAGGATCGCGATGATCGCGATGACAACGAGCAACTCTATCAGCGTGAACGCCGACAGCCACCTCCGCAAGTAACTCATCTTC
>CAYPII010000207.1:1205-2145 GCA_964410765.1 uncultured Myxococcales bacterium | reverse complement strand
AACATGCACCCGAGAGCGCGCAGACGCTCCTCTCCTACCTGCCCAAGGAGGGGAAGATGGTCGACCGCCGGCGCGAGCTGGCGACGATCGAGGAACTCCTGCGCGGAATCGCGGAGGGAACGCCACACGCGGTGCCGGCGGTGGTTATCACCGGAGCGCGCGGCGTGGGGCGCTCGCGCCTGCTGGGGGCGGCGCGGCCGCTCGCGCAGCAGCTGGAGATGGCGACGATCTCGCTGGATGGCGCGGAGGCCGACGAGGCAGCGCTCGCCGACGTCCTGGAACACCTGGACGAGGCGGCGCACGGACGTTCGCTGGCCCTCCTCATCGACGACGCCGATCTGCTCGCGAGCAACCCGGCCGGCCTCCACGCGCTGCGTCCGATCGTCCGACGGCTGCGCATGCAGCAGAAGCTCACCCGTGGCGAGGGGGCGCGCCTCTTCGTGGGGCTCGCCTTCAACACCGATCGCTGCGACCTGGAGGAGGCGCTCCTCGAGCTGCGCCTGGACGAGCGCGTCTGCCGGCAGGTGCCGCTGCGCAACTTCACGCGCAGCGAGATCGCGGAATACCTCGCAGCACTGCTGGGTGAAGCGCCGGACGCGGCGGTGATCGAACAGCTCGAGCGCTGCACGGAGGGCAACCCCCTCTTTCTCACCGAACACTTAGAGCAGATGATCGCGCAGGGGCGGCTCTTCTCGCTCGCCGGCCGCCCCGACGCGCGCACGCTCAAGACGATCGGCGTCGACTTCTCCACCTCCATCCCCTCGCGCTCGATGGCGGAGTCGGTGCTGGGTCGCATCGCGCAGCTGCCGCGGGAGGCGCGCAACGTCGCGGCGCTGCTGGCGCAGCAATCGCCCGAGGAGCCGCCGGCGGCGCGCGGCTACCGGAACCTCGCCTTGAATCCGGACGCTTCGCGGGGCGAGCCGGCGTCGTACCCGCACGC
>CAYPII010000207.1:0-1195 GCA_964410765.1 uncultured Myxococcales bacterium | reverse complement strand
CCGCACTGGCGGCGCTGCTGGCCTGCTGGCATCGTGCGGCGAGCGCCGATGAGATCTGCGCGACCAGCGACGCGGAGGGTGCCGGTGCACAGCTCGTGGCGCTGGTGAGCGCCGGACTGGTGGGGCGCGTGGACGAGGAGGGGCGCTTCGGCTTCACGAACGCGCTGGCCGGCCGGATCATCCGCGAGCATCTGCCGCCGGAGCAGCGTGCGCGGCACCACGATGCAATCGCATCGTATCTGGGCGGCCACGGCGTCACCGACGAGGGCATCCTCTATCACCTCGCCTACGGCAGCGTTCCCGACGTGCGCCGACGCGCGCTCGAACAGCTCGCCGACGCCGCGCTGACGCATCACGTCCCGCTGGAGGCCACGCAGCACATGGAGGCCTTCCTGGCGATCGTGCCGGAGACGCATCGCAACGATCGCGCCTGGGCGCTGCGCACGCTGGGGCAGGCCTTCGAGCGCGCCGGGCGTGCGCGCGATGCGCGCAAGGCCTACGAGCGCATCGCCCAGCTGGCTGCCGCCGATCCGCTGCGCTCCCGCTTCACCGCGATGTCGGCGGAGTGCCTGGGGCTCCTCTCGCTGCGCGAACGACAGCTCGCCGATGCACGTCGCCATTTCACGCGTGCGATCGCCGCCGCGGAACGGGCGCAGCTCCCCCTGCCGGTGCGGCTGCGGCTGGAGAACGGCCTGGCCGGCGTGGAGCTGCGCGACGGACAGGTGGAGGAGGCGGTGGCGCGCTACCGACGCACCGCCGCGCTCGAGGAGGAGCTCTCGGAACGCGAACGCGCGCAGGTGACGAACAACGAGCTGGGCGAAGCGCTGCTGCGCGCCGGCGCCATCGACGAGGCGATCGGCATTCTCGAGCGCGAACTCGAACGCGCCGAGCACGAGGGCGATCCCGCGCGGACGGCGGAGCGCCACTACCTGTTGGGGAACGCCTTTCGCAACGCGCGACGGCGGGAGTTCGAGGCCGCGCAGCGCCACTATCACGAAGGGCTGCAGCTCGCGCGCGAACATCGGCTCATCAAACTCCAGGTGCGCATCGTCAACGGGTTGGGAAACCTGCACCTGAAGACAGGACGGCAGGACGAAGCGATGGCACACTACCGCGAGGGTTTAAAGCTCGCGCAGCAGATCGACAGCGAGACGACGAGCGTGGAGCTGATGATCGGCCTCGGGCTCGCCGCACA
>CAYPII010000206.1:0-2153 GCA_964410765.1 uncultured Myxococcales bacterium | reverse complement strand
ACAGCGCAGATCGCATCCCGACTTTCATCACTCCCCCATCCGCCGGTCGGCCCTCTGTCGACCCCGGGTGTGGCCTTGACCGGAGGGATCGCATGACCGAGCCACAATCCCTCACCATCGATCGCGCGCTCATCGAACGCCTGCAGCCACGCATCTGCTGCTCGCAGAGCCAGGCGACCTGCCGCGACGACGAATTCTGCTCCAGCAATGCGTCGGAGTGGGAAACCGTCGAGAACGGCACCGAGAAGGTCCGCCTGCAGTACCCGGAGGAGAGCGAGCGACCGGGCATCCCGGCGACGGCCGAGTTCTGCGGCGCCTATATGAGCTGGTATACGGAGACGGGCTGCGGCGCGCTGGCCAAGGAGATCGCGGATCGCTTTCACAGCTTGCCCGCCTGCCCGACGGCTGCCGATGTCGACGCACTCGTGAAGAAGGTGCGGCGCTTCACCTACCGCAGCCGGCGCAATCAGGTGGAGGAGATGATCCGCAGGGGAGCCGAGGAGTTCCTCGAACCGCATCGCCAGCAGTGCATCGACCGGCAGGCGCAGATCGCCGCCATCGAGGAGACGATGCAACGGCGCTGTGACATCATGTACGATGCGTCCGCAGGAGGTGGTCCGATCTTCAACACCGAACGCGCGGAGGACCTCAACACGATCGCCCAGTTCTGCACCGGCGTCCAGGAGGCGGAGCAGCGCCGCTTCAGCTGGAGGACCTTCGCCGGCGGCGGCGGGGCGGTCGGCGGCGCCTGGCTGCTCACGAAATTCGTCAAGATGCTCCTCCACGCCGGCAAGTACATCAGCTGGGCGGGGACCGGCCTCGACACGATCAACAAGGGGACGCGGCACCTCTTCCATGTCTCGCTTCCGAACTTCGCCCGGACGATGAAGTACTACTTCTCCTTCGGACCGTCGCGCGGCATCCCGCCGCCGAAGCTCATCACCGACGAGGATGTCGAGGAGGAGGCCGAGGCGGCCGAGGCGGCGAAGAAGGGAACGGGCGTGGCCGAGGAGAACGGCTCGGGCACCCCCGCCCAACGCCGCGTCACCTCCGAGTACCGCGCCGCGAGCGGGGAGACCGCCATCGAGCCGCATCCGGACGTCATCCGCACGCAGCTGGCGAATCTCACGGGCAGCGAACGCTACGCGGTGGAGGGCGCGCTCTTCGCCAATACCGATGACATCACGCAGTCCTACCTCATCGATCTCGCGACGCGCGAATGGTACGACGTCGACCTCGAGGAACAGGTGCGGCTCGTCGCCAAGGATTCGCGCTACACGGATGGCAAGATCCCGATCGACTTCCTGTTGAGCTTCGTGCGGCGCTATCTGAACCACAAGATGATGCCGGTGGTCGAGGCATCCGCGAAGGTCTGGGGGGAGCGCGGCGCGCAGATCACCGGACCGCGCGAGGGGGTTGCCGCACCGGAGGAATTCCGCCCACGCCTGGTGGAGATCCGTCGACAGCTGATGCACGACGTCAAATTCTCGCGCGCTCCGTCGTATACGCAGGACTACGCCGCGAAGCTCGCGCTCCTGCACTGGCAACAGCTGAATCGCGACGAACAGGAGTGGCTCATCGACCGGCGCGATCAGCCCGATATGGGCGTCCTTCCGCAGCAATACATCCGCGCCTTCCGCAAGCGCGCCTTCCGCGAAATGGAGACGATCGAACAGCTCGCGATCATCGTCGGTCAGCTCGAGCGCAAGGTCCCAACGCTGGCAAAGGTGCCCTTCGAGATCAGGAACGCGCGGGCGCGGCTGTTGCTGCGCACCTGGCGGCGCACCCCTGTAGAGATCAGAAGCGCGCTGGAGGCGCTCGACGATGAAGTGCGTGCGCAGTCGCACCACTGGCTCCTCTCGCCGAGCTTTTTGCGCATCCTGGAACCGCTCCTGGCGATCGGCGTGCGTCCGCGCAACGCCCTGCATCGGGCGAACGAAGCGTGGCGCTACGAGATTGCCCCGGAACTGCGCTACCGCAGCATCGACCTCAACTGGGTGATGGGGACGATCGTGACCGTCAACGAAGAACTCGCCTTCTACCCCGACATCCTCGAGCAGCGCGCGCGGAAGGCCGTCGACGGATGGCAGACGCTCCCCGACGAACTGCGCGCCCCCTTTCTGGCGACCTCTCCGTCGGAACAGGCGGCCGAC
>CAYPII010000205.1:0-2207 GCA_964410765.1 uncultured Myxococcales bacterium | reverse complement strand
CGAGCACAAAACCAGCCAAACCGTGTGGGGCAAGGTGATGGATCATGTGCTGAAGCCAGGCGAAGTTGGCATTGCCCGCAGGCGGCGCGCCGAACTTCCAGCGCTTGTCGTCGCGCAAGAGCTCGCCGCGCCAGTCGCTCACGTTGAACGGGGGATTGGCGAGGATGTAATCGGCCTTGAGGTCGGGGTGACGGTCGTTGTGGAACGTATCGCCATGGGCGATCTGGCTGTCGATGCCTCGTATGGCCAGGTTCATCTTGGCCAGCCGCCAAGTCGTGTAGTTGCTCTCCTGGCCGTACACGCTTATGTCGTCCAACTTACCGCCATGCGCAGCGATAAATTCCTCCGACTGGACGAACATGCCGGACGATCCGCAGCAAGGGTCATAGACTCGGCCCTTGTAGGGCTCCAGCATCTCGACGAGGAGCCTGACCACGCAGCGAGGCGTGTAGAACTCGCCGCCCTTCTTGCCCTCGGCGCTGGCGAACATGGACAGGAAATATTCGTAGATCCTGCCCAACACATCGAAAGAGCGCCTGTCATTTTCCTGTCCCCCCTCTCCCCTTGGGAGAGGGGCAGGGGGTGAGGGTTGACGAAAGTCAATGTTGCTGATGAGGTCGATGAGCTGACCCAAGCGCTGTTTGTCGAGCCCCTGGCGGGCGTAGTCCTTGGGCAACACCCCCTTGAGCGAGGGATTGTCACGCTCGATGCCGGCCATGGCGTCGTCGACGATCTGACCTATTTTCGCTTCCTTTGCCCTGGACTTGAGATTGGACCAACGAGCTTCCGGCGGAACCCAGAAGATGTTTTCCGCACGATACTCGTCGGGATCCTCGGGATCGGCGCCCTTCTTCTTCTGGGCTTCAAGCTTGGAATGTTGTTCCTCGAACGCGTCGGAGATGTACTTGAGGAAGATGAGGCCCAGGACGACGTGTTTATATTCGGCGGCATCCATGCTGCCGCGCAGGGCATCGGCCATCTGCCAAAGCTGCGCCTCATACCCGATGTTCGCGCCGTTCTCTTTTGTCTTCTTCTTGCGAACTTTCTTGACCATGAGACATTCTCCATTCGGGAAACGACTTGCTGTACGAAATACGATATACGAAATGCGAAATACGCTACTCTTCCGGCACGGTCTTCGAGGCGTCGATGCCCTTGTCGCGCTTTGCGATGACCTCTTCGGCGGGGGTGGTCTTCAGGGAAATAGCGCCGGTGGGACAGAGCGGGATGCACTTGAGACATCCGTCGCAGGTGCTCTGCTCCCACGGCTTTTCGAGCTGCGGCTTCATCGTGGCGGTAAAGCCGCGGCCGACGAAGCCGAGCGCATCGAGCTCCTTCACCTCGGAGCAGACGCGCACGCACGAGCCGCACATGATGCACTTGTGCGCTTCGTAACGAATGAGCGGGTGGCTCTCGTCGATGAAGAAGTGGCGCCTGGCGCCCGCGAAGCGCTCCGGCTGGGCGCCGTAGTCGAGCGAGAGGCGGCGCAGCGTGCACGACTCGTACGAGCGGCAGCCGCAGGAGAGGCAGCGCTCCGCCTCCTGTCTTGCCTGCTCCGGCGTGAAACCGAGCTCGACCTCCTCAAATGCAGCGATGCGTTTTTTGGCATCGAGCTCCGGCATCGCGGTGCGCTCGCTCGTCTGCTCCTCGATGCGCTGTTTCAGTTCGGGCGGCGCTCCCTCCGGCGTCTCGGCCATGAGGTGGAGGTAGCCGCGCGCTTCACCGGTGATCTTCTCGCCGTTGAGAAATTGGTCGATCGAGGTCGCGGCCTTGCGCCCCGCGGCGATCGCGGTGACCGCGACGTCGGCGCCGGTCGCGCAGTCGCCGCCGGCGAAGACGCCCTCGCGGCTCGTCGCGAAGGTATCGGGATTGACGTCGAGCGTCCCCCACTTCGTGAGTTGGATGTCGGTCGTGTCGGCGTCAACGCAGTCGGCGTCGACCCCCTGCCCGATCGCGGAGATGACGGCGGAGGCCTTGATCGTGAACTCGGAACCCGCGATCGGCACCGGGCGACGGCGACCGGAGGCGTCCGGCTCGCCAAGCTCCATCTTCACACAGGTCAGTTCGGTCGCGCTGTCGGCGCGCGCCATCGCGGTGGGCGCGGCGAGGAAGTGCATCGTCACGCCCTCGTCGAGCGCGGCTTCCACCTCGAGCTCTTCGGCGGGCATCTCCTCGCGCGTGCGGCGGTAGAGGATCGTGACCTTCCT
>CAYPII010000204.1:0-2263 GCA_964410765.1 uncultured Myxococcales bacterium | reverse complement strand
GAGCGCGTCCTCGTCGCGACCAACGCGCGCTACGTCGAGCTCGTGCGCGAGCAGTTGCCGGACATTCCTGAGGGGAACATCGTCGCGGAGCCGCTCAAGAAGAACACCGCGCCGTGCATTGCCTACGCGGCACGGCTCATCCGGGAGCGCGATCCCGACGCCGTCATGGTCGTCCTCCCGTCGGATCACGTCATTCAGGACGAGGGGGCGTTCCGGCAGGTCATCGGCGCGGCGGTCGGGACGGCGGGGCAGGGCCTTCTCGTCACGATCGGCATCCGGCCCGACTGGCCGGCAACGTGTTATGGGTATATCAAGGCCGTGATATCTGGGGCTGTCATTGCGAGCCCAGCAAAGCGGGGCGCGGCAATCCCCTGCGATCGTTTTGCGGCCTATCCTGTTGAGTCCTTCGTCGAAAAACCGGACGAGCAGCGAGCGACCTCCTTCCTGAGCGAGGGAAACTATTTCTGGAACGCCGGGATATTTGTTTGGCGGGCATCGACGCTTCTTGAGGAGGTCGCGGCCCACCTGCCGCAAATGCACGCCCTTCTCGAGGGCTTTGACGGTTCGGCGTCCTTCCTCCATCACTTCTTCGAGGAGGTGGAGGGTATCTCCATCGACTACGGAATCATGGAGCGGACGCAGCGAGCGGCGGTCGTCCCGGGTTCCTTCGGGTGGAGCGACGTTGGCACCTGGGAGAGTTTACACCAGCTCTCGCGTCGGGGGTTTATAAGCATCGCCCCGGAGGCGCTGAGTATCATGCGCTCACAGCTGGGCTACACGGAGCCGGGGCAGGCGCTCCCGCGACGCGTCGAGAAGCCCTGGGGCTACGAGGAGATCTGGGCCCACACGCCCGACTACGTCGGCAAGGTCCTCTTCATCCGCAAGCCGCATCGCCTTTCGTATCAGTATCATCGGGTCAAGGAGGAGACGATCCGTATGCTCGAAGGAGAGATGGATCTGGAGTACGAGGGTGACGGTGCAGGTCGGACGATTCGGCTCAAGATGGGGGATGTTCATCACATTCCGCCACAGATGAAACATCGAATGATCGCCGTCAACGATTGCCGGGTCCTGGAGGTATCGACGCCCTATCTGAATGATGTCGTTCGAGTGGAGGACGACTACGGGAGAAAGGGAACATGAAGGTTTTCGTCACCGGCGGTGCCGGCTTTATCGCATCCCACATCGTCGATACCTACATCGCAGCCGGGCATGAAGTCGTCGTCATCGATAACCTCAACGACCATTACGACGTGTCATTGAAGCAAGCTCGTTTGGCTCAGCTTGAAGCCTTTCGAGTCACGAGTCACGAGTCACGAAACGTGGGCATTTCACTTTCAAGAAACTCGACATCGCCGATCGCGAGGCGATGGAGTCGCTGTTCAGCGGTTGTCATTGCGAGGACGGAGCCCGAAGCACTCCCGATGTTCCCTTCGACCGTGTCCTGCACACGGCAGCCCAGGCGGGCGTGCGCTACTCGCTCGAAAATCCGCACGCCTATATTCAGGCAAACCTCGTGGGCTTCATGAACATCCTCGAAGGTTGCCGCCGGCAGTGGTGTGGTGACGAGTCACGAGTCACGACATCTGGTGTATGCCAGCTCCTCATCCGTCTACGGTCTCAACACGAAGCTCCCCTTCTCCACGAGCGACAACGTCGACCACCCGATCTCGCTCTACGCCGCCACGAAGAAATCCAACGAGCTGATGGCCCACACCTACAGCTACCTCTACGGCCTCCCGACGACGGGGCTGCGTTTCTTCACGGTCTACGGCCCGTGGGGGCGCCCGGATATGGCGCTCTTCAAGTTCACGAAGGCGATCCTCGAGGGGCAGCCGATCAATGTCTACAACGAGGGCCGCATGCGCTGTGATTTCACTTATATCGACGATATTGTGGAGGGTGTCGTTCGGGTGATGGACCATCTACCCGAGCCCAACCCGTCCTGGACCGGCGAGGCGCCGGATCCTGGTTCGAGCCCTGCGCCCTATCATCTCTACAACATCGGCAACCACTCCCCGGTCGCGCTCATGGACTTCATCGGGGCGATCGAGAAGGCCCTCGGCAAAGAGGCCAAGAAGAACTTCCTTCCTTTGCAGGCCGGCGATGTACCGGAAACCTATGCCGACGTCGAAGATCTTGTTCGTGATGTTGGTTTTGCACCCAGGACATCGATTCAACATGGAATTTCTGAATTTGTGGAGTGGTATAAGCAGTATTATTCATGAATGGACACCTGTGATCATATTTAGAAAACATAATC
>CAYPII010000203.1:1419-2272 GCA_964410765.1 uncultured Myxococcales bacterium | reverse complement strand
CAGCAGGAGTGTGAGGAGAGCGACGGCGCAGACGAACGGCCTGCACCACGACGGCCGAATCCCTTTCCCTCCACAGCACATGAGCTTTTCCCATCAGAAAACGTGCTGTTATACGACATTTCCGCCTTTGCAGGATAGAATTATGCAATGTGTGTGCCAAAATCGGAAGAAAACGAAACAGTATAATATGATGATATATCAACGCAGTATGCGATGCCCTGACGAGGGGGGGGATGGCGTGCGTCAACCTGTTGACGAATCGGCCGATCGCCGAGGAACGGCGACCTTTGCAGAGACGGCGGAAGATGTAGATAGAATGGCTATAATCGCTGCAGGAAAGAAAACAGCAAATGAAAGTGAACACCAAACGAAGCCGGATTTAAATGATAGAAATGACAGTACAATGGGAGAGGAGAAAAACAGAATAACTGAATTAATTCATATGATTAAATATCTTCCCCAAATGTGTATGCCACAACCCAGCACGACAAAATATTGACGTTCACCGGAGCAGCCATGCTCCTCAGTGGCGGAAGTGGCGGATACCGGTGAAGACCATGGCCATGCCGTGTTCGTCGGCGGCAGCGATGACCTCCTCGTCGCGCACCGATCCGCCCGGCTGAACGATCGCCGTCGCCCCCGCCTTGGCCGACGCATCGATCCCGTCGCGGAAAGGAAAGAAGGCATCGCTTGCGAGGACCACGTGATCCGAAGAGCCAAAGGCATCTGACATCTTCATGGCGGCGATCTTCGAGGCATCGACGCGGCTCATCTGCCCCGCCCCGATGCCGAGCGTCCGATCGGCGGCGGCGTAGACGATGGCGTTCGACTTCACGTGCTTCGCGATCCGCCA
>CAYPII010000203.1:0-1409 GCA_964410765.1 uncultured Myxococcales bacterium | reverse complement strand
CGCCACGCGAAGGCGAGCCCCGCCCACTCCTCCTCGGTCGGGCCGCGCTTCGTCACCACCTTCGACGAGCGCACCTCCTCGCGGCTGTCGTCGCGCTGCTGCACGAGCACCCCCCCCACCACCTTGCGGAGATCGAGCCCGCGCGGCGTCGCTGGCTGACCCAGCCCGGGCACCTCCAGCAGGCGCAGGTTCTTCTTCTTCGCCAAGAGCTCGCGCGCCGCCGGCTCGAAGGCGGGCGCCGCGATCACCTCGTAGAAGGCCTTCGCGATGATCTCCGCGGTGGCCGCATCGAGCGGACGGGAGCAGCCGATGATCCCGCCGAAGGCGGAGGTCGGATCGCAGGCCAGGGCCTTTTCGAAGGCGTCGGCGAGCGCGCTCCCGGAGAGCGCCGCACCACACGGGTTCGCGTGCTTCACGATCACGGCGGCGAAGGGGGCGTCGGCGAACTCCTGGACCATCCCCAGCACCGCGTCCGTATCCATAATGTTGTTGTACGAGAGCGCCTTCCCCTGCAGCTGCTGGGCATCCACCACGCTCGGCTCGCGCCGCTCGCCCCCCTCGCGGTAGAAGGCCGCCTGCTGATGCGGGTTCTCCCCATAGCGCAACAGCTGCTGCTGCTCGAAGGTGAGCGCCAGCGTCGTCGGCCACTCGAGCGCCGCCCCCTCATCGTCGAGCTTCGTGAGATACGAGCTGATCGCCGCATCGTAGCGCGCCGTCGCCGAGAAGGCCTTCTTCGCCAGCCGAAAGCGAGTGGCGTCGGTCAGCGCACCGCCGTTTCCGTCCATCTCCTCGATCAGCCCCGGGTAGTCCGCGCTGTCGACGACGATTGCGACGTCGGCGTGGTTCTTCGCCGCGGAGCGCACCATCGTGGGGCCGCCGATATCGATCTGTTCGATCGCCTCGGCGAGCGTCGTGTCGGGCTTGGCCACCGTCGCCTCGAAGGGATAGAGGTTGACCGCTACGAGGTCTATCGGACCGATATCGTTTGCCTGCATTTCATCACGGTGTTTGGCGTCGCTCCGACGTCCCAGGATGCCCCCGTGAACCTTCGGGTGCAGCGTCTTCAGGCGCCCATCGAGGATCTCCGGCGAGCCGGTGTAGTCGGCGACGTCGACGACGGGGACGTTCGCCTCGCGCAGCGCACGCGCCGTCCCGCCGGTGGAGAGGATCTCCACGCCGCGCTCGGCGAGCGCCCGTGCAAAGTCGACGATGCCGGTCTTGTCGGAAACGCTGATGAGTGCGCGCTGGATCTTCTCCATCTCGTTCTCCTTCGATTGGGTGCGGGCCGTCGTCGACGGCACAGGATCAATCCGAGGGGATCAAACTCGTCCCGCCCATGCCCACGACCGTCTTCACGTCGTCATCCACCAGCCGAAAACCCGCGCCGATGAACCAGTCGGGCTTGTTCT
>CAYPII010000202.1:0-2284 GCA_964410765.1 uncultured Myxococcales bacterium | reverse complement strand
AAATGATGTTGGTTATGATTCGATCATAGGGTTATTCACTCATCACTTTTTTAGGAGGAGATCATCATGGAGATGTTCTGCTATCAGTGTGAACAGACGATGCAGGGAAGCGGGTGCACAAAGCACGGCGTCTGCGGCAAGAGTCCGGAGGTGGCGGCGCTCCAGGACCTCTTGGTCCACGCGACCAAGGGGCTGGCGCAGTTTGCGCATCGCAACCGCCAGCGGCGCGTCGTCGATCGGGATATCGACCGCTTCACGATCGAGGCGCTCTTCTCGACGATCACGAACGTCGACTTCGACCCCGAGCGCCTCGCGGGTCTCCTGCACAGGGCGTTCGAGCTCAAGGAACGGGCCAAGGGCGCGTACACCGCAAACGAGCGCCTGGAAGGACCGGCGGCGTGGGAGCCGGCGGAGGGGCTTGCGGCGCTCGAGGAGCAGGGGCGCGCGGTCTCGATCGAGAAGCGCAAGGAGCGCTTCGGCGATACCATCGCCGGCCTGCAGGAGCTCATCACCTACGGCCTCAAGGGCATGGCTGCCTACGCCGACCATGCGGCGATCCTGGGGCAGGAGTCCGACGACGTCTCCGCCTTCTTCCACGAGGCGCTCGACTTCCTCGCGAACGAGCCGACCGAGGTTGGCGAGCTGCTGGCGATGGTCGACCGCGTCGGAGCGACGAACCTCACCGTGATGGGGATGCTCGATACCGCCAACACCGACGCGTATGGAACGCCGGAGCCGACGGAGGTGCGCGTGACGCCGGTGAAGGGCAAGGCGATCGTCGTCTCCGGCCACGACCTCAAGGACCTCGGAGAGCTCCTCACACAGACCGAGGGGAAGGGGATCAATGTCTACACGCACGGCGAGATGTTGCCCTGCCATGCCTATCCGGAGCTCAAGAAATTCAAGCACCTCGTCGGCAACTACGGCGGCGCCTGGCAGGATCAGCAGAAGGAGTTCGATGCTTTTCCGGGCGCGATCCTGATGACGACGAATTGCATCCAGATGCCGCAGAAGTCCTACAAGGATCGCATCTTCACCTCGGGCCTCGTTGCGTGGCCGGGCGTGACGCACATCAGCGACGAGAACTTCGCGCCGGTGATCGAGGCGGCGCTCGCCGAGCCCGGCTTCACGGAGGATGCGCCGGAGCAGAAGATCATGGTCGGCTTCGGGCACGACGCGGTCCTGGGCGTCGCGGACAAGGTGATCGATGCCGTCAAGGGGGGCGCGATCAAACACCTCTTCCTGATCGGCGGCTGCGACGGCGCGAAGCCCGGCCGCAACTACTACACGGAATTCGCGGAGCAGGTGCCGAACGACTGCGTGATCTTGACACTCGCCTGTGGGAAGTACCGCTTCAACAAGATGTCGTTCGGGGATATCGGAGGCATCCCGCGGCTGCTCGACTGCGGGCAGTGCAACGATGCCTACTCCGCTATCCAGATCGCGACGGCGCTCGCGAAGGCCTTCGACTGCTCGGTGAACGACCTGCCGCTCTCGCTCGTGCTTTCCTGGTATGAGCAGAAGGCGGTCTGCATCCTGCTCACGCTGTTGCACCTGGGGATCCAGAACATGCGCCTGGGCCCGACGCTCCCCGCGTTCGTCACGCCCGATGTCCTCAAGGTCCTGGTGGAGAAGTACCACATCATGCCGACGACGACGCCGGAGAAGGATCTGCGCACGATTCTGGAATGAAAAAAGGGGCCGGCGGTGTTGTCCGCCGACCCCGGTGCAGTCGATCGTCAGGCGATTACCACTTCGGACCGCTCCAGATCGATTGGCCGGTGATGCGCCGGTACTCGCTTAAGTTGTCGCCGGATGTCTTCAGGACCTCGCCCAGAAAGCGCAGGATCCGCGTCCCCAGCGGGATTCGTTCGCGCATCGCGACCGCGCTGGATGCGTGGCACTTGCGGTGTGCGGCACAGAAGCCGTCGATGACATCGCGCAATGCCTTCGTCGCGGCCTCCTCGGTGGGGGCCGTCGCGCACTGCTTTTCGGCCTGCCACTTCTCCGGGCCGACGACGATCGTGACGCCAAACTCGTCGGTCTCGGTCCACGGATGGTCTGCGGAATAGGTGACCTGCTGACACGCCTGAATCGGATAGTCGGACATCATGCCTCCTTGTGCTGATGAAGGGTGAAAGCCAAGCACATTTCGTGCCACATGGGAATGGAAATATTTTCAACGGGTTGCCGCGGATTCCCCGCGAGCGCTGTTCGGAACTCCGGATTCGGGGCGCTTCGTTGTTCGGAAATCGAAACAGCGCTCAGGAGAAGAGCGGGGTGG
>CAYPII010000201.1:0-2306 GCA_964410765.1 uncultured Myxococcales bacterium | reverse complement strand
GCCGGTGGCGAAGTTCTGCGCCTGGGCGATGTAGTTCTTCGCGAAGAAGGGATGCACGCCCAGATAGCGCGCCATCTCGCCGCGGTCGCGAATGCGCCCCCCCACCTCGCGCGCCTTCGTGAGGATCCGGAAGTGCCGCGCCAGCATCGAGACGACGAGGACCGGCGGCTGCCCGTGCTCCAGCAAGTTGCGCAACAACGCCAGCGCCTTCGAGAGGTCGCGCTCCCCCACCGCGTCGGTCAGCTCGAAGATCGTGCGCTGGTGCGTCTCGGCGACCGCCTGCTCCACGTCGCCCAGCTCGATCGTCGGCTTCTCCCCCACGTAGAGGATCACCCGCTCGATCGCCTGCGCGAGTTGCCCCATGTCGCTCCCGATCATGTCGGCGAGGAAGCGCGCCGCCTCCTGCGAGATCGCCTTCCCCCCGCGCTTGACCTGCATGTTCACCCAATAGGGGACCTTGTCGGCGTAGAGCTGCTTGCACTCGATCACCGCGCCGTTCTTCGCGATCGCCTGCATCAGCTTCGTGCGACCGTCGAGCTTCTCCGCGATGAGGACCAGCGTCGCCCCGGCGGCCGGCTCCGCGGCATAGCTCGCGAGCGCGGTCATCGTCGACTTGGGCATCTTGTCCGCCTCTCGGACGACGACGAGCGAGCGCCCCCCCATCAGAGAAATGTTGCAGAGCGCCCCGAGGACCGCCTCCTCGCGTGCCTCGCGCCCGGCGCTCGTCTGGAGATCGACCGTCCCCTCCCGCTCGGCGGCCTCCTGGATGAGGCGCAGCCCCTCGCGGGCGAGATAGCCCTCCGACCCCACCAGCGCATAGAGCGGGCGAATCGTCCCGCGTTTTAAATCGCGATCGAGCGTCGTGATGTCGGCCTTGGCCATTGCTCGGTCCTTCGGTTCGTCGGTCCGATGGTCCGATAGTCCGATGGTTAAAAATCGATTCTCTCTTGTGAACCGACAGACTGACGGACCGACGGACCATTAAACCATCGGACAGGATTTAGACGACGATGTTCACCAACTTCCCCGGGACGACGATCACCTTCTTCGGCTCACGCCCCTTAAGCTGCTCGGCGACTTTCGCCGAGGCGCGCGCCGCCTCTTCCTGCTCCTCCTTCGAGGCCCCCGCGGGGACCGCGACCCGGTCGCGCAGCTTCCCATTGACCTGGACGACGATCGTCACCGTCTCCTCGGCGATCTTTCCCTCCTCCCAGACCGGCCAGCCGGCCGTGAGGAGAGAGGCGTCGTGCCCCAGCCGCTCCCAGAGCTCCTCGGCGGCGTGCGGCGCGAAGGGGGCGATGAGGTGCACGAGCGTCTCGATCGCCCCGCGCGAAGTCGCCTCGCTCCCCTGCCCGTAGAGGAAGTTGACGTACTCCATGATCGCCGCAATCGCGGTGTTGAAGTGGTAGCGCTCGATGTCCTCGGTGACCCGCTTCACCGTCCGGTGGCGCCAGCGCTCCATCTCGTCGTTCGTCGTTCGTGATTCGTCGTTCGACTCGATCCACCCGGCGACGAAGCGCCAGACGCGCTGGAGGAAGCGCCCCGCCCCCTCGATCCCCTGGTCGTTCCACTCCAGGTCCTTCTCGGGGGGAGCGGCGAAGAGCGAGAAGAGGCGCACCGTGTCGGCGCCGTAGCGCTCGATCATCTCGTCCGGGTCGACGACGTTCCCCTTCGACTTGCTCATCTTCGCGCCGTCCTTGTAGACCATCCCCTGCGTCATCAGGTTCCGCACCGGCTCGTCGACTCCCACGAAGCCCAGGTCGCGCAGGACCTTCGTGTAGTAGCGACAGTAGATGAGGTGCCCCACCGCGTGCTCGATGCCCCCGATGTACTGATCGACCGGCATCCAGAAGTCGGCCGCCGCGCGCTCCACCGGCCCCTCGCTGCAATGCGGCGAGGTATAGCGGAACATGTACCAGGAGGACTCCATGAAGGTGTCCATCGTGTCGGTCTCGCGACGCGCGGACTTCCCACACGCAGGGCAACTCGTCTCGACGAACGCGGCGACCTGCGCGAGCGGCGAGCCCCCCTCGCCGGTGAGCGGGACATCGTGCGGGAGCACCACCGGGAGCTGCTCCTCGGGCACCGGCACCGCGCCACAGGCGTCACAGTGGACGATCGGGATCGGCGCCCCCCAGTAGCGCTGGCGCGAGATGCACCAGTCCTTGAGGCGATAGGTGATCGTCGATCCGCCGATGCCCTTCTGCTCGAGCGCCTTCGCGATCGCGTCGATCGCCTCGGCGTTCGGCATTCCGGTGAACTCCTGCGAGTCGACGAGTGTCCCCGCCCCCTCCCAGGCACCCTCC
>CAYPII010000200.1:0-2321 GCA_964410765.1 uncultured Myxococcales bacterium | reverse complement strand
TTTCCCGAAGTGATACCACGCAGCGGTCTCCGCGCCATAGACGCGCGGCCCCCATTCCGCCACGTTGAGATAAAGTTCGAGGATCCGTTCCTTTGAGAGCAGCGCCTCCATCGTCAGGGCGAGGAGCACCTCGTGGGCCTTGCGCCAGAGGGTTCGCTCCGGAGAGAGGAAGCAGTTCTTCGCGAGCTGCATCGTGATCGTCGACCCCCCGCGCACAATCCGTCCGGCGCGCAGATTCGTCGCGAGCGAGAAGAGGACGAGCGGGAGATCGACGCCGCCGTGTTCGAAGAAGCGCGGATCCTCGGCGATGACGACGGCCCGCTGCAGTGCCGGTGCGATCGCCTCCAGCGGGACGGGGTCCCGAACGGAGCGCCGGCGACCGCCCTCCATGAAGGGGGTCGTCGCGGGGAGCAACGTGCGCATTTCGGCGACGAAGCCGAGAAAGGGCCTCGCGGCCATCCCTCCGAGAAGGAGGGCGACCGCGAGAATCGTCAGCATGATGCGCGAGCGTCTGCGAAAGCCGGACATCTGCCTCTCCGATCAGAAGGGATAGTCGTAGGTCACCTGCTGCGGATTCCCGTCGGCATCGACGTACTCGAGGACGGCATGCTGGAAGGCGAAGTCGCCGGTGAATGCAGCAAGATCATAGCAGAGGGTGCGAATCGTCTCCGTCTCCGCCGTCACACGGATCGGTTTACAGGTGAGCGGAATGGCGCCGCGGTCCGGAACCGTTCGGCCGAAGCACTTCTCGAATGCATCGACATAGAGTGCCTCATAGTTGGCCGCGTCGGCCGACGTGGCGCCCGCTTCCTGAAAGACGATATCGATCGCCGCCAGGAGCTCGTTCCGATCCTGCTCGCCGAAGCGGTTGTCCCACTCCGGCTCGAAGCGCGTCCCCGTTGCGCGCTGCAGCGCATAGCCGTAGAGGGGCGCGTAGAGCGTCGCCTCCTCGACCCCTTCGGGGAGATCGATCTCGAACGAATAGATATCGTAGCTCGCGTAGTTGAGCGCGTCGTGTTCCCCGATGAGATCGCCGGTAAAATGCGCCTCCGCCGCATTCGGTAGGAGGTCGGTGGACTCCTCGTCGTCGTTCTCTTCTGCTGCATCGTCCGCCAGGACGGCGATCGTCACGACGTTCGACTCGATCGCGTCGCGGACGACCTTGACCGGCAGCTCGCCGGCCTCCGTGGACGCCGGAATGACGAATGTGATCTGTCCCTCCACCGCGTCGCTCTCCTCCTCCCCGCTGATGATCGAGAGGGCGAAGTCGATCGAGACGGTCGGGTCGATCTCCATATTCCCAGCGACCACCGTGTCGAGCTCGGGGTCGATCCCCTGCCCGAAGATGATCACGCTCTCACCGGGGAGGGCCTCGGCCGGTTCGATCCGGTCGATCGTCAGGGCAGAGACGCTGGTATCGGCACCGTCGGCCCCGGAATCGGCACCGCCCCCCACGTTCAGCGAGCCGTCGGAACAGCCCGCCAGCAGGGCGAAGGACAGGAAAGCGATCAGGATGATGTTCGCATGCTTCATAGAAGACCTCCTCGTTGCACGTCAGAATTATCGGTGTCGCAGGGGGGGGGAATTCCGTCCCCACGTCACTTCCCGAAGACAGCTGTCTGCACCCGGTCGAGGGATGCTGGAGGGGGAAATCGGAAATTATTCTGTTTTTTCATTGACTTGGAAGGCATCGCCGGACTAGAAAGCGCCCCGGCGGAAACGGGAGGGACGGTGCGCGATCCGGAACAGAGCAGACGACCCCATCAGAGGCCTTCCGGCGGTCCGCGGGAGGTTTTTTTTCAGGAGGAGGGGAGAGCGATGGCCCAGACCGACGTCCAGACGCAAGCAAAGACATTCTTGATGAGCGAGGCCGACATGGAGGAGGCCCTCCACGCCGTCGCCCGACGGATCGTGGACGACGGCACGGAGAACGTCGCTCTCGTCGGCATCCGCACCCGGGGGGTCCCGCTCGCCCAGTGGCTGGCGCGCAAGGTCGAGCAGATCCAACACCGTCCGATGGATGTCGGGGCGCTCGATATCAATCTCTACCGCGACGATCTCACCGAGGTCGACGAACAGCCGGTCGTCAAACCGAGCGATCTGCCCTTCTCCGTGACGGGAAAGGGGATCGTCATCGTCGACGACGTTCTCTACACCGGCCGGACGATCCGCGCGGCGATGGATGCGCTCATCGACCGCGGCCGACCGCAGTTCATCCGCCTGATGGTGATGATCGACCGCGGATGGCGCGAGCTCCCGATCCAGGCCGACTACGTCGGCCAGCGGGTGCAGACGACCGCGAATCAGAACGTGAAGGTCCG
>CAYPII010000199.1:0-2336 GCA_964410765.1 uncultured Myxococcales bacterium | reverse complement strand
GAATTGTCGTGAAAAAGAGAAGGGGGCGACGAAATGACGCTGTCGAACAAGAACGATCGATTCCCCTATCGGCCGCAGCACTTCTTGTACTTCTTGCCGCTGCCGCACGGACAGGGATCGTTGCGGCCGACCTTGGGAACGTCCCGCCGGACGGTCTCCTGCCGGCGTCCGGAATCGCCGCGCGCCTCGGCGGGTGCGGACTGCGCGAAGGCGTTGACCTCGTCGTGAGTGACGCGCGTCGGCTGACCCAGGGGATTGGCGCGGGCGGCGCGCGCGACGCTCTCCTCGGTGGAGACCTGCACGCGGAAGAGCTTCTCGGTGACGTCGGCGGTAAAGCGGTCCATCATCTGCCGGAAGAGGAGGAAGCCCTCCTTCTTGTACTCGAGCAGCGGGTCCTTCTGTCCGTAGCCGCGCAGGCTGATCCCCTCCTTGAGGTGATCCATCGAGAGGAGGTGATCCTTCCAGAGGGCGTCGAGCGTCTGGAGGAGCAGGATCGTCTCGATGCGCTGCATGATCTCCGGGCCGTTCTCCTGCGCGCGCTGCTCGTAGTGGGCGATGACGCGCTCGTAGAGGGCGGTGCCGATCTCCTCCTGCGAACCGCGCGCCTCCGCGGGGAGCTCGTCGAAGCGGAGGTCCATGTTCAGCCGCGCGCGCACGCGCTCCTCCAGCGGCGCGGAATCGAACTCCCCCTTGATCTGCGGCGGAACGCTCTCGTCGACGATCTCGGTGACGACCTGGTCGATCATGTCCAGGACCATGTCGCGGTTGCTCTCGTTGCTCAGGATCTCGCGCCGCCGCCCGTAGACGGTGGTGCGCTGCTGGTTCATCACGTCGTCGAACTCGAGGAGATTCTTACGGATCTGGAAGTTGTGCCCCTCCACCTTGCGCTGCGCGTTGGCGATCGCGCGCGTCAGCCACGGGTGCTGGATCTCCTCGTCCTCCTCCATCCCCATGCGGTCCATCATCGCGCGGATGCGGTCTCCGCCGAAGACGCGCAGCAGGTCGTCATCGAGGCCCAGGTAGAAGCACGAGGCGCCGGGATCGCCCTGGCGGCCGGAACGGCCGCGCAGCTGGTTGTCGATGCGTCGGCTCTCATGCCGCTCGGTGCCGATGATGTAGAGCCCCCCCTCGTTGAGGACGTGTGCCTTCTCCGCATCGCACTGCGCCTTGAACTCCTTCAGCGCCGCCTCGAAGACCGCCGGCTCCGCTTCGGGGCCGACCTTCGTCTTCGCGAGGAAGGTGGGGTTGCCCCCCAACACGATGTCGGTGCCGCGGCCGGCCATGTTCGTCGAGATCGTCACCGCCCCCTTGCGTCCCGCCTGCGCGACGATCTCCGCCTCGCGGTCATGGTGCTTGGCGTTGAGGACGTGATGCGGCACCCCGTAGCGCTGGAGCATCTTGGCGAGGCGCTCGGACTTCTCGATGGAGATCGTGCCGACGAGCACCGGCCGCCCGCGCTCGTGGTTCTCGCGCACGTCCTCCACGACCGCGCGGAACTTCGCCTCCTCGTTCTTGTAGATCACGTCGGCCATGTCGTCGCGGATCATCGGCATATGCGTGGGGATGACCATGACGTCGAGGTTGTAGATCTTCGCGAACTCGGCCGCCTCGGTGTCGGCGGTGCCGGTCATGCCCGAGAGCTTCTCGTACATGCGGAAGTAGTTCTGGAAGGTGATCGTGGCGAGCGTCTGGTTCTCGTTCTCGATGCGAACGTTCTCCTTCGCCTCGATCGCTTGGTGCAGGCCGTCGCTCCAGCGCCGCCCCGGCATCAGGCGACCGGTGAACTCGTCGACGATGATGACCTCGCCGTTCTTCACAACGTAGTCGACGTCGCGCTTGAAGAGTGCGTGCGCGCGCAGCGCCTGATTGACGTGGTGCAACAGATTGATGTTCTGCGGATCGTAGAGGTTTGTGATGTTGAGACGCCGCTCGACCTCTTCCACCCCCTCCTCGGTGAGCGTGGCGCTCTTGGACTTCTCGTCGACCGTGTAGTGCTTCTCGGCCGCCAGATACGGCACGATCCCGTTGATGACGTAGTAGAGCTCGGTAGACTGCTCGGCAGGGCCGGAGATAATCAGCGGCGTGCGCGCCTCGTCGATGAGGACCGAGTCGACCTCGTCGACGATGCAGAAATTGAGCGGCCGCTGCACGAACTGGCCGGAGTCGAACTTCATGTTGTCGCGCAGGTAGTCGAAGCCGAATTCGTTGTTCGTCCCGTAGGCAACGTCGGCGCCGTAGGCCTCCTGACGCTCCTCGTCGGAGAGGCCGTGGAGGATGACGCCGACGGAGAGCCCCAGGAACCGGTAGACCGTCCCCATCCACTCGGAATCTCGGCG
>CAYPII010000198.1:0-2380 GCA_964410765.1 uncultured Myxococcales bacterium | reverse complement strand
CTTCTTAGCACTCGGCGGCCAGTACCTCTACAGCCCGATCGTCGTCGACAAGAACACCCCCTATTACCAGTACCTCAACACGAGCGACACGCACATCGGCGTGGGACTCGTCTCGCTCAACACGCCGGCGGCGTGGCGCGCGGGATCGAGGATCTTCAACATGGACTTCTACTTCACGCTCGGCGTGGGGGCGATGCAGATCAACAGCAGGTGGGAGCCGACCGGCGTGATCGGCGGCGGCGCGAAGTTCTACTTCCCCGTCCCGTGGATTGCGTTTCGCCTCGATATCAACTCCTACATCCACTACACGCAGCTGAGCCCCACGCGCAAGGACCTCTCCGGGGACGTCTCGATGGGGGGCGGCATCTCCTTCCTCTTCCCGAACCGCAAGATCCACGGGGGCCGGTAAAAGGTTACTCCTCCTCGTCCTCCCCTTCTTCCGCCTGCGCAGCACCGATGGAGAAGTTGAGCGTGACGCCGATCGCACCGCCGTCGTCGCCGGGGATGTTCGCGTTGGCGGTCGCCCGGCGACTGAATCCAGAATAGCGCAGGGTCCCCTGCACCTCGACCCCCTCGCCCGCCGGCCCGCGCAGCTCCGAAAAATGAAAGGGGCCCATGCCGTCGTAGAGGCGCACCCCCATCGAATGGAGCGGGTCGTTTGCCAGGCGCGCCTCGACCTCCACGCCGATCGGCTCCTCGTCGGGGCAGTCGCTGCAGGCCATCGTGCCGGCGATGTCGAAGGTGACCATCTCCACCTCCGGGTAGTCGAGGAGGTTCTCCTCGAGCGTGGGCTTCACGGCGCCGCCGGAGCAGGCGCCAAAGAAGGCGAGGGCGACGGCGGGGATGATGAGGATCCGTTTCATCATGATGGCCTCCTGTGACGAGTCTAGCGCCGTTGTGTCGCTCACGCAAGCGGCGCTGACATTTGACATCCCGGCGGGCGGTCGCTAAAGAGCGGCGTCTATCGGTGGATTCGGCAGAGGAGGGCGGTGCGATGGCGAAGCGATCCTTTCGTGTTCTGGAAAAGCCCGCGGGCTACAATTTTCCTGATATGACCGACGAGCAGCGCCGGCGCAAGGAGGAGCTGCTCACCACCTCGGTGAAGCAGGTCGATCTCTCCAGGATCAATTCGGTGGCCGAGCTCGTCGATGCGTACGCCGGGGCTTCGGTGCAGGCGCGCAACATCGGGCGCTGCGCAGAGGTGGTGGAACGCATGATGACCGACCCGGACCGCCCGACGGTCCTGCTGGGGTTGGCCGGGCCGCTGATCGCCGCGGGGCTGCGCAAGGTCATCCGCGACATGATCGAGCACAAGGTCGTCGACGTCGTTGTCTCGACGGGCGCCATCCTCTACCAGGACTTCTACCAGGCTTTAGGCTTCAAGCACTGGGTGGGAACGCCGCACGCCGACGATCGCGAGCTGCGCGACCTCTATATCGACCGCATCTACGATACCTACGTGAACGAGGACAACTTCTGGCGGCTGGACTGCTCCATCGGTCGCTTCGCCGACGAGCTCCCCGCCGGGCGCTATTCGACGCGCCAGTTCCTGCAGGCGCTCGGCGAGACGGTCGATGATCCGAACTCGATTCTCGGAACCGCCGCTCGGCACGGCGTGCCGGTTTTCTCGCCCGCGCTCAACGATTCCTCGATCGGCATCGGACTGACCGAGCACTACCACCGCTGTGTCAAGGAGGGGCGCGAGGGGGTGGTGATTGATTCCATCCGCGACAACTACGAGCTCACCCAGGTCGTCGTGCAGTCCCCGTGCACGGCGGCGGTCTATGTCGCCGGCGGCGTACCGAAGAACTTCATCAACGACTCGGTCGTGATGGCCTACATCTTCGGGCTCGATACCGGCGGCCATCGCTACGCGATCCAGGTGACGACCGACTCGCCGCACTGGGGGGGGCTCTCGGGTTCCACGCTCTCCGAGGCGACGAGCTGGGGGAAGGTCTCGAAGAAGGCGACGCACGCGATGGCCTTCGTGGAGCCCTCCGTCTCGCTCCCGCTCGTCATCGGATCGGTTCTCGAGAAGGGGCATTCGGAGAAGCGTCCACGTTTGGCGCTGGAGTGGGATGCGCCGCGCCTTACGAAGCTGGGGAAGAAATAGGGAGCGATCACTCTGCGGCGACTGGCCCGGGAGAGCCCTCCCGGGCCATTTTTTGACCCTATCCGGAGGGGGAACTGCTCAAACACATGATATCATTGAATAATATCAGATCATTTTTTCGCAACTTTCGCCCGGAATCGGCCGATAATACAGATGAGGGGATATCTCCTCAGGGAGCCATCTGTGAGCGTGAAGGTCTTCAAATCGATGATCGACGGCGGCCGCAAGGCGCACGTCTTCCCCTTCGAGAGGGGCAAGCCCGATGCG
>CAYPII010000197.1:0-2411 GCA_964410765.1 uncultured Myxococcales bacterium | reverse complement strand
TCCTGTAGGAAACCTGATGGTGAATACCGGGTGGGGCGTACGTTGCAGTTCGATGGTGCCGCCCAATTGCGCCGTTAGCGCCGAAATGAGCTGTAAGCCTAACGTTTGAGGGTTGTCCAAATCAATCTCTTCCGGAAACGGCTTTCCGGTATTCGAGAGCGTTATCTGGTACTGGCTGTTCTTCCGGTCCTCCTCCATTTTCACGGAAAGATTCGGCTCTTGCGTGCCAGTGAAGCCATGCTTGATCGCGTTCGTGGCGATCTCGTTCACGATCAGACCCAGAGGAACGACGGTGTTGGCGTCGATCCGCACATCGTCGATCTCGTTGACGACGCGCACCTCCTGCGAGGAGAGCGAAGAGAACACCGCCTCAAGCAGATCCTGCAGATAGTCCCGCACCGAGATGAGCTGCACCCCATCGTGCTGGTACAGCTTCTCGTGAACAAGGCCGATCGCCTCGATGCGATGCTTGATGTCCGAGAGGTCGATCTGAGTCTCGGCGTCCTTCAGGCTGATGAGCGAGGCGAGCAGGCTCAGGTTGTTCTTGACCCGATGGTTGAGTTCCCGTATGAGCGCCTCCTTGCTCCGGAGTGCATCGCGGAGACTCTCTTCGATGCGGCGGTAATCGGTGACGTCGTGCGCGACGGCACCGACTGAGCGCAGCGTGCGGTCGGAGTTGAAGAGCGGGAAGAGCGTAATCGTGTACGGTTGCGGGCCGTCCCCCGTGTTCACCGTATCTTCTGCGCGCACCGGTTGCCGGGTTTCTCGAACCGTGGCTACTCGGCTCTCGAACGCACGGGCGAGCTCGGCAGGGAGCAGCTCTTCGAAGCGCTTCCCCTCGATCTCTGACGGTGCGGCCCCCAGTACCCGAGCCAGCGCCGGGTTCGCGCGGAGATACCGCCCCTGTAGGTCGATCTCGCTCATGAGCAGCGGGCTGTGGCGGAGGAAGGAGTCGAGCGATTCTGCGGTTTCTCTGAGTCGACGCTCCGTCTCGTACTGCTCGGTCACGTCGCGGAAGACGAGTACGACGCCTTCGATCTCTCCGTGTTCGCTCTGGATGGGCGCGACGCTATCGGCAATCTGGTACTCGGTGCCGTCGCGGGCGATCAGCACCGTGTGATTCGCAAGCCCGACCGTCTGCCCGGTCTCCATCACGCGTGAGGCAGGATCGGCCACAGGCTCGCGTGTGTTCGCGTTCACGATACGGAAAACCTCGGGGAGCGGGCGACCGATCGTGTCGTCGCGCTTCCACCCGCAGAGAGTCTCCGCGATCGGGTTCATCCTCGCCACCCGGCCGAGACGGTCGGTGGCGATCACCGCGTCGCCAATCGAGTCGAGCGTGACGCGCAGGTTCTCTTCGCTCTCGGCGATGCGCCGTTCGTGCTCCTTGCGCTCGGTGATGTCGCGCGCCACCCCGAAGAGGTAGCGCTTCGTATCTACTGCAAAGAAGATCCCGTTTACCTCCACGGGGATGATCGTGCCGTCCTTGTGCCGGTGCGCGGTCTCGAACAGGACGGATGTGCCCTTCGGTTTTTCCTGCCAGAAGCGGTAGAACCCGTCGTCAGGGTAGTTCGGGTCGATGTCCGCGATACTCATGGAGAGGAGCTCCTCACGCGAGTATCCGGTCATCTCGCATCCCCGCTCGTTCACGTCGAGAAACCGACCCTGCTCGTCGAGGAGTTGCACCGCGTCGACGCTGTTCTCCATGAGATTCCGGTACATCTCTTCGCGTTCGCGCAGGATCTCCTCGGTCTGCTCCACCTGGATCAGGGTGTTCCGAAGCTCCTCCCTCTGCTCCTTCAGCCGCTGGTTCGCATCGAAAAGACGAAAGGCCATCCGCACCGAGGCAAGGAGCACAGTTTCTCCCGAGTTCTTCAGAATGTACCCGTAGGAGGTGATGCCCTCGGTCTTCTCGACGACCTCGGGCTCGGTGTGCGACGAGAGAAAGACGATTGGAAGGTCGTGCCGCTCGAGAATGCTCTCGGCCGCCTCGGTCCCGTCCATCCCTTTCCCAAGGTCGATGTCCATCAAGATGAGGGAAATGCCAGGGTCCGAGTCTACCGTCTCGATAGCCTTCTCGCCGTTCTGGGCGGTAAGGACCTCATAGCCATATTTCTTGAGCATCTGCGCTTCCGCCATGGCGATGAGCGCTTCATCTTCCACGAGAAGAGTCTTTCTTGACATTCTGCACCTACTCAAGCGGTCTATGTTCGTCAATGATTATAGGAGCTCAATGGTGTGAGCACAAGGACGATCAGGGCAGGCGCGGTAGCTGTTGGACTGTCTTCGGCACGGATAGAGCTCCGTGTAGCCGGGTGAGGTCCAACCGCACCCCCGGCCCCTATGACGGGTCATGGAAGCTGAACTCCTCTGGTAGGGGATCGTAGTGCTCGTCCCATTCATCGGTGACC
>CAYPII010000196.1:0-2420 GCA_964410765.1 uncultured Myxococcales bacterium | reverse complement strand
ATGGTGCTGTTTTGGGGCGAGGAGCGGCGCAGTATCGAGGCGCAGCTCGAGGCGGCGTGCGCGCGATGTGCCCGCGCGGTGCAATGGCGCCCGCGGCACTGGCACCCGCGAACATGCCGACGAAATGGGCGATCGCATGACCGTCGCGTTCGCTGCGTGCGATCGCGCGGCCCTCGTCGACAATGCTGGGCACCATGAGGGCACTGACGACGGGGACAGCTGCGGGGAAGAGGGCGAGCATGCCGACGAAGGCCGCACCGTCGAGGCCGCCGAGGCCGAAGGCCTCCAGCAGCGTCTCCCGTTCGGGGGCGTTTCGGATGGAGCCGTGCTCCGCTTCTTCAAGGCGAGCGCGCAGCGCGACGAGGTCTTCGTCGTGTAGCGGCGACCAGCGGAAGGAGCTCTTCGTCAGATCGCGTCCAATCCATTCATCGTTCTGCGGCCCGACGTAGGGTCGGTGGATGCCGGCGTACAGAAGATGATCGATCGTTGCGTCGCCATCGAGGTCGACGGCGAGGAGCTCGTGTCGCTGCGGACCGAAATCGGTCTCTGCGCCGATCCGCCAGAAGCCGGGGAGCGGCTGCTTCGATATAGGACTTCCATCCCGAGGGGACATGCTCACCTCCGGCAGGATTATCGGCAGCAATCGCGCGTTGTTGTCGGGTGTTGGAAAAAACCGCTCACTGTTGTGAGCGCTTACGGCGATAGGGCGCGGGGACCGGTGCCCCGCCGAGGATGTCCTTGCCGGCGCGCGTGAAGTGGGCCGGACGGAACGCTCCTTTGCGGTACTCGAAGGTGCGCGGCTCCTTCGTCGAGATCCGGCGCGAGAGGCCGAGGGTGAAGAGGACGTCGCCGGCGCTCGAGGTTTCGAGATCGAGGAAGGCGACGCGGTACTCCGTCCCGACGCCCGTTCCCCGTCGGAGTATGCGCCGCGCGCGTCGATAGCGGGCGTCGCTGCCGGAACCGACGAGGAGGCGGACCGGGAGCTTCCCGGAGAGCAGCTCCTGTGCGTCGGTTTCGCTCTCGAGCTCGATGATGCCTTCCGGTGTCTCCTCCGCCGGCGTTGCGTCGTTGGATGCCCCGAGACGGATGCGGTCGCCACGCTGCGCCCGTGTGAAGGAATGTTCCTTCGTGATCGTGCCGCGATCGTAGCGAAAGCACTGTGGAATCGACGGGGCCATGTGTCCCTTCACGCTGTGCAGTTCGAGCGTGATGTTGAGTCGACGGAGGAGCGCATCGGCCGTTGCGCGATCGCTGAGATCGAGAAAGACGACGAGCGTCTTCCTCGGACCGGCGTCGGCGAGCGCCGCCTGGGCCGTTTCCTTCGTGCGCGTGCCCTCCGTGGTTCCGGCGATGACGATGACCGGATGCTGCGCCTCGACGACGAGCGCCTCGACGTTCAACAGGGTAAGCGTCGGCACCCCTGGGATCGCCTGGGTTGGCGAGGGGGGCGGCGTGGGTGCAGCTGCCGGTGCGGTTTGATTCTGCCGCGCTGCGGACGGGGCATCTTCCTGCCGCTGCATCCCCATGAGGTGGAAGGGATCCTCCGCCTTACGAAAGGTTCGGTGCAGCAGGATGACCTGCGGCGTCTGAATGCGAAAGCGTCCTTCGCCGAGCTGTGTCAGTGCGATCGGGAGGCCGAGTTCTCGTTTTCGATAGAGCAGCCCCGGCGCGTCGCGCGTGTCGAGGAAGAAGAGCGCTGCCTGCGATCCCTTCCGTTCGCGCAGGCGCTGCGCAAACGAGAGGATCTCCGTTCGCTCCGGGTTGCCGACGAGCAGGTAGACCCGTCGACGGGGATTCTTGAGCGCGGCGGTGGTCGCCGCGGTGAGCGGCCGATACCCCTCGGGTGCGCTCGGCGCCGGGCGCTTCGCCTGTGCGAGGACGAAGATGGAGCGCGCTGCAGTATCGGCCGGCGTCTCAGGCCGCTGCCTCGATTCCGCCGCGACACGTCGCTGTCCGCGCAGGGTGGATGATGGAGGAGCGATGCTCATAGTGGTTCCCATCCGTTGGCCGAACGGTTATTTTTGGTCCAATTGATCGAGGTATTCGAGTGATTGCAGTATCCGCGGGACGAAACTCTCGGGCTTCTGCACCATCTTGTCGTGCTTGGTCCTGGCGCGTTGCACGACGTAGAATGCCTCCGGCTTTTGGATACGCCCTTCGATCCTGACGGCCTCCAGACGAATCGTCTTCTTCTCCCGTTTCCGAGGCCTTCGTTTTCCGACCTCCTCGGAGACGACTTCCCGTGCCGGTGCATCCTTCAGCGCTCCCAGCGTTCTGATCCCCATGCGAAAGGAGTGGGGCGTCAGACGGAGCAACGCGGATAAAGCGGCGCGCTGAGGTCGGTTGAAGAGAAAAGCACTGATAACACAGCTGTCCCAACGTTGATGGATCAGTGTGTCATAACTAGCTGTAATAACATC
>CAYPII010000195.1:0-2435 GCA_964410765.1 uncultured Myxococcales bacterium | reverse complement strand
GATCCCCAGAAGCGCTACGCGCTCGACGAGGCGCTGGAGTTGCTCGAGGGGATGGCCAAGGCGAAGTTCGACGAGACGGTCGACATCGCCGTGCGCCTGGGCATCGATCCGAAGCAGACCGACCAGATGGTGCGTGGGGCGATTAGCCTCCCGAACGGTTTGGGCAAGACGGTGCGCGTGGCGGTCTTCGCCAAGGGCGACAAGGCCGCCGAGGCGGAGGGAGCTGGCGCGGATGTCGTGGGCGCCGAGGAGCTCGCCGAGAAGATCCAGGGCGGGTGGCTCGAGTTCGACAAGGTCGTCGCGACCCCCGACATGATGAGCGTCGTCGGACGCCTGGGTAAGGTCCTGGGTCCGCGCGGCCTGATGCCGAACCCGAAGCTCGGCACGGTGACCATGGACGTCGCGAAGGCGGTCGAGGAGCAGAAGGCCGGCAAGGTGCAGTTCCGGATCGAGAAGGGCGCGATCATCCACGCGCCGGTCGGCAAACGCTCCTTCGGCGCGCAGAAGCTCAAGGAGAATATCAGCGTCCTCATGGACGCCATCGTCAAGGCGCGGCCCGCCGCGGCGAAGGGGACCTACATCCGCACGATGTCGATCTCGGCGACGATGACGCCGGGCATCGCGATCGACGTCTCGGGCTACTAACGGTAATCCGCCGCTCCGCGGGGAACACCCGCCGGCGGTGAAGGAGGTTCCGGTGAAACGCGAACGCAAGGTGGAAGAGGTTACATTTTTGAACGATCGGCTCGAGAAGGCGAAGACGCTGATCTTCGCCGGCTATCGCGGCCTGAAGGTGGCCGAGATGAACGAGCTGCGCTCGAAGCTGCGCGCCGAAGAGTCGCAGATGAAGGTGGTCAAGAACCGCCTCATGAAGCGCGCCCTCAAGGAGCGTGAGATGGAGGCGCTCGATCGCTTCTTCGACGGCCCGACCGCGCTGGCCACCTCTGAGTCCGATCCGGTGAGCGTGGCGAAGGTCCTCGTCGAGTTCGCGAAGGCGCACGACAAGCTCGAGATCAAGGGCGGCTACATGGAGGGCAAGGAGCTCTCCGACAAGGATGTCGACACGCTGGCCAAGATGCCCTCGCGCGAGGAGCTTCTCGCCCGGGCGCTCTCCAGCATGCAGGCGCCGGCCAGCAACTTCGTCGGCGTCCTCGCCGCACTGCCGCGCAACCTGGTCTACGCGCTCAATGCGATCAAGGAGACGAAACAATAAAAGGCGAGATATTTTCACAACGGCGCTTAATTCCCGCCCGGACGACGAGAGGAGGGCGGGGCCCACACGGGCGTAACGGAGACGGTACGGATCGGGTGGGGTGCAAACGAGGAGGACGAGATGGCGACAGTCGGAAAAGCAGAGATCGTGGAGGCCCTGAAGGGGATGACCCTCATGGAGGTCGCGGACCTCGTGAAGGAGCTCGAGGATACCTTCGGCGTCTCCGCAGCGGCGCCGGTGGCGGTCGCGGCGGCCCCGGGTGCGGGTGGCGGCGAGGCGGCTGAGGAGAAGACGGAGTTCGACGTCATCCTCGCCGATGTCGGCGCCCAGAAGATCAACGTGATCAAGGAAGCCCGTGCCATCACGGGCCTCGGCCTGAAGGAAGCGAAGGAGCTCGTCGAGAGCGCCCCGAAGGCGGTCAAAGAGGGCGTGACGAAGGAAGAGGCCGAGGAGCTGAAGAAGAAGCTCGAGGCCGCGGGCGCGAAGGTCGAGATCAAGTAAGGCGGGACCCCCGCTCTGGCGGGACGAGGGCGCGATGCCCGCAGTCGATGCGGTGTCGATGCTGTCACGGAACAGAACGCAGGACGCGTGAGGCAGAAGCGGGAGGTTCGCATGACGGGCCTCCTGTTTCCTGCAACGCGTGTCATGTGTTTGTCGATTTCTATTGCGAGGAGCACATATGCCTATCACCCCGGTTCGTCGCATCCGCAAGGACTTCTCGAAGGTTCAGCACGTCGTCGACATTCCGCCGCTGATCGCGCTGCAGCAGGAGTCCTTTCGCCAGTTTCTGCAGCCGGATGTCCCGCCCGACCAGCGGGGGGACGTGGGGCTCCAGGGCGTCTTCAAGAGCGTCTTCCCGATCAAGGGGTTCAACCAGACGGCGTCCCTCGAGTTCGTGCAGTACCAGCTCGATCCGCCGCGCTACGACGAACTCGAGTGTCGCAACCGCGGCATGACCTACGCCGCCCCGATGCGCACGCTCGTGCGGCTGGTGGTCTGGGATGTCGACGAGGCGACGGGCGCGCAGTCGATCCGCGACGTGAAGGAGCAGGAGGTCTACTTCGGCGAGGTGCCGATCATGACCGACTTCGGCACCTTCATCGTCAACGGCACCGAGCGCGTGATCGTCTCACAGCTCCACCGCAGCCCCGGCGTCTTCTTCGAGCACGACAAGGGGAAGACGCACTCGTCGGGCAAGCTCCTCTTCTCCGCGCGCGTGATC
>CAYPII010000194.1:0-2449 GCA_964410765.1 uncultured Myxococcales bacterium | reverse complement strand
TTCAAGCACGCCAAGTACTTCGCCTACAGCCGGATGTCCCGCTTCATGACAGGTCTGACCTTCCTGACGAACTTCCTGAACGTAGCCGTCGTCGGCTACGGCGGCTACCTGATCTACCTGGGCCACATCGAGGTGGGCGATCTCGTCGCCTTCATCCTCTACATCGGACTGATCCTCCAGCCGATTCGCCGCCTTGCCAACTTCACCCAGCAGTTCGAGCAGGGCATGAGCGGATTTCGCCGTTTTGCCGAGATCATGGACGAGACGCCGGAGATCCGCGACGCCACCGATGCGATGGACCTTGTCCACGTCCAGGGCCACATAAATTTCAACGATGTGACCTTCGCGTACGGCACATCGCCGGACACCAAGGACTCCGGCAGTCACGTCCTGCGCCACGTCGATCTCGAGATCCCGCCTGGGAAGACCATCGCGCTGGTCGGTCCATCGGGAGCGGGAAAAACCACGATGTGCAACTTGATCCCGCGCTTCTACGACGTCTCCCAGGGCTCGATCACCGTGGACGGCGTCGACATCCGCCACGTATCTCTCCGGACGCTGCGGCGCGCCATCGGCATCGTCCAACAGGACGTCTTCCTGTTCACCGGCACGGTGAAGGAGAACATCCTCTACGGCGACGTCGGCGCCACCGACGACCAGATCGAGCAGGCCGCACGCCGGGCGAACATCCACGATTTCGTCGTGACCCTGCCCGACGCCTACGAGAGTCAGATCGGTGAGAAGGGCATCCGCCTTTCCGGCGGGCAAAAGCAGCGGCTGGCGATCGCCCGCGCCTTCTTGAAGAACCCGCCGATCCTCCTCCTCGACGAGGCCACCGCCTCACTGGACAACGAGACTGAGGCACGCATCCAGGCCGCGCTCAACGAGCTCGCCGTCGGCCGCACCACCCTGGTAATCGCTCATCGCCTCTCGACGATCAAGAACGCCGACGAGATCGTCGTGCTGACCGACGAGGGGATCGCCGAACGCGGCAGCCATGACGAGCTGATCGCCGCCGGCGGGCTCTACCGGGAGCTTTACAACGCCCAGTTTGCGGGTTACGCGACGGGGGAGGAACGCGCCTAACCGGCCCGAGCCGCGAGAATTCAGTTGCGCGCGGCCGGTGGCGGTATCGAGATCAACAAGGTGCGTGGTACCGCGGGTTGGGCGGCGGGGCGCAGGCCCAGAGCGGGTCTGCGCTGCACTTGCGGTTCAGCCCCTCCGCCCCGAAACCGTAACCGACCGTACGTTTCCCGCGATCGCTGCAGCATCCTCTTCCGAGATTCCCGCCTCTTCGGCCAGCGACGCAATCTGCTCGAGGTCGAGGTAGCGGCTCTCCTTGTCGACCCGCACGTCGACGAAACCGGCCCGCTCAAGGGCGGAGAGGAAATCTCCCTTCACCATTGCCCCGGCTATGCAGCCGGTCAGGAGCGCGATGTTTCCGCGAACCGCCGCCGACGGCTCGCGCTCCAGAACCAGATCGCTGATCGAGATTCGGCCGCCGCTCCTCAGGACGCGGAGTGCCTCGGTCAATACCTGATCCTTGTCCGGCGCGAGGTTGACGACGCAGTTGGAGATGACGACGTCTACCGTCTCGTCCGCCAGCGGGAGGTGTTCGATCTCTCCAAGCCGGAACTCCACGTTCGTGTAGCCGCCGTGTGCCGCGTTCGCCCGCGCCCGTTCGAGCATCTCCGGCGTCATATCGACGCCGATGACTCGGCCTGAATCCCCGACGCGTCGAGCCGCCAAGAAGCAGTCGATGCCGGCGCCGGAGCCCAAGTCCAGCACCACCTCGCCTGGAGAAAGAGCGGCTAGGGCTGTCGGATTACCGCATCCGAGGCCGAGGTCTGCGCCTTCCGGTAGCAGCTTCAGCTCTTCGATGGAGTAGCCGAAGCCCGTACTCGACGCCGCACTGCCGGGGGAGCCGCAGCATGAGGTCGAGCCACCGCAGCACGAAGAGCTCTCCGTATGCGCCTCGTTGGCTCCAAGCGCCGCTTTCCGGTACCGGTCTCGGACCGCTTCGTGTATCGATGCCATCGTAGAAACCTCCTATGAGTTACTCGCCGACCGACTCGGTCGCGCGGCAGACGGTGCCTCGATCAATTCCCGTGCTCGATCCTCGAGGGCCGCCGCGGGCATCAGCGTTACGCAGCATGTGGCGCCCCCCTGTCGCTTGAGCACGACTGCGAGTCTGGCGCCGGCCGCCAGACCTAGAGCATCGCGTACAGACTTCGGGAGCACTATCTGGCCGCGGCCGTCGACGCTCACGATCGCCTCGATCTCGTACACGCTATCGCAGGTATTCATCTGCCGTCCTTCAGAAAAATCTGTGAAGAAAGATTAGTCAGAAAAATCAGCGAAGTCAACATAATCAGATCCATGCGATGAATGGAAGGGAGTCGCCGGTGGCCGCCATCGGCAGGTGGGGGCGATCGGTAACTGATGGAGC
>CAYPII010000193.1:0-2483 GCA_964410765.1 uncultured Myxococcales bacterium | reverse complement strand
ATCCGGTTGCAGTCTATCGAGGCCGATCAACGACGCCGCGGCGCGAGCCATATTTCTGCAATCTAATGATTCGTTGCGTTCCCGCGTCTTCTCCCATTCGTACCGCCGGCCGCCGGTGCGGCTCTGCCGCAGCACCACCTGCTCGGCGGTGAGCATCTCGAAATATTCTTCATCGTATTCCGGGAAATGGCAGTAGCCCGCGGGGTAGGGCTCATCGTCCTTCGTCGGCTTGTCGAGCCTGAGCCAGCCGTAGAGTTCGGTCTTGAGCAGATTCGTGCCGATGCTCCAGACCCGGACCCCGCGGCGCGACATCTTGCCGCGGTTATCAACGTCAACGCCCGTGGGCCTGCCGATGATGGTGTCGAGCCACGCCGACCCCTTGACCGCAATGACGCGGTTCGGCGGAAAACGCCGGACCTGATTATAGACGGCCTGCGTGTTGAAGCCGCTGTCGATCGCCAGCATGCGAATCGGCATCTGCCCGCCGTCCTCGCTGGGGAAGGTCTCGTTGAGGATCGCGAAGAGCTCGCGCCAGACCTCCTCGCCACTGGTGTCGCCCATAAACTTCCGGTAATCCAGCGACCAGCTCTGCTTGTCCGGCGTCCATGCGACGATCTCCGCTTCGATTCGGTCCTTCTGTACGTCGGCGCCGGCGGTAATAAAAACGGCGCCCGCGGGCGCCTTGTTGAACTCGTAGGGTTCGCGGCGTTCGTAGAGCCGCCGCCAGTCGGGGGCATCGCCTTTTTCCTTCCACGTCTCGCCCAGAACCGTATTGACGAAGCTCCGCAGCTTCAGCGGGTTGTTTTGCGCCTGTTCCCAGAGCTCTGCCGCATCGGCCCACGCGAACCATCCCGCGGGCGAATACAGAGAGCTGAGGTGAAACCCCACCGCCTTTTTGTTCGGCCGATCGGGGTTGCGGGCCACCCAGCGCCCGCGCGCCAGCATCGCCGTCTTGTGGTGCTCCTGAATCTTTCGCTCGCAGTGCTCGCAGGTGAGCACGGCCTCCTGCGGCCTGCCCTTCGGCCAGGTGATGCGCTTCCACACAATCTCTTGATAGGCCCCACAGTGCGGGCACGGCACCTCGTAGCGGCGCTGATCGCTGGCCTCATAGGCACCGGCGATGCGGGATCTGCCCTCGATCGTCGGCGTCGATACCTTGAATACCTTCCGCCGCGCGAACGTCCGCGCCCTGGCCTCGGCCAGCGCCACGGGATCGCCCTCGCCATCGACATCGCCGGGATAGCCGTCGATCTCGTCGAGGAAGAGATACCGTGCCGGCAGCGACCTCAGCCCAACAGCGGAGTTGGCGCCGGTGAGCACCATGACCCCGCCGGGGAATTCCTTGCTTAAAATTGTGTTGCCACTGTCACGAGCCCGGGCGGATTTGACCTTTTCCCTCAACCGCGGGCATTCGGCGATGAGCGGCTCGATGCGCTGCTTCGAGTTGCGCTTCGCCATCTCGACGGTGGGCTGCACCGAGAGCATCGGCCCCGGCGCGTGATCGATGACGTAGCCAATCCAACAGTTCCCTGCCTCGGTGCCCCCTGTCTGAGCGCCTTTGCAAAACACGACGGTCTGCGTCGGGTCCGTAGCCGACAGGCAGTCCATGACTTCACGGAGATATGGAGTCCGCGAGGTCCGCCACTGCCCGGGCTCGGCGCTCGCGCGCTGCGACAGCACCCGGTATTGATCCGCCCATTCACTGACCGTCATCAGGGGATCCGGCCTCATCCCCACCACAAACCCGCGCAGGAACGCCGAATCGTTTCTCGATGCCATTGGTCAGCTCTGTGAGTGCGTAGTTGAGGGCCTTGGTCATGGCGGCGTGCATCGTCGCCTGATCCCTGATGCCGATGAGCTCCGGGCTCAATCGATCCGGGAGGACGAGCACCGCATCCCTCACGATCCGCGCAACCTCAAATGCCTCGCGCTGTATCCTGTCCATTGTGACGAGCTCGGCGGCCTCGCGTCTGTAATCGAGCTCGGCCTGCTTCGCCCGCCAGATTTCTTTCTTCGCCTCGGCGATGCGGCGCGTGACGCCGGCGTTGTCCTTGTTGATCTCGACGTTGAGGTCCGCTGCCTCCGCATCGAAGCCATCGGGGAGCGCGGGCTCGTCGAGGCTGCGGGGTCGGCTCTTGTGATCGACGTTGTCGAGCCACTCCTGATCGGCCACGCGGGGATCGACGGTCAGACGGCCCTTGACCTTCCTCGCCGTGATCTTCCCGGCCTTCGCCACTTCCCGGACGCGCCGCTCGGAGATCCCCCGATGACGGGCGTAGTCGGCCAGTCCAATCCGTTTCGTCTTGCGGGGTGCCGCTTTGCGCCCCTTGCGCGGAACGGGTTTTATATTTCTGACACTAGCGGTTTTTCGCACCTTTGGCACCCGCACCCCCTCACCCCCGGGGAAGGACCCAAGGCCGCGTAATGTCTGCGTGTTTTATCATGCGAGTTTTTTGATTTCGTAGGAGTAATTCGTCGCCAGT
>CAYPII010000192.1:0-2502 GCA_964410765.1 uncultured Myxococcales bacterium | reverse complement strand
ACAGGGTCTTTCCGCTGTAGATGTAGGCGACGCCGACCTCGATCGCGGAGTCGTAGATGCACTTCTCGTATCCCTCGGCCATGTACTGTGGGCACCAGGAATCATGGTGTTCATAGTCGGCCATCGTGCCGCCGGTCGGAGCGCCGACGACGACGTCGGTGTAGCCGTCGCGGTCGATATCGCCGATGATCGCCGGCTTCGCCCGCAGCGCCTTCGTCGAGGCGGCCTGGATTCCTGTGCGGGCGACGACGTTGCCCCGCGGCGAGAGCTTGAGCGTCGGCCGGGCGACGGAGAGCTCCGCCCATGCCGGGGCGAGCCCCGTCATAATGATGGTGAATGCGACGAGCGCGGTGCATGCCTTCTTCATGGATATGCCCCCTGGTCTTTTCTGCGTTCACCTCTCTTTTCGGCAGGCGCGGGGGCGTGAGTTGATTGCGGGGGCAGGATAGCGTATCCGCCGGGGATACAGAAAAAAACCGAATGATTCTCTCTGGTTCTAGGCGTTCCGACGGCGGCGGCAAGCGAGCAGGAGGCCCAGGAGGGTCAGGAGCGGAAGCGCGCCCGCGTTCGGGGCGGCGGCGCCGGCGAGTGAGCAGCCCCCGGAGGAGGCCTCCTCCGCGTCGGCCGGGCGATCGACCTCGGGCGAACCGGTCCTCGACTCCCACGTCGGGACGAGCGGGGTCCCCCCATCGGGGTTGAGGCGGGTGCCCCTCTCGGGAGCATCTTCGTCGTCGGTCGGCAGATCGGAGCGCCTGCCGATCGTCAGCGTCCCGCTCTCCTCGGCAGTCGCCTCCAGCAACGGGAGTGTTTTTCGAAAGGCGAGGGCGCGTTCGTCGATGGCCAGCTCCGAGCGACGGTCGATGGCGAAGGTATACGCTACCGGACAGCGCCAGATCCCCCGCTCGTCCTCCCGGCGCAGCGAGCCGTCGGCGCAGGGGGCCTCCACGATCCGGATGCGTCGGCCGTAGTCGTCGATGAGCAGGTGCGGTCCCTCCAGGAGTTCGTCGATCAGGTTGAGCGTCGGAAAGTAGCTCGTCTCGGTCGTCCGGAAGGGGAGGTTATCGCCGATTGGATGGGCGATCTCGTGATAGGGACGGGCCGGCTTCTTGCGCGCGAGGAGGACGACGGCGGCCGGAACCCCGTGGGGACGGCACCACCCCTCGGCCATCCGCTCGCAGAGGAGGTCGTCGTCGGTCGCATCGCTCTGGAAGGGGCTCCCCACCTCGTGCATCCCCGCGTCGTTGAGCACCAGGCCGGCGAGATCGGTCGCGCGAATTTCCAGCGGCGATGCGGCGGAGAGGAGGGGGAGGCCGCGCGTGGTGATCGTCGTCGTCCCCTGCACGAGGTCCGTGCCCAGTTCTTCGCGGAAGGCGATGCGATCGCTGATCCGACGCCGGCAGTTTTCTCCGGAGCAGGTCGTCGCGTCGCGGACGATGAAGTCGGGACCCTCCCAGCGCTGGAAGTGGATCGTCGAGCGCGAGAGGATGATCTTCACGTCCCCCTCGATGCGCGCGAGCGCACCGCGCTTGAGGACGATCTCCATATCGCGGAATACGAGCGTCCCGGTCCCCTTCAGGACGAAGGCGGCGTCATCGCTGTTCTCCAGATCGATCTCCATCCGCGCCTTGTAGCCGTCCGCTCCGTCGCCGATCGACTGCGGCGGAAGGATCGTCTGCCGGGCGAACTCTCCGGCGGTCCAGTTGGAGCGCCGGAGGGCGTCGGCCTTCGGTTCCTCCTCGCCCATCAGCAGCGGGGCGACCCACTCCATTCCTCCATTCACATTGACCCTCGTCTTCGCGGCACGACCCCACGAGAAGTGATGGGGGTGAAAGAGCGGGACGGCGCCGGAGAGGATGATCGTCTGCCCTTCGCCGTAGAGCGGCCGCAATACACTGGCAATCTCGAGGAGCGCCTCGCCGCGCGACTCCTCGATTTCCCCCTTGGTCAGTTGTCCTGCGGGCCGAAGGGTGAGGTCGATCGGTCGTTCGACTCGCGTGACCGTGCTGCCATTCTCCGCGACGCGATTGAGGACGTCGCTGCGCGCCTGCCGGGGACCGCCATAGAGAGTTGCGGTGATATCCGGAAGGTGCTGCGGTTGAAAGAGGACCACGTTTGCGCGGGCCATTTTCGTTGGACTGGGATGTTCGGGGAGAGAGGTATCGAGCGAACAGGTGAAGGTGTTGTCCTGGATGGCAGCAAGGACCGCCTCGAACGAACACTCCGACAGCCATTCCTGCGAGAGGGCCGTGCTGCCATCATCCGTCATCTGATGAAAGAAGGGCTCGTTGACGACGAGGCAGGGATAGAGCTCCTTTCCCGGCACGGCGGAAAAGATCCATTCGCAGGCCGAGGTGATAGCCCACCCCCTCGCGGGGAGGAGGGCGAGAACCAGGAGGACGACGATGCTGAAGAGTCTCTTTTGCATGGCAACAGGATTATCGGCGTTGCACCGGGGAGGGGTTGTCCGGGGAGGTGCGAAAGCGTGTCCGGCCGGACACAGGC
>CAYPII010000191.1:0-2534 GCA_964410765.1 uncultured Myxococcales bacterium | reverse complement strand
AACGCGACGGGGACGCTGAACCTGCTCGAGGCGTGCCGGCGCCAGACGCCCGAGGCGGTCTTCATCCACGTCAGCACGAACAAGGTCTACGGCGACGGGCCGAACCACATCCCGCTCAGGGAGCTCGAGACGCGGTGGGACTACGACGACCCGGCGTACGAGCACGGCATCCCGGAATCGTTCTCGATCGACCAGACCAAGCACTCGCTCTTCGGCGCCAGCAAGACCGCCGGCGACGTCCTGGCCCAGGAGTACGGGCTGTACGACGGGATCGAGCTCAAGACCGGCATCTTCCGCGGGGGGTGCCTGACCGGCCCGCAGCACTCGGGCGTCGAGCTGCACGGGTTCCTGAACTACCTGGTGCTGACGGCGCTGCGTGAGGGCCCGTACACGATCTTCGGCTACAAGGGCAAGCAGGTCCGCGACCAGATCCACTGCCACGACGTGGTCAACGCGTTCTGGCATTTCGCGCAGAACCCGAGGCCGGGGGAGGTCTACAACCTCGGCGGCGGGAAGGGCAACGCGGCGAGCCTGCTCGAGTGCGTCGCGATGATCGAGGAGCGCACCGGGAAGAAGCCCGAGCTGACCTACTCCGACCAGAACCGGATCGGCGACCACATCTGCTACTACTCCGACCTGCGGAAGCTGCGGTCGCACTACCCGGACTGGGACCAGACCTACAGCCTGGGCCGCATCGTCGACGAGATGATCCAGAACATCGTCGACACGCAGCGGGTCTGATCGGCTGGCACCCCGGGAGGGCTCGGCGCCCGATGCGCGTGACGATCATCAACCAGTTCTACGCCCCGGACCTCAGCCCCACGGCGCACCTGGCCGCCTCGCTCGCCGAGCACCGCGCCGGGGCCGGCGACACGGTGACGGTCGTCGCCAGCCGCGGCGGGTACGTCCCCACGGGCGCCGAGGAGAGGGCCGAGAGCGAGGGCAACCCGCGCGTCTTCCGGATCTGGACGCCGCGCTTCGGCAAGGCCACGATCCTGAAGCGCTGCCTCGATTACCTGAGCTTCTACCTGCTGGCGGCCCAGCGGATGATGACGCTCCCGCCGCAGGACGTGATCGTGAGCCTGACCACCCCGCCGTACATCGCGTGGGCGGCGGTGCTGCACCGGGCGTTCAACCCGGGGGCGAAGATCGTGCTGTGGAACATGGACTGCTACCCGGACGTGGCCGAGCGGCTGGGGGTGATGAAGCCCGGCGGGGTGATGAGCCGGTCGATGCGCTGGCTGAACCGCCGGCTCTTCGCGCGGCTCGATCACCTGGTGTGCCTCGACACGGCGATGGTCGACCTGCTGCTCGAGCAGTACGGCCCGAGGGATCGCAAGCTGCCGACGTCGGTGATTCCCAACTGGGAGAAGGCGGAGATGTTCCCGCCCGACGCGACGCCTGATGCGTGGGCGCCGGCGAAGGACTACGGGCTGGGCGAGCGCTTCACGCTCGTGTACCTGGGCAACACGGGCTACGGGCACGAGTTCGAGACGGTGCTGGAGGCGGCCGAGCGGCTGAAGGATGAGCGGGTGACGTTCCTCTTCGTCGGCGGGGGCAAGCGCTGGGACGAGATCGCCGCGGGCGCGAAGGAGCGCGGGCTGAGCAACGTCATCATGCACGGCTACGTCCCCAAGGAGGAGACGCCGGCGGTGATGGGGTCGGCGGACGCGGCGCTGATCACGCTGCGCGATCTTTCGCTCGGGGTGATGAGCCCGAGCAAGCTGCACGCGAACCTGGCGGCGGGGCTGCCGGTGCTGTATGTCGGGCCGCGGGCGAGCAACGTGGACGACGCGATCGCGCGGTTCGGCTGCGGCGAGAGCCTTCGGATCGGCGACGCAGAGGGCGTGGCCCGGTTCGTGCGGCGGATGCTCGAGGACCGCGCGGCGCACGCGGAGCTGCGGCGGCGGGCGCGCCGGGCCTTCGACGCGGCGTACAACGACACCAATTAAATGACCGCTGAAGAATACAACATAAGCGTTGATGTGCATGCTGACGGCATATACAGGTTTGTATTAAAAAACCTGAAAGATGAAGATCGTGCTCGCGATATTGTTCAGGATGCGTATGAGAAACTGTGGGTGAAAAAGGAAAATGTTACTTTTTCAAAGGTCAAGTCAGATTTGTTTACAACAGCGTATCATACAATGATTGATACCATTAGAAAAGACAAAAGGAAGACGGATGTTGATGATGTGAACGAGAACATGTATACCGATGAAAACAAGTTCAGTGATTTGAACGAGATTTTGCACAAGGCACTGGAAAAACTCCCGGAAGCGCAGAAATCGGTGATTTTATTGCGTGATTATGAAGGGTATTCTTACCAGGAAATTGCTGAAATTTGTGAATTGACCGAAGCACAGGTAAAAGTATACATTTATCGTGGCAGGAAGTTTTTAAAAAAATATATTGGAAACATCGGGGTGTTGATATGAGCATAACAAGAGAAAATTACGAGGCATATTTTATCGATTTCCTTGACGGGAATCTTTCTCCAGCCCTTGAAGAGGAGCTGAAGGAATTTTTATTGC
>CAYPII010000190.1:0-2626 GCA_964410765.1 uncultured Myxococcales bacterium | reverse complement strand
CCGTCGAAATCACGGTCGACGGACGCAGCAAGATCCTCGATCCGGAGCAAGGGGACATGAACATCGCCGATCTGTATGAACGGCTGCACGCCGGCGTCCATCGCATGACCGATCGGGAGGCCTTCGCCCTGCACCTGTGCCACGTCGCCCGCGAGCGCATCGAGCAGAAGCGCTACGACGAGGCGATCGAACTGGCGCAGATCGCGCGTCGCATCGATCCCGCCAGCCCGGAGACCTATTACGTCGAAGGGGCCGCATTGGAGGCGCGCAGCGGCACCCTCTTCTATCTGCGGGCGCTGGGACTGCTCGGCGAGGCGTGGGAGCGCAACAAGGAGAACAACGAATATCAGCGCACGATCGGCAAGCTCGCGCTCAAATACCCGACGAAGAAACAGACCGAGCTCGCATTTCACATGTTCCGGCGCATCCTGGAACTCTCTCCCAAGGACTACGACGCCCACTTCGGGATGGGAATGGTGCTGATGCAGCGCGAACAATACGACGCCGCCGCGAAGAGCTTCGCGACGGCGTATGAGATCAATCCCACCTTCCGACCTGCCAAAATCCTCCTCGACGAGGCCCGCAGCCGTATGGGGAAATAACCCCCTCGCTGCGCTACGGCTTTGGGCCGTACTTCAGGGCATAGCCCCCCGACATCTCGTGCGTGATCCGTCCCCGGACATCCGTCACCAGCAGCGTCCCGTCGGTGAGCCCGACGATACGCTGATTCCGTCCAAACGAGGTCACGACGGCGACGTCGGCGGTGAGCCCCTCTTTCCCCATCGCACCGCGCAGATCGACGAGCTGCTCCTGTCCCACCTGGTGCACGTCGGTGCGCCCCACCTGCGCAATCAGGTTCTTCATCTGTTCGATGAGACTCTTCAACGTATCGACCCAGTTGATCCCCATCCCACCGCAGGGACCGCCCGGGGAGATGGCTGCCGCCGGAACACTCAGCCCCAGGAAACCAATACAAGAGATCGTGATGATCAATGCGCGTATCTTTTTCATACCATCCTCCCTCTCGATATTCTTCGTGGTCCGCGCCAATTCCTAGGAACCGCTCCCGCTGCTGCTGCCACTTCCGGAATCACCGCTGGAGCCCCCCTTCTCCCCATCCTTCGCCTTACAGACGAAGACGTTGCCGTTTGCATCGACGCGAACAACCCAGACGTTCCCGGCGCCATCGGTGAAGGTCCCCTCCATCTCGCCGCCGCCCGAGTTCACATAGGCCTGAACCGCCGCTTCAACATCCTCCATCGTCGCGCCCTTGTCCGTCTGCTTCGTCGCCGATGCCCAGTCGGTGAGCGACTCGAGCGCCTTCGCCGACATCTCATCATCCTTTTTTGCCTGTCGGAGCGCCTCCTCCGCCTCATCCTCGGAGACCGAGGTCTCCGCCTCGGCGTCCGCTTCCCCCTCGCAAACGATCACGCTCCCGAGGAAGTCCAAGCCGCTGATCATCGACCCACCGCCTCCCCCCATCATGCCGCGCGTCTCGCGAACGAAGTCATCCCAGATGCGCTGGCTCGCGGCATCGCGGAAGTGCATTCGACAGGCAGACGCAGCAACCTGCAGCGGCGTCATCAGGACCTGCTCCTCACGGCCGACCACCTTCCGCGATCCGCCGATCGAACGATACGTCGACGGCAGCTTGGAGCCGGTCACCTCGATCGGTTTGATCTGCGCCGCGCCGGCGACGAAGGCCACGCGCTCGACGCCCATCTGCTTCTCCAGTCCGATGAGGCAGCCACCCGAACAGGAGACGCGCTTATCCCCGAAGGTATAGCTCACCCCCTTCTTCCCCTGCCGCCGCCGACCATCGGAGGAGAGGATGATCACCTCGTCGCCGGTCTTACGAGCAGACCCCGAGGCGCTGACAACCGTCTCACCGCCGACCCTCGCGCTCTTCACGCCGCCCGGCCCACTCCGGAAGGTCGCCTGCGACCCCGCGAGCGGCTTGCCCAGCTGCGTCGTCGCATCGCCGACAACGCCCGGGCGCGCTGGCTCCACGCGCTGGATCTTCTTCACCTTGTAGGTTTTCGTGGTCGGTTGCTGCGCCCATGCGCAGAGCACGACGCCGCCGAGGGCGACGGCCACGATCGCTCCGATCAGTCCCTTCTTCATAGGAAGTCCTCCTCTTGTGGCACTGCGAAACAGATGGGAATGTCGTATTGTATATCTTGCTCCCCCATGGGGGTCAACGAAAAGGCCGGCCGCTGGACGATCTCACACCACTGATTCACCGATCGCATCACTCCCTCCCTGCTCGCAAAGTATAACAAAGATGCCCCCCGCTGTCGCATGCGGGGACCCGATTCTGTATCCGGGGGGATACGACGGATAACGGCAAAACCCTAAAACGACGCCATTTCCCCTCTATCGCCCCTGTGCTTGACCTCCCCCGGCCCCCCTGCCATGAACAGCACCTATGCCGCTGACCGTTCATCTCCGGCCGATCGGCGCCGACGTCGGGGGGGCGCTCACGGAGCGCTTTCTTGCCGCGGAGCGCGGCACGGCGCTCATCGTCGTCCCGCACGAGGCGACCGCCGTGGAGCTGCGCCACGCACTCGCCGGCGACGGCGCGCTGCTGGGCGACGCCGTCCTCTCCTGGGACCGCCTCCTCCTC
>CAYPII010000189.1:0-2629 GCA_964410765.1 uncultured Myxococcales bacterium | reverse complement strand
GGCGGCCAGAGCGCACAAGGAGGCGTTCCCATGATCATCGGCGTCCCGAAGGAGATCAAGACGAAGGAGACCCGCGTCGCGGTAACCCCGGACGGCGCGAAGCGGTTCATCGCAGAGGGGCACACCGTCCTCGTGGAGGAAAACGCGGGACTGCTCTCCGGCTTTCCGAACGAGGCGTACACCGCCGCCGGGGCGACGCTCGTGCCGACGGGCGCGGAGGTCTGGAAGCAGGCCGAGATGATCGTGAAGGTAAAGGAGCCGCTGGAGAGCGAGTACCAGTACTTCCGCCCCGGCCTCACACTCTACACCTACCTGCACCTGGCCAGCGTGTCGGCGCTCGCGAAGGCGCTCTGCGAAGCGCAGGTCGAGAGCATCGGCTACGAGACCGTCGAGACCGACGACGGCAAGCTTCCGTTGCTGCAGCCGATGAGCGAAGTCGCGGGGCGCGTCGGCGCGCAGGTCGGCACCTATCTGCTGCACGCGAATCACGGCGGCAAGGGCGTGCTGCTGGGTGGGGTCACCGGGACACGCCCGGGGACGGTCGTGGTGGTCGGCGGCGGCGTGGTCGGCATCAACGCCGCGGAGGTCGCCTCGGGGCTGCGCGCCGAGACGATCGTGCTCGACATCAACGACGATCGCCTCGGCTGGATCGAGAAGACGTACAACGGTCGGATCCGTCCGGTGAAGTCGACGAAGGAGACGGTCGCCGAATGGACGGCGAAGGCGGACCTGCTCGTCGGCGCCGTGCTGGTAGCCGGCGATCGCGCCCCGCACGTCGTCACCGCCGACATGGTGAAGACGATGCAGAAGGGATCGGTCATCGTCGACGTCGCGATCGACCAGGGCGGCTGCGTCGAGACGATCCGCGCCACGAGCCACACCGAGCCGACGTATGTCGAGCATGGCGTCATCCACTACGCGGTCCCGAACATGCCGGCGCTGACACCGCACACTTCGACCGAGGCGCTCACGACCGCCACCCTCCCCTACGGCCTCGCACTGGCGACGAAGGGATGGGAAAAGGCGCTCGCCGACGACCCGGTCCTCGCCAAGGGGCTGCAGACCAAGGGCGGCAAGGTCACCCTGCCGGTCCTCCAGAAGCTCTTCCCGAATTTGGCGTAGGTATTCGCCAAGCGAAAACAAAGAGCGCTGCCGAGAGGCGGCGCTTTTTTTGTCCCGTTCGTTCCGACAGACCTTCCGGGGACCCTCCTATCGGCGCAGGCGCACTCGCTCACTACTCGCCGCGAAGGAGGACCCCACGAACAAGAAGAATCGCCTACGATCCGTCGCGGTTTTGTTTCCAGATGCGGCGGATGCCCTTGAGGGTGATGTCGGGGTCGACGGTGGTGATCGTCGCGGAGGCCTTGGCGATGAGCGCCGCGAAGCCGCCGGTGGCGATCACCTTCGGCTCGCACTTCATCTCGCGGGCGCTCAGCTCCACGAGGTGATCGATCATCCCGACGTAGCCGTGGTAGAGGCCGGCCTGCATGCACTCCTTCGTGTTCCGCCCGACGACGCGCTTGGGCTTCTGGAAGGGGACGCGCGGGAGCTTCGCGGCAGCCGCGGAGAGTGCACGCGAGGCCAGACTGATCCCCGGGGCGATCGCCCCACCGGCGTAGGCCCCCTTCGCCGTAATGATGTCGAGCGTCGTCGCCGTACCGAGGTCGACGACGATCGCCGCCCCTTGGAAGCGCCCCCAGGCCTCGGCCGCGTTCGCCAGGCGGTCGGCGCCGACCTGCCGCGGCTGCTCCACCGCGAGTTCGAGTCCCGCATTGCGCGCCGTGATGAAGAGGGGGATGACGCCGAAAGCGCGCGCGACCGCCCCGCGCAGCACCCGATCGCACTTGGGGACGACGCTGGCGACCGCCACCCCCGTGACACGCTCGGCACGCCGGGCGCCCGCCTTGCGCCGCAACAGCCGCGCGGCGAGCTCCTCGTCGCCAAGCTCCCCGGTCGGGAGGTGCCACCGCGCCACGACCGTCCCCCCGGCGAAGAGCGCGCCGGTCATGCTGCTGTTTCCCACATCGATCGCCAGGAGCATCGTCCCCTCCGAGAAAGAGGGACGCTACCGTGGGAACAGTGCAATATCAACAGGTTATAAGCTCTCCGCCCCCGTGAACGCGCCGACGGCCTTTCCCGCGCGGGGCAGGGGAGGAACTCCTTGACTCTCAAGGGGAAATTGCGTTAAGGACGCCGCTCGTCATCGCGCTGGAAAGGATATCGTATGTCGCTCAATCAGAAGTACACATGGCACGACTTCCTCCGGGAGCATCCCGAGATGAAGGAGAAGGGTGTGAAGCGCACATCCGCCGAGGGCAAGAAGGCCTTTGAGAAGGCGTACAAGGCCCACATCAAGCAGCACCTCTCCGAACGCGGCGAGCGGATCGACACCGATCTCGCGCGGAAGGCGAAGCGGCGCGAGGAGCAGAACGCGAAGCTCAAGACCGCGGTGCAGACGAAGAAGAAGACGCGCGTGAAGCTCGCACAGCGCAAGCTCGGCCGCACCGACGCCGCGATCGCCCGCACGCAGAAAATGGCCGAGCGTAACAAGGCGGTGCAGAAGAGTTTTAAATAATCTGTAGTGCCCACCATTTCATCAGACAGTATCGAAGAGGCATTGTCACCTGAT
>CAYPII010000188.1:0-2663 GCA_964410765.1 uncultured Myxococcales bacterium | reverse complement strand
GCTCCCGGAGCTATGACGTGGTCAATTCACCCACACTTTTTGGAGAAGACCCTTTTTTTGTAAATCCCAAATTCCAAATCCGAATTTCTAAACAAATCCCAAATTCCAATAACGAAATCCCAAATAGATGATCATCCTGCATGTTATTGTTTGGGATTTGGTGCTTGGTATTTGGAATTTGTTTCGGATTTCGTGCTTAGGATTTGGGATTTCTGATTTTCAAACCCCGTGCTTCTCCCCACGCAAAGATTCCGAAGAGCAGGCAGATCGAAGCGCCGACGAGGATCGTGTTGGGCGCGCCGATGAACTTCGCCGCCGTCCCGCCGAAGAGCGATCCGAACGGGGCCATCCCCATAAACGAGATCGTGAAGAGACTCATCATCCGCCCGCGCAGGTGGTCGGGCGCGGTGTGCTGCAGAAGCGTGTTGATCGGCGCGAAGATGAGGGTGAGCGAGAAGCCGATGAGGACCAAAACCGCCATTCCCATCCAGATCTCGGTGAGCCGCGAGAAGACGATGAGCGCCAGCCCGAAGGCGCACGTCGCCTTGCCGGAGAGCAGGAGCAGCCCGTCGGTATCCCGGATATAGGCCAGCACGCCGGCGCCGGCCAGCGCCCCGGTCGCCGAGGCGCCCATCAGCCAGCCGAGCTGCATCGCTCCGCCACCGTAGACCTCGTCGGCGAAAATCGGCATCAGCGCCACGAAGGGGAAGCCGGCGACCGAGACCGTCGCCATGATCGCCAGCGCCAGCTTCACCGACGGTTCGCGGATCATGTAGGCGAGCCCCTCGCGGATCGCCGCGAAGAAGGGTTCCTTGCGCTTGTGCTGATGAATGAGCGTGCTGCGGTCGATCGTGAGCAGCGCGACGATGAGGGCGACGAAGGTCGCCGCGTTGAAGGCGAAGCAGATCCCTTCGCCGGCGAGGCCGACGATGAAGCCGGCGGCGACCGGTCCCACGATGCGCGTGGCGTGCAGCATCGCCGCACTCAGCGAGATCGCATTGAGCAGGTCGCGTTTGCCGACCATATCCATCACGAAGGCCTGGCGCTGCGGGAACTCGAAGGCGTAGACGATCCCCAGGAAGAAGGCCAGCCCGATGACCTGCGGAAGCGTCACCACGCCGGTGATCGTGAGGATCGCCAGCGTCACCGCCTGAATCATGCAGAGCGACTGGGTGATTATCAGCGCGCGGTGGCGGTCGAAGCGGTCGGCCGCCGCGCCGCCGACGAGCCCGAAGAGGAGCATCGGGATCTGCACCGCGAAGCCGGTGAAGCCCAGCCAGAAGGAACTCCCGCTCAACCGCCAGACGAGCCAGGAGAGGGCGATCGTCTGCGACCAGGTGCCGATGAGCGAGATCGATTGCCCGATGTAGAAGAGGCGGAAGTTGCGATGCCGGAAGGCGGCGAGTGCGCGCGAGAGTTTCGGTTCGTCGGCGCGTGCGGATTCGCGAATTTCCATAATAATTTCGCCCTACCAGCTTTGCTCGGCGCCGTCAGCCCAAAAGCCCGCATCAATTGACAATGGGGCCCTCGCGGGGTATTGAGGCGGCCCTTTTGGGCCAGGCGAGACACCATTCAACACGAGGAATTTCCGATGGAATTTGATCGCACGATCGTCGACGAGGTCATCGCGGCGCGCGGGAGCGAACCGGCCGCCACCATCCCCATCCTCCAGGATGTCCAGAAGCGGCTGCGCTACGTCCCGCGTTCGGCGCTCGCCTACATCGCGGAGCGCACCGGCATCCCGGCCGCACAGCTCTACGGCGTGGCCACCTTCTACACGCAGTTTCGGATGCAGCCGGTCGGCCAGCATATCATAAAAGTCTGTCACGGCACCGCCTGCCACGTCGCCGGGGCGCAGGGGATCTCCGAGGCGCTCGGCGACGCGCTCCAGGTCCCGGCGCACGGGGGGACGACCGAGGACAACTTCTATACGCTCGAGTCGGTCGCCTGCCTCGGCTGTTGTTCGCTCGCCCCCGTGATGATGATCGACGAGGAGGTGCACGGAAAGCTCTCGCGCCCGAAGATGCCCAAGATCGCGAAGGACTTCCGCGCGCGCGCGGAGGGGTCGGGGGGCGAGCAGGCCGATCCGCTCGCCGGCCTCGAGGTCACGCCGCAGGAGTTGGGCGATGCAACGGTCGCCACGGTGCTGGTGGGGCTGGGCAGCTGCGGCATCGCCAGCGGCGCGCGCCAGGTCTACGATCTCTTCGCCGCGGCAAAGGAGCGCTTTGGTTTCCCCTACGAGCTCAAGGAGACCGGCTGCATCGGGATGTGCCACCGCGAGCCGCTCGTGGAACTGGTCGCGCGCGACGGCACGCGCACCTTCTACGGCGACCTGGACGAGAAGTCGGCCAAGGAGGTCATCGCGCAGCACGTGGCGCAGGGGCGCCCGGTCGAGGGGAAGGTGCTCGCGATCGATTCGACCGACAACGAGGCGGGGGCCTTCCTGGCCAAACAGCGCCACGTCGTGCTCGCCAACTGCGGCCGCATCGACCCGGAGCGCATCGAGGAGTACGAGCAGGTCGGCGGCTACCAGGCGCTCAAAAAAGCGCTCGAGGAGCTCACCCCCGAACAGGTCGAGAAGCAGAAGGAAGGTCAGAAGCAGGTGATCAGCCAGTCGGACGTGGTCATCACCACGGCCCAGCTCTTCGGCCGCAAGGCGCCGG
>CAYPII010000187.1:0-2676 GCA_964410765.1 uncultured Myxococcales bacterium | reverse complement strand
CGGGGAGGCGTTCGATCGTGATGTGGGCGTTCATCCCGACGAGGCGGTCGGCGAGTTCGCGGCGGAAGCCGAACATGATCGACATGACGACGACGAGCGCCGCGAGCCCCACCGCCACGCCGGTGACGGCGACGGCGGTCAGAAGCGGCGCGAAGCGCCCGGAGCGCGTCGAGCGAAAAAAGCGTTTTGCGATCCAGGTGGTAATCGACATGTCAGAAACACGAGTGGGTAAATGGTAAAGAGTGAATAGTAAATGGTGACAACAGGAGAAAGAGAGTCGACCTATTTACTACTTACTATTTACTATTCACTATTCACTCACTTTCGTTTTCAACTGAGGAAACAGGATGACATCGCGGATCGACGCGGCGTCGGTGAAGAACATGACGAGCCGGTCGATGCCGATCCCCTCCCCCGCCGTCGGGGGCATGCCGTACTCGAGCGCGTTTATGTAATCCTCGTCGAAGTGCATCGCCTCCTCGTCGCCGCGCCCGAGCGCCTCCACCTGCTGCCGGAAGCGCTCCTCCTGATCCTCCGGATCGTTGAGCTCGGAAAAGGCGTTGGCGATCTCGCGTCCGTAGATGAAGAGCTCGAAGCGGTCGACCACCTCCGGATCGTCGTCGTTGCGGCGCGAGAGCGGCGAGACCTCGGTCGGATACTGCGTGATGAAGGTCGGCTGTATGAGCTTCTCCTCGACGACGAGCTCGAATATCTCGGAGAGGATCGCGCCCAGCCCCTCGTCCTTGCTCTTGAGCTCATCGCCCAGCCCCTTGGCAAACGCCAGCGCCCTCTCGCGCGAGGTGAGGACCGCGGGATCGACGCCGCCGACCTCCACGAGCGACTCCTTGAGCGTGTAGCGCTTGAAGGGGGGCGAAAGATCGATCGCGGTGCCCTGATAGCTGATCGTCGTCGTCCCGAGGACCGCCTGCGCGGCCGCGCCGATCATCTCCTCGGTGAGCTGCATCAGGTCCTCGTAGGTCGCCCAGCTCTGGTAGAACTCGAGCATCGTGAACTCGGGGTTGTGCTGGATGGAGATGCCTTCGTTGCGAAAGTTGCGGTTGATCTCGAAGACGCGCTCCATCCCGCCGACGACCAGGCGCTTGAGGTAGAGCTCCGGCGCGATGCGCAGAAAGAGCTCCCGGTCGAGCGTGTTGTGGTGCGTAACGAAGGGCTTGGCCGCGGCACCGCCGGGGATCGGGTGCATCATCGGCGTCTCGACCTCCAGGAAGCCGCGCTCGGTCAGAAACCGGCGCAGCTCGGCGATGATCTTCGAACGCGCGACGAAGGCGTGCTTCACCTCGTCGTTGACGATGAGATCGACGTAGCGCTGCCGATAGCGCGTCTCCACGTCGGTCAGCCCATGCCACTTCTCCGGGAGCGGCCGCACCGATTTCGTGGCGATCTTGAGATCGACGACATTGAGCGTCAGCTCGCCGGTCTTCGTGCGGAAGAGCTGGCCCTGCACCCAAGCAAAATCGCCCACATCGAGCATCTTGTAGAGGTTGAAGAGTTCCTCCTCAACCGCCTTTTTTTGAACAAATATTTGCAGCTCTCCGGTCCGATCCTTGAGCTTGAGGAAGGCGGCCTTTCCGAAGGCGCGTACCGCCATGATGCGGCCGGCGAGCGAGAAGCTCTTCCCCAGATTCTCAAGCGCTTCTCCGTCCGACTCATCGTACTGTGCATGGATCTCGGCGGCGGTGTTTGCCGGCTCGAGCCCGTTCGGATAGGGGTTGATCCCCTCCTCGCGGAGCTTGGCCACCTTCTCGCGCCGGATCTGGACGTATTGATTGTCGTGTTCGGACATCGCGCTCCCCTCCGCAGCGACTGAAATGCTTGGAATTTCGGCGAGTTATATTTCGCCGGCCGAGGAAGTCAACGAAAAACCCCCATCCCGGCGTTCGGAGATGGGGGTTTTGGGACCATTTCGTCGCCGCCGTCAGATCCCGCGGACGTAGCGGTACTGCAGCTTCTCATCCATCTTCTGGCTGTGTTCCTGCGTGTTCTTCGGCGCCGTGTACGTGCCGCTGTAGCGCGGACAGTAGAAGCGCACGACGAGGTCGACATCGTAGACCTCGGAACCGTCGGGGCGACGCTTGACGAGCGTGTTGACCTCCTTGACCTTGGAGAACTGCGCATCGTCGTAGGAGACCGGATAGCCGCTCGTCTTCTGCACGAGTTTCGGCAGGAGCTCCTTCCACATCTCCTGGCGCACCTTTTCGCGGACCTGCGGTTCGTCCATGCCCGGATAGCGCGCCGAATCCACCTGCCAGTCGAGGGTGATCGTCAGATACCCATCCTGGCCGAGATCGCCCGTGACGTTTGTGGTGTTCTTCGCCAGCGCCGTCGTCGCCAGGAGCAGGATGCCCGCCAACACCAAGAGGATGCTCGTTCGCTTCATGAAACCTCCTTTGTCGTGTGGTTTCCCCTTAGCGCATCGCCGCCCGCGGCACAAGCCTGCGCCGCACCCGCCCCGCGATGACAAGGAAAGGGCTTGAATTCATGTGAAAAATCCGCAGACTGCGATCGATGGACAATGTCCTCTTCGCCTTCGGTCTCACCGCCTTCGCCGGGCTCGCCACCGGCATCGGCAGTCTGATCGCCTTCATCGGCAAAACGACCAATCAGAAGTTCCTCTCGGTCGCGCTCGGTTTCTCGGCCGGCGTGATGATCTACGTC
>CAYPII010000186.1:0-2680 GCA_964410765.1 uncultured Myxococcales bacterium | reverse complement strand
CCTGGTTTTCTTCCGGCCGGATGATTGCCGACGATCATATCGACGGGGAAGCGACGGCCGCTGACGCGCAGGGCCTGCTTCGGATCGGCGAAGCGCAGATAGAGGCCGAAGCGCCCGTCGCTGTGCTGCTGACAGAGGCCGGCAGCGCCGACGCGCTGCCCCAGGCGCTCGACGAGGGGGACCCACGCTGCATCCGGTTCGGTGGCATGCGAAGGCGCATCGTGCACATCGTGTATACAGGTGAGCGCCGTGCCGCCGAGCGTCGCCTCCTGGGCGAGGACGCGCAAGAGGACCTCATCGCCCTGCGGCGCACAGCGCTCGACGTCCACGTAGGGGGTCCAGCGGCCAACGGGATACGACATCAACGACTCCTCTCACAAAAAAACGTCTTCCTCTAGAGGGCTGGTGGTGTGAACACAACCGCCGGCACAAAAAAGTGTATTCGGTTGAATACGCCGGGTCAGCGCATCGCCGGACGCGCCTGCGGGGTCGCCGCCGGCGCGATGCCCGGGAGGCCGAGGAAGAGTTCGAGCTGTCGGCCCGGTGGTGCCATCGTCGATTCCTCCTCGTTTTGAAGCAGAATCTGCAGGGGGGCCGCCGGACCGATCGGTTCCGCGTCGGCAAAGCCGAGGAAGCGCGCAGCTCCCTGCAGATCACGCTGTGCGGATGCCGGCGGCGTCGATGTCGGCGGTGCGGATGTCGGCGGCGTGCCGCCGGCGGATGAGGCGCCTCCCTCCGGGTTATCGTCCGGCGGCGGGAGCTTGCCCTCGAGCGCGGCGAGGCGTGCGAGTCCCGCGCGGTCCAGCGCGCCGAGTTCCCGCAGGGCGATGAGTGCATGGCGCTCGAGCGCGGATTCACCTCGCTCGCGAAAGCGCGCTGCGCCCCGTTGCAGATCTTCGATCATTCCCCGCTCCGCCGCCTCGTCGATGTGCAGCAGCTGTGCTCCTCCACCCCGCGGCGGAACTGTCTCCTGGGGTGTGCGCAGTGTCTCGATCACTTCGAGGAGCGCCACGTCCTCGAGCAGCATCTGTGCGGAGAGCTCGAGCAGCGGGAGGGCGCGCCGCGGATCGTTGCGTTCGAGAAAGAGGAGGCCGTGCGCGCGCGTGAGCATCGCGTTGCGCGGGTCGACCCAGCGCGCCCGTTCGAGGAGATGGCTCGCTTCGTTCTGATGGATCGTTCCCTCGGCGGCGAGGGCCTTTCCCCGCAGGGCGGCGGGGGACATCGGGGCGAGGCGCTCGGCCGCCTGAAAATCGCGCATCGCCTGCAGCGGCTTGTTCCGGATCAGCAGCGCTTCACCGCGCGCGATGAAGAGCCAGGCGGGGGTTCGCCCCGCCATGCTCTGGATCGCGCGGTCGAAGGCCTCGACCGCGCGGTCGACCCGGCCGCTTCGCGCATGGGCGAGGCCGAGATAGGCCCAGGCGACGCTGGTCGGTCGCCGTTGTGTTGCCTCCTCCAACAGCGGAATGGCGCGACCGGCGTTGCCGTGCGCCAGGTGCGCGAGCCCGAGGTGTGCGATGAACTCCGTGCCCGACGGGTCGAGGGTGACCGCTCGCTCGAGCGCGGTGATCGCCTCGTCGAGGCGTCCGATGCGCAGGAGGACGATGCCGTAGCCGGCCTGGATGCTCGCGTCGGTCGTTCGCGTCTTCACGAGGTGTTCGAGGAGCGGCAGGGCCTGGCGGAAGCCCGAGAGCCCCATGGGGAGGTCCTCGATCCAGTCGGCCTGTTGCAGGTGTTCCAACAGGGTGAGCCCTTCGATCGTGATCAGGTTGGCGAGCGGGAGACTCAGTTCGAGTGCCTCGCGCAGCGGTTCGGCGGAGGCGATGAGACGCAGCCGTGCCCCCTCCTGCGCACGCTCGATGACGCCGAGGAGGCGGCGCGCCGGCTCCGTCTCGGCGTGCTGGTCGATCACCAGCCAGGCGACGGCGCGTGCTTCATGAAAGTGTTCGTAGTGGAGGAGCGCGAGCGCGAGTCCGATGCGTGAATCCGCGTTGAATGGATCGTGCATGACGACGCGCTGCCAGCCGCGGATCGCGAGGTCGTCGTCGCCTGCCAGCGGGACCGTCGCCGGCTCGGTGTGCTCTTCATCTGTGAGCGCGCCGTCGTCGGGCGCCGGCGGTGTGTGAAGCCCCGCGGCGGCGTAGGCGCTGCGGGCGTCCTCGAAGGCGAGGTAGAGGGCGTAGCGGTTCGGCGCGATTTCGCGTTGACAGAGGCCGGCGGCGCCGAGCGCCGTGCCGATCCCCTCGATTGCGGCGAGGTGCGCTTCCGTCGGCAGGAGGCCGAAGCGCGGCAGCCCTTCGTCGGGTGCCACCGAGAAGGCGTCGACGCTCTCCAATCCCCCCCAGCGCCAGACGCGCCGGTGCGGCGAGCCCTGCTCGCAGCGGGGGACGTGGGCATAGGGCGTGGGGAGCCCGATGGCGGCACGGGGTTTCGTCATACCGCCTTCGTATCGGCGATGTGTGCGAAGAGTGTCGCTCTAATCGATCGCCGCGGGAGAAAGCGTATTCGGGAGGATACGCTTTTTCTGACGGCTCCTGGAGACGAGGGGACGGACCCCCATAGGGGCCCGTCACCGATTTTTTGAAAAGGTGACGGACCCCACAGGGGCCCGTCACCGATTTTTTGAAAAGGGGACGGACCCCACAGGGGCCTGTCCCCGATCTGTTCTCAACGATGTTCCAGA
>CAYPII010000185.1:0-2682 GCA_964410765.1 uncultured Myxococcales bacterium | reverse complement strand
TGATAAAGATCGGACAGAAAAAAACCGGGGTCATCGACCCCGGTTTTTTTATTCATTCAGCGCTCGTTCTTGCACGGAATCCCGGTGTGGGGCCCCACGCCGCCCGGCCACTTGTTCTGGCAGTTCATACAGACGTCCTGCGCGAGCTTCGGCAGCTTCTTCGCGATCTTTCGCTGTTGGCTTTGACTCGGACACTGCGCGTCATAGATCTTGATCTGCTCCTGGTAGGCGGCCGCCGCCTCATCCGCCTGGACCATCGCCTTTTTCGCCTTCTTGCCGCCGACGTTGCCCATCTCGTCGGCCAGCTCCTTCTGCACCGCGTATTCGGTCCGCGCGTGTGCCAGCATATCACAGGCGTGGAGCTGGTGGGACATCACGAGGTACTCGCGATAGGCGTTCTTGCAGTCGGAATGATCGACGATCATGTTCGGAAAGTTCTGTGTATCCTCCAGGTAGGCGATCGTGCGCGCCTGTGCGCCGACGGCGGCGAACGTGAAGGCGATCACGACGGCCAGTGTGAGCGCTGCTCTCTTCATGGAAATCCCCCTTTCGTTCGGTTCGAGGGAGAGAAGACCATGAATGTGGTGGAAAAGCAACTCCCTTGGGAACCTACCAGGAGAAGCCCAGCTGCGTCATCAGTCGATAATCGGGCTTGCTGGAAGTGTAGTGCCCGGCCTCCTCTCCATAGAAGGCGAATGTCAGCGTAACGATGGGCCATTCGGCCGAGAAGCCGCCGGCAGGATAGCCCTGGTTGCATCCCGCGCGTAGCGAGAAGGTCGTGTGCCATATCTCGGGGAAGCGCGCTTCGAGGCCGGCGTGGAATTTGTTGAGGAAGTCCATGCGGTGGTTGAGTTCCCGGAAATCGACGAGAAAGGCCAGAACGACCGGTCCCAGTCGCGGAAAGAGGCCCCCGCCGATCGAGACCGACATCGGCATCTTCGCGACATCGCCGGTATAGTAGGTGCCGACGACGTCCTGAACGGTGAGGGCGAGCGTGGGGTGCAGCCGTTCCCGCAGGAGGGGGAGCTGCCATTTCACCCCGAGGTCGACGCCGCCGCCGAACCCTTTTGCCCAAAGAGCAGCTTTATGTTTCCGCCAACTTGGAGCTGGTCGTCGAAGAAGCCGAGCGCGCTGCCGGCGACGACGCCGATGTTCGAACGCGTGCGAAACTCGAAGTTGGGGAATGCCTGATTGCGCAGAGAGATGACCGAACGATTGTCGGCGATGAGCGTTGCGGCATATCGGCGATCGCGCACTTGGGCGAGCGGCATGCCGGTCTCGAAGGTGTGGAAGCTCCCCGTATTTGCGCGCGTGAACTGATTGAAGTAGGCGATTTTCTCCGCGTTGGTCGAGGCGCTGTGCAGGTTTCGGCGAAGCGTGAGCAGGTCGGTCACCATGTCGAAGAAGTGCGGATCGAAGCCCGCGGTTGGGCTGACAACCTGATAGTGGCGCTCGCTTGGATAGTCGTTGATCGCCGCCGGGTTATAGAAGGGGGCATTATAATCGCTGCCAGGCATGGCGAGGAAGGTGTTGCCCATGCCCAGCGGGCGCGGTCCCCGCATGAGGGTCGGATATTCCTCGCCGATGCCGGTCGCCTTGCGCGCGGCCTCGGCCGGCCCCGCGAGAAGGGCGGCGATGATGAGGATAGCGATGGCGATGCGGAGGAGATGATGGTTCATGGTTCGGTGGAAGCGGCTTCGTCGCAGCTGTCGTAGTCGAAGTCGGCGCAGGTGGTGATGTGAGGCGATTGAAAATCGCCCGCATCAGCGCTCAGCTCTGCACCATCATCCTCGGCCAGCTGACAGTGCACCATGTCCTGAAGGATGCTCTGATCGAAGCCGCTCTCCTCCCGGATCGAATGGTTTTTGAGCACACAATAGGTCTGACGGATGTTGCGAACGAGCTCGTCCTCCTCGTCGAGGCCCGCGTTGATGAGCGCATCGTCGGCGCGCAGAAGGTTTTCCTCCACGATCGCCTCGATCGCCGCGTCGATTGTGGTCGGATCGATGTTGCCGCCGAGCGCCGGCTGCACCGCGAGGGCGCTGGCGAACGCCTCGATGGCCAGAAGCATTCCGAGTTGAAATTGATGGTCGGTAAAGAGCGCGTGTTCGTTGTGCGGGGCGGGGAGGAGCTGTTCGGTCAAGACAAGGATGGCGCTGCGGATATCCGCGCGTTCGTAGAAATTGCGGGCGATCTCGTCGTGGACGACGTCGAAGAGATCGCGTCGATGGACGCGATCCGCGATGACCTGTGCGAGGGGGATCAAGCGGAATCCACCGCGTCCGGCATAGGCCGCGGAGAGGATGAGCGCTGCCTCGATGCTGTCGGGATGCGCCTCGAGCGCTGCGCTGGCATGCGAGATGGCGTTATCCCACGTTCCGTTATCGAGAGCGAAGCGCGCGTCCTCCAGGTCCTCGTTATAGGAAGTTGCGCAGCCAAACAGCAGCAGCAGAATGGCTGTGATTGCTGTGATGGTACCGCGTCTCCGCATTTCGCGTCTCCTCCGCAGAGACGAAATAGCCCACGATTCAGGTGTCGTCACGGGAAATCGCCTCCATCCAAAAGTATAGCAGTTTTCTGGTTCATCCGGGAAGTTTGTACCTGAAAGAGGGAAAAGCCCCACGGTCGAAAAGAGCAGTGGTTCATGCCGAATCCTGTGGATGGGAGGAGGCGGTCGTTGTG
>CAYPII010000184.1:0-2799 GCA_964410765.1 uncultured Myxococcales bacterium | reverse complement strand
AACACCAACATCGCTAACCAGCTGAATCTATTCAACTAACGTTGGGACAGCTGTGCACTGATAATATTAGTAAATATCGCTTGCTGCTCTTGAGCGGAGGGAGAAAAAAAAGACACAACTAAATTGCATTTCTGCCGAAAAGAGGGTGAAAAGCGGCGACACAGGAGGAAGCGATGACGAAGATCAACGGAGAGAACGGGGTGACGGCAACGGCGCGGTCGAGGAGTGAGCGGTATCCGGAAGAGCTCGACGGTCGTGTACTTGAACTACGTGTATTTGAACACATCGAAAGCAAAATTGCATCTGCGCGGCACGAAGATCCCTGTCATGCCCTGGAGACCCTCTCCGCATTGGAAGAGGAGCTGCAGTCCTTCCTCAAGATTGCGGAACCGAGAGTTCAGAGGATCGCCTCCGAATTCCTGTCGGAAGTGAAACGGTTGCGGGCGGAGTGTGAGGCGAGGATCCGCCAACGGCGACAACGCTGCGATTTGCGCACTGCTCGGCAGGAGACGCCGATGGCGCGTCTCTGGTCCCGTGATGCGATGTTCGCATACTTCCTGCAGGCCGGCGTGGGCAAGTGGCGGGAGGGCAACATCGATCGCGCTGCGCAGTGGTTTGTGAAGGCCGCGGAGCTCCTGGAGGAGAAGGGCGAGGCGATGTCGCCGCGCGAGTGCTATGACGCCGGCCGCGCCCACGCGCTGGCGGGCTTCATGCTTGCCCTCCGGGGCGTCGAGTCGGCGGCGCGTGATGAGCGCCGCCGGGCGGAGGCGTTTCTGCGGCCGCTGGGCAACGACCGACGCATTGGCGATCAGGCGACGATCCTGCTGAATCTCTTGACCGAGACGGCCGAGCGTTCGCCCGCCATCGAGGTGATCGAACAGTTTCTCTGAGAGAAAGAAAGGAGTCTTCCATGTGGAGAGCACTGGCATATGGCATACGGGCGATCGCCCGAACCAACGACTTACGGGTGGGGCAGGATGAGCAGCCGCATCCGCGCGTGATTGTCGAGGAGATCCCGTGGGCAAATACGATTCTCCCGGAGGGCGTGATCGATCACGAGCAGCAGGTCTGCCGCCCGTTCACTGCGGAGGAGCTCGTGCTGTTTCAGATCGATGACGACGTGTCTCTGGCCAAGGAGGCGGCCGCACAGGGACGTCCGAAGCAGGGTGTCTCACTCTTCCGATGGGACCCCCATATGTATGCGCCCTCGAAGCTTTGATTGCGCGGAGTGCCTCCTCCGATATCCCTCCACGCTGGACATCCCGCGGGGGCTCCGGTAGAGTCGCCCGCCCATGAAGATGCCATCCATCGACAAGCAGCTGGAGACCATCAAGCGCGGGGCGGTGGAGCTCGTCTCCGAGGAGGAGCTCGTCGCCAAGCTCAAGCAGGATCGGCCGCTGCGCGTGAAGGCCGGCTTCGATCCCACCGCGCCGGACCTGCATCTCGGCCACACCGTGATGATGCAGAAGCTCCATCAGTTCCAGGAGCTGGGGCACCAGGTGATCTTCCTCATCGGTGACTTCACGGCGCGCATCGGCGACCCCTCGGGACGTGATTCAACGCGTCCGACGCTGAACGAAACGATCATTCGAGAGAATGCGGCGACCTACATCGCGCAGGCGGCGAAGGTCCTCGATATGGACCGGGCCGAGGTCCGCTATAACGCGGAATGGCTCGGTGCGATGTCGGTCATCGAATTTGCGGAACTCGGAAAGAAGCAGACCGTCGCGCGCATGTTGGAGCGCGACGATTTCAAGACGCGGATGCGCGAGGGGCACGACATCACCATCCTTGAGTTCTATTATCCGTTATTGCAGGCCCAGGATTCCGTGGCACTCGAGGCCGATATCGAACTCGGCGGGACCGATCAGATCTTCAACCTCCTGATGGGACGCACGATTCAGAAGCGCTCCGGGCAGGAGCCGCAGGTCGTCCTCACGATGCCGCTGCTCGTCGGCACCGACGGCGTGCAGAAGATGAGCAAGTCCTACGGCAATTATATCGGCATCACCGAATCGCCGCGCGAGATCTTCGGCAAGGTGATGTCGATCTCCGACGAGCTGATGTGGAACTACTACGAGCTCCTCTCCGACCTCACGCTCGCGGAGATCGAGGAGCTCAAGGTCGAACTCGTCGAGGGGCGCGTGCATCCGAAGGTGGCGAAGGAGAATCTCGCGATGGAGATCGTCGCGCGATTTCATTCGCAGGAGGCGGCGACGGAGGCGCGCGACGAGTTCGAGCAGATCTTCAAGCAGAAGGGGAAGCCCGACGATATTCCGGAGGCGATTATCGAGACGACGTCCGCCGAGGAAACGCTCGTCGATATCCTGCAGCGCGCGGCGCTCGTGACCAGCAAGTCGGAGGCGCGGCGCCTCATCCAGCAGGGGGGGGTGCGCGTAAACGACGAGAAGGTCGGGGCGATCGATGTGGCGCTCCCCACCGACCGCGAGGCGCTCCTGCAGGTGGGGAAGCGCAAATTCGCCCGGGTGCGCTTCGCCAAGAAGTGACCCCCCTTGAAAACGAAAAATGTGCCCCCATATAATGAGGGAGAGCAGGAATTGCAGGAGCGGTTCGATTCGATCTCTTTGAAATATAGCAGGAAACCGATTTCGCCGAAATAAGGCGATTTCGGCCGAAATGGCTGAACTTTTTGCGGAAAAGCTGTTGACACCCCAGGTCGGATTCTGTACAAGCCCCCTCACGCTTTTGGGGAGACCCCCCGCAGGAAGTACAAAAAACAGTTATTTCAAGGGTTTATAAGGATCCCGCGCTGTCGGGTACTTCGGGATGCCAGCCCTT
>CAYPII010000183.1:0-2987 GCA_964410765.1 uncultured Myxococcales bacterium | reverse complement strand
CACGGCTGGTCACGTCCTCCGAAAAGCCGAACTGCCAGAGCAGATCGCCGCCCCCCTTGAAGAGGTCCTCCTCCTCGCCGCGGAAGCCGACGATGAGGTCGAGCGGCACGCCGTCCCAGGCGTCGATCCCCGTCCCCGTGAGCAGCGGCGTCCCCCCCTGCAGCTGGACGATGAGCGACCAGGTGGGCAACAGCGTCACCTCGCCGGCGACCATGAAGGCGAACATCTCGTCGTGCACGAAGGGGGCGAGGGCATCGTCGCGCGCGGTAACGTAGTAGCCGGCGTTGAAGTGCCCGTGCACGCGCTTGTACGAAGCGTCGAGCGCCGTCCCGAAGCCGAAGTTCGGCACGCCGCTCCCGAAGCCGCGCGAGGGGCGCCCCGTCGGAAACTTGAGTTCGGCAAACCACGCCAGCGCCGGCCAGTCGCTGTCCTGCCCCGCCACCTGCTGCTTCAGCGTGAAGATAATGTCGCCCAGCCCCCACGTCGCGGGGGGATAGTTGAAGATCGTCTGGCCGCCGGAGACGAGGCGATCGGTGTAGGCGTTGTTCGGCACGCTGTCGCGCCCGCCGTTGGGGAGGCCGAAAAAGTTGTGGAAGTCCTGGATGAAGCCGTCGAGAAAGCCGCCGCTGAAGTGCAGCATCGGAATCTCGACGCCGATCTCGAAATCCTCCGCCACGCCGTAGCCGACGTTGATCCCTAGCCGCCAGAGCTCCATGTCCATGTCGAGCGCGGAGGTCGCACTCCTCCCCTGCTCGAAGAGGTTCGAATAGGCCGAATCGATCCGCCCCTCGAGCGTCCCCTCGGGAAGGACCTCCGCTTTCTTGGGCTTGAGCCCAAGCATCTGGAGGTAGATGGGGTTCTGCGTCCGAACGGTGATCGGTCCGAAGGGATGGTAGGTCCGCGCCTGCGCAATGCTCGAAAGGATGCAAACAACAAGGCAGATGAGCAAAGGGATCAAGGATCGGGGGTCAGGGATCAGGAACTTCCGCATATCCATGGTATTCAGTTCCCCCTGATCCCTGTTCCCCGTTCCCTAATCCCTAGACCTGCTCCTGCAAGAACCGCTCGGCATCGATCGCCGCCATGCACCCCGAGCCGGCGGCGGTGATCGCCTGCCGGTAGATGTTGTCCTGGCAGTCGCCGGCAGCAAATATCCCCTCCACCGATGTGCGCATGTCCGTCTTCGGCGTCGCGATATAGCCGACCTCGTCCATCTCGAGCTGTCCGCGAAAGAGGTCGGTGTTGGGCTTGTGCCCGATCGCAATGAAGACGCCGTCGCAGGAAAGCTCGCGCCTCTCCCCCGTCTTCGTGTCCTTGAGCGTCACACCGGTCACCGCCTCGTCGCCCCGGATCGCCTCGACCACGCTGTTCCAGGCGAAGTCGACCTTCGGGTTGTCGAGGGCGCGCCGCTGCATCGCCTTGGAGGCGCGCAGCTCGTCGCGCCGGTGCACGACGGTCACCTTCGTGGCGAAATGCGTGAGGAAGGTCGCCTCCTCGATGGCGGTGTCGCCCCCGCCGACGACCACCACTTCCTTGCCGCGGTAGAAGAAACCGTCGCAGGTGGCACAGGCGGAGACGCCCTTGCCGTAGAACTGCTTCTCCGACTCCAGGCCCAGCCACTTCGCACTCGCGCCCATCGCGACGATGAGCGTCCGCGCCTCGAGGCGCTCCTTTTCCAGCTCGACCGCGAAGGGGCGCTTGGAGCAGTCGACCGAGCGCACCTCGCCGGTGATGAACTTCGTTCCGACGCGCTCGGCCTGCGCGCGCATCGCGTTCATCAGCTCCGGCCCGGCGATTGGCTCGGCGAAGCCGGGGAAATTCTCCACATCCGAGGTGATCGTGAGCTGCCCGCCCGGCTGAAGCCCCTCTATGAGGACCGGCTCGAGGTTGGCGCGCGCGGCGTAGATGGCGGCGGTGAGCCCCGCGGCCCCCGACCCGATGATGACGACCTGATGCGACATAACTCCTCTCCTGTGGCAATGGGGCGGCCACTCTGAACGAAACGCCCCCAAAGGTCAAGGCGGCCCGGTGACGCCGGGGGGGCACCCCGACGCGGGCGCGTCGAACGCGCGAGGAGAAGGCACCGAAACGACGGTCCCCCTGGCGGCACGCATCCTGCAACCGGGGATGCCATGCTTGCACGCACCTTCGCGGCGGGGGTTCACGGCATCGACGCGACGCTCGTCACGGTCGAGGCCGAGGTGCGAAGCCGCGGCCTTCCCTCCTGGAACATGGTGGGGATGCTCGAGACCGCGGTGAAGGAGGCGCGCGACCGCGTGGCGAGTGCGATCCGCAACGCCGGCTTCCCCCTCCCCGATCGGCGCACGATTATCAACCTGGCGCCCGCCGACGTGCGCAAGGGGGGCGCACACTTCGATCTGCCCATCGCCGTGGCACTCCTGGCCGCAATGGGGGGATGCCGCCCCGCGCGCGCGGCGCGCTACCTCTTCGCCGGCGAGCTCGGCCTCACCGGCGATATCCTCCCCACCGATGCCGTCTTCCTGATGGCCGAGGCGGCGGCGCGAAACGCACTCGACGGGATCGTCGTGCCGCGGGCAAACACGGAGGAGGCAGCGCTCGCCGGCGCCGCCGACGTCGTCGGCGTAGAGCGGCTCACGGATGTGGTCGCCTTCCTCAACGATGGCGCACGTCCCCCAGCACCCCCGCAACGCGTCGGCCGGGAGGAGGCAACGTCAGCATCGGTCGACATGCGGGAGGTCAAAGGACAGCCGCTTGCCAAGCGCGGCCTGCTGATCGCCGCCGCGGGCGGACACAACGCCGCCATGCGCGGACCGCCCGGCACCGGCAAGACGATGCTCGCCGAACGGCTGCCGACGATCCTCCCACCGCTCGCGCGTGCGGAGGCGATCGCCGTCCTCAAGGTCCGCAGCTGGCACGGCCTGCTGCGCGGTGGCTCCGAGCTTCCGCGCAAGCGCCCCTTCCGCGCGCCGCATCACACCGCATCCTATGCGGGACTCATCGGCGGG
>CAYPII010000182.1:0-3004 GCA_964410765.1 uncultured Myxococcales bacterium | reverse complement strand
GCTCAGCGAAATTCCCAGCATCATCAACAGAATGAACCCGGTGATGGCCAGACAGGTGAGGACGGTGCCGACGATGCCCAGGATGAAGCCGACCCGCGCGATGTTCTCGCCCGCAGTGGGCGCTTGGCCCGCCTTGATCGCCTTGAGCTCCATCTGGCCGACGATGATCGCGGGGATGCCGGTGAGAAAGCCCGTGCAGAGGATCGAGAACACGCCGAGGACGAGCGTCACCGTGGCGCGGGCGCTGGCCCCCGCGGCGGGGGCGGGCGGCTCAGGTGGGGCGGGGGTGGCGAGAGGTATCTCGTTGTGTTCCATGGCGTTCCTCCGATGTGCGTCGAGCTTCGCATAACGGAGGGGGCTTGAAAACTCCGAATGTGGCGGTGCGTGCGGGCGGCCGCATTAGGCGTGGACAAGCGCCGAACCCTTCGTTATGCATCCCACCGGCGCCGATCTGGCGCGTGAGGAGGTCCGACGATGCTCAGGAGAGGAATCAGTTGCGCTGTCATGCTGGGGATGCTGTTGCTGGCCGGGTTTGCCTGTGCGGCGAAGACGACCTACATCGCGACGAACCACCGCTTCAACTACGTCAAGCTCAAGGAGGTGAAGAGTTCGGTCGCGGAGCAGCGGGCGATGACGCATCCGGAGAAGATCGACGTCGAGAAACTGCGCGCGGCGCTCACCTCGATCAAGCTCTCGCGGCGGCATCTCATCAAGGAGAAGATCGACACGCAGCGCGTCTTCAGCGACAGCGCCGTTAGCTTCCTGGCGCCGAACCTCGCGCGCGCCTTCGAGCAGGCCTCGCCGATGGAGGAGGTCGTCTTCTCCTATCTCCAGAAGAATCCGATCTTCATCCTGCGCAACGATCGCATCAACATCGCGCAGGCCTGGATGCACGACAACAAGTTGCACATCAAGTTTCTGAAGCTCTACGCGAAGCTCATCGGCGACACCGACAAGCGCGGCACCGAGCGCCGAGCGATCAACCGGGCGACGGGGCTGCGGATCGATCTGGAGCTTGGGCCGGGGCAGCAGATGGGGATCACCGATGCGGAGGAGCTCGTCCTCGATCTGAGCTACGACTTCGCCGCCGAGCCGGAGATCCGCAAGGCGCTCGCCGGCGAGAGCTCTGATGACAAGCCGGGACCGGCCCCGGCGGCTTCGTCGAAGTCGGCGCCCGCGGCGGGGGCCGGAGCGGCGTCGTCTGCAGCGGCAGCGCCGACCGGCGTCAAGGAGCGCCTGGAGATGCTCGAGGAGCTCAAAAAGGAGAAGCTGATCACGGAGAAGGAATATCAGGCAAAGCGCAAGGAGATCCTCAACGCACTCTAGCGCTGGGCTGCATGGATAAGAGATGATGCTCAACCCCCGCTCTCTTGGAAGGGCGGGGGTTGTTTTGGGAATGCAGCATTTGATTTGTCATCCCCGAGTGGTGTAGACGGGGATTCATGCTGGATTCCCGCTTACGACCTGTGGGAATGACATCGGATAATTATGTGTGCTGATTCCAAAAAAATGCGGGCTGATCGTTTGTTGGTCGAACGAGGATTGGCGCCGACGCGGCAAAAGGCACAGGCCCTCATCATGGCCGGCTGCGTCCTCGTCGACGAGGTGCCGGCGGCCAAGCCGGGGCAACTCGTTTCGCCTGAAGCGGCGCTGCGCGTGCGCGGCACGGACCACCCCTATGTCAGCCGCGGCGGCTGCAAGCTGGAGGCGGCGCTCGACGGCTTTGGGATCGACCCGGCCGGGCGCATCTGCCTGGATGTCGGTGCCTCCACGGGGGGCTTCACCGACTGCCTCCTGCAGCGGGGGGCGGCGCGCATCTATGCGCTCGACGTCGGCTATGGCCAGCTCGATCAAAAGCTCGCTCGCGATGAGCGCGTCGTCGTCGTCGATCGCACCAACGTCCGCCACCTCCAGCCCGAGCAGGTTCCCGAGGCGGTCTCCCTCGTCACGATCGATGTCTCCTTCATCTCGCTTGCCATCGTGCTGCCGGCGCTCGACGCCTTTCTCGCACCGGGCGGCGCGGTCGTCGCCCTCGTCAAGCCGCAGTTCGAGGCGGGGCGGGAGGCGGTGGGCAAGGGGGGGATCGTCCGCGACCCGGCCTGGCACGAGCGAGCGGTCGAGGCGGTGTGCGCCGCCGGCGAGGCGCTCGGCTGGCATTACGCGGGGCGCCTCGACTCGCCGATCACCGGCGCCAAGGGAAACCGGGAATTCCTCCTCCTCTTTCGAAAGCCTCGCCGGAAGTCCTGAGGCGACATCCTGACGCGCTTGCAATCGGGCGCAGCGATGTGCTACTTCGAAATATCAAATCATTTCGAGGATTTTGTGCGCCTTCCCCGATATCTCATCATCCTGTTTCTCCTCCTCGCCGGCGTCGGTTGCGCGAAGAAAAACCCGCTGCCGGTCCAGCGCTTGGAGACGAAGGACGACCTCTACTTCCGCTTCGTCCGCGCGGACCTGCGCGGGATGCAGGGGGAGACGCGCAAGTCGACCGAGGAGCTCGAGGAGCTGATCGAGGAGCATCCCGACATCGCCTTCTTCCATTACCTGTTGGCCCGCAACTATGGACTGGAGGGGCGCATCCCCGAGGCGATCGTCGCCGAGCGCCAGGCGCTGGCGCTCGTGCCCACCTTTCAGGAGGCGCGCGTCGCGCTGGGGCGACTCCTCTCCCTGCAGGGGGAACACGACGAGGCGGTGCGCGTCTTCGAGCAGGCGATCGATGCCGACCCCGACGAGGAGGAGAACTACGTCCTCCTCGCGCGTGAGCGCCTGGCGCTCGACGATCCGGAGGGGGCGATCGCCGTCCTGCGCCGGCTGCTCCGCATCAACCCCGATTCGGTCGTTGCCTACCTCTTCATCGGCTCCATCTACGAGGCGCGGCTCAACCGTCCGCGCCAGGCGATACGTGCCTACCGGGAGGCGCTCGCCATCGAGCCGGGCAATGTCGACGCGGCTTACGCCCTGGCACAGCTCTACCTGGACCAGAAGCAGCTGCGCCAGGCCCTGG
>CAYPII010000181.1:0-3011 GCA_964410765.1 uncultured Myxococcales bacterium | reverse complement strand
ATGACTTCGGCAAATATAAGATGTGATCCTATGAAACTCCTGCGATTCGTCCTGACGCTCGCCTATGCGGGCGTCATCCTCTATCTCTCGACGATGCCGTCGACCGGCGAGACGCCCTTTCCGCACTTCGACAAGGCGGCGCACCTCGTCGTCTATGCGGGCTTCGGCGCGCTGCTCGCCTGGGTGCTGCGCCTGACTATCCTGCGCGGGCGCCGTGGGATCCTCATCGCCGCCGCCGGCATCGCGACGCTCTACGGCGTCGCCATGGAGGGGGTCCAGATGCTCCTCCCGCATCGCACGCCGGAGACGGCGGATCTGATCGTCAACGCGATCGGCGCCTTCGGCGGCGCGGCCCTGCTCGTCGCGGTCGCGCGCTGCTACCGTCGTCGCCAGGAGGGATGATGATCTATGCCTTCGATGGAGATGAGCCGCGGATCGCGACGGATGCCTTCGTCGCACCGAACGCCACCGTCCTGGGAGATGTTCAGATCGATGCCGACGCCAGCGTCTGGTTTGGCGTCGTCATCCGCGGCGACGAAAACGCCATCCGCATCGGCGAGCGCACGAACGTCCAGGACCTCTCGGTCCTCCATGCCGAGCACGGCCATCCACTGAAAATCGGAAAGAACGTGACGATCGGCCATCGCGTGATCGTCCACGGCTGCACGGTCGAGGACGACTGCCTCATCGGGATGGGGGCGACGATCCTCAACGGTGCGACGATCGGTGCCGAATCGATCGTCGGAGCGGGGGCGGTCGTGCGCGAGGGGGCATCGATTCCGCCGCGTTCGCTCATCGTCGGCGTGCCGGCGGTCGTCAAACGCACGCTCGACGATGCCGCACTGGAAACCATTCGCGCGAACGCGCAGGTCTACGTCGACAATGCGCGGCGCTATCGCGCGGCCGGCTTTGCGGGGGTGGGCACGTGATCGTCCCCCGCTTCCGGCGTGCCGCAGAGGCATGCGGGCTTCTCGCGGAGCCGGCGCTCATCATCGGCGTCTCGGGGGGCGTCGATTCGATGGTTCTGCTCGAGTTGCTCGCGAACGCGGCGCGCGGCGGAAAGCCACAACTCGTCGTCGCCCACATCAACTACGGTCTGCGCGGTCGCGCCTCGGACGCCGACGAGGCGCTCGTGCGCGCAGCGGCGAAACGCCTGAATCTTCCCGGCGACTCTCGACGCGTGCGCCTGGGCAAACGCGGCAACGTCCAGGAGGCGGCGCGGCGCGCGCGTTTCGCCTTCTTCGCGGATTTGGCGAAGGAGCACGGCGCGCGGACGATCGTCCTCGCGCATCACCGCGGCGATCAGGCCGAGACGCTCCTGTTGCACCTGCTGCGCGGCGCGGGGCTCTCGGGACTGGCGGGGATGCGCCCGGTAGCGGAACAGGAGGGAGTGCGCGTCGTGCGTCCGCTGCTGGGCACTTCGCGCGAGGAGATCGAGCGCTATGCCGATCGCCGTGGCATCGCCTTCCGCGAGGATGCGACGAACGCCGGGACGCGCTACACGCGCAACGCCGTACGCCATGAGCTGTTGCCGCACATGGCCGCCTACAACCCGCGCATCGAGGAGCGGCTGGCGGAGCTGGCCGCGCGCTGCGCGGAGGAGGAGGAGGCCCTCGAGGCGGTGGCCTCGGAGGGCTTGGCTGATGCGCTGCTCTCGCACGATCGCGACGCGATCGTCCTGGACGCCGCACGGCTGGTGTCGCTGCCGACCGCCCTCCGGCGCCGCCTGCTGCGGCGCGCCTTTCGGGAGCTGACGGGAGGAACGGTCGACCTCAAGGCCGATCACCTCCACCGCATGGAGGAGATCGCTTGCGGCGAAAAGAGGTGCGGACGCTACCGCCTCCCGGCGCCCTGGCTCTTCCTCCGGGAGGGGAGCCGCCTCGTCATTCGTCGGAGCAGCACCCCCTGTGACCGCCCGCGGTGCCGATGAGCCGCTCGCCGCTGTCATACGGCGTTTCGCGGTTGCCCTGACATCCGATTTCCTGATACATTTCGACAACTCGCCCCTGTGGGGCCCGGAGGATCTATGCCGATCAAGCGCAAACCCCCCAACAACATGCGTCAGGCGCACAAGACGATCGCGCTCTGGCTGATCATCGTGCTCGTCGTCCTCTCCGTGCTGCACATCATGAACCAGCCGGCGCAGATGGCCGAGCAGGTCAGCTTCTCCGAGTTCCTGACGGCCGCGGAGGACAACCGCATCGAATCGGTCACCATCCAGGAATCGGAGTACCGGGGCAAGTTCAAGCCCGGCTACAAGGAGGGGGCGCGCTTCGAGACGATCGGTCCGATTGACAGCGAACGGGCGCTGAATCTGTTGGCCACGACCGACGCGAAGGTCGAGTATAGGAAGCCGAAGGAGACGCCGCTCTGGCAGTCGATGCTCATCTCCTGGTTGCCGATGCTGCTGCTCTTCGGCTTCTTCTTCTTTTCCATGCGCCAGCTCCAGGCCGGCGGCGGGAAGGCGATGAGCTTCGGCCGCAGCAAGGCCAAGCTCCTCGCCGACGGACAGAAGAAGGTGACCTTCGCCGACGTCGCCGGCGTGGAGGAGGCGAAGGAGGAGCTGCGCGAGATCATCGCCTTCCTGCGCGAGCCGAAGAGGTTCACGGCACTCGGCGGCCGTATCCCCAAGGGCGTGTTGCTGATGGGCCCCCCGGGATCGGGGAAGACGCTCATCGCGCGGGCGGTCGCCGGCGAGGCGAACGTCCCCTTCTTCTCCATCTCCGGCTCCGACTTCGTCGAGATGTTCGTCGGCGTCGGCGCGGCGCGCGTGCGCGACCTCTTCGAACAGGGGAAGAAGAACGCCCCCTGCATCGTCTTCATCGACGAGATCGACGCGGTGGGGCGCCATCGCGGGGCGGGCCTCGGTGGCGGGCACGACGAGCGCGAGCAGACGCTCAACCAGCTCCTCGTCGAGATGGACGGCTTCGAGTCGAACGAAGGGGTCATCATCATGCCGGCGACCAACCGCCCCGACGTCCTCGACCCGGCGCTGCTGCGCCCCGGCCGCT
>CAYPII010000180.1:0-3093 GCA_964410765.1 uncultured Myxococcales bacterium | reverse complement strand
TCTATCAAATGTCATGCAATTGTAAATTCACGACGGGGTTTTTAGAGGTGCCCTAGGCGCATTTTCCAGTTTGACCAAGACCACATTGAATCATCATAAACCCATCCCGTCTTGTCCGCCAGAAGCTGCAGAAACGTCATGGCCCTTTGTTTCGCCTCAACATCAAATTGAAATACCTTTCCAACCTTATTCATATTAATTGGGCTTCCACTGCCACCCCGCTCCGTTATCGCGACTCGATCGCCTCTTTGCCCTCGTACGCTTATGCTGTCTCTCACACGCCAGAAATCATTCATTCTGCTCATCAATTCGGTCAAGGTGTACTTTCTTCTCATGAACAGCTCATACAACGGACTCGATTTCTGGTCTGCTCCCAAATAATGCAACCAGTTCAAAGAGTTCTCCGTGTATCGGAACAGGTTGTGATACGTGCCATCAGCAAAGAGGAGAGGCTCAATTGCATCTCTTCCGACGGTTAGCTGCTTATTGAATAGGACCAATAAAAAATGAATCGTCCCAAATGGATATTTAAAACCGAAATCGTGCAGTTTGTCGTATTGACGAAGATTGTTAATGGCGAAGCAATTGTGAAAGGCAGTCCATTTTTCCGGTATGCAGTTCTTATTATAGAGCAACATATGTTGCCCCACGCTCCTATAGTTCTTTCGAAATATCTCCATGTCCAAGAAGACGCATGATTCCTCTTTTACCCGGTCATCATGAACGATCACTTTCCCATCGTAAAAACCACGGATTCTCCACTTCAATATATTGGACATCAGCAAACCGCACAGCAATCCGTCACAGTCGGGGCTGATGATACAATCCTGTTTGTCCTGAAAGAGCCATTTGTAATTTTTATGAATTACCTCAAGATCGATTCTATCTGTCCTTTCGGAAAGTGTTTCATTTGCTGTCTTCATATAATCCTCAAGCAGCAATGCCGCCGCAATGGAGTACCAATCTGATGGTGCTCGGTAATCACGTCACAATACTAGGGTTTTTCACGCACCCTTACCGCCGCTTTGCCCGCTTGATCTCCTCGCGGACGACCTGCTGGACGAATTGGGGATTGCGCCAGTACTTGAGTTTGCGCCCGTCGAGGAAGAGCGTGGGCGTCCCGGTGACGTAGATCTTGTGCCCTTCGGCGAGCTCCCGCTTGATGCGGGCGTCTACCTCGGGGGAATCGATGCAGGCAAGGAACTCGTCGCGGTCCCAGCCGCGCTTCTCGGCGAGCCCCAGGATAAAGTCGCGGCTGAGCTCGCGCTGGTTACGGAAGAGTTCGTCGTGAAAGCTCCAGAAGTCGCCGCGCTCCTGTGCACAGATCGCCGCCTTTCCCGCGAAGCAGGCCAGCGGGTGCATCGGCCGGCTCATCTGGTCGTTGCAGGCGCTGTCGAGCGGGAAGTTGACGAAGTAGTAGCGCACGTCGTCCTTGAACTGCTGCAGATAGGGCTTCACGTTGAAGGCCGAGAGCCGGCAGAAGGGGCACTGGTACTCGCTGAACTCGACGATCGTCACCTTCGCATTCGGGTTCCCCCAGACCGCCCACTCCGGATCGACCGTGATGTCGTGGAGCGACTGCTGGAAGAAGGCGTTCGTCAGCTCGTCGACGGTCGGCCCCTGGCGCACCCCCATGTCGGAGAGGATATTGAGGATGACGAGCCACCCCAGCCCGTAGACGAGCGCCACGGCGATCGCGTGCGAAACGACCTTCGGCTTGAAGGGGAGGTTGGACGGACGCCCGAAGAGGGCCTTGAGGTAGTCGATCACGAAGCGCACGATCCCGCCGAGCGGCACGCCCAACGCCACGAAGAGCGCGATGGCGAAGGCGATGTTGGCCGCGTACATCCCCAGGCATTCGATGCAGAGGACGCCGAGGACGAAGAAGGAGATGTAGGCGAGGAAGGCGCTGTAGGCGATGCCGCCCAGCGAGAGAAACCAGGCGACGGCGACGGTGGCACGGCGGTCGCGGCGCGAGAGGAGGGCGAAGAGCGCCATGCCGCCGATGAGGAGGTAGTAGCAGAGCCCCCACCAGGCGATCGGCACACCGAGGAACTCCGAGTAGGAGCTGGCGTTGACGATGTCGCAGTTGATCGTCTCGCTGACCGCGCAGAAGCTCTCCTCGATCAAGCCCTCGCGCTGGATGCGCAGGTGCTGCGTGGTGGAGAGGATGGAGAGCGCCGCGCCGAAGAGCGCGGCGATGACGACGACGATCAAGGCCTTTTTTCGCATAGCTCCCCCATGCCGTTCATGCGTTCGTTCTCAGCCCACCTCGAAATCCCGCGCCAATTCGTCGAGGCGCACGCCACGCAGGAACGCCTCGATCTGATCCTTCAGCCGCGCCCAGTGCGGCGAGACCGGACAGCGCTCCTGCTCCTCGCAACCGATCGCCTCGTCGAGGCAGTTGTTGATCGTGAGCTCCCGACCCATGGCGACCAGGATGTCGTAGAGCGTGATGCGGCCCGCCGGACGCGCCAGCCGATACCCCCCGTGCGGCCCCGGCAACGACTCCGCCAGGCCGTGGTGCACGAGCTTGGGCAGGATGATCGCCAGGAAATTGATGGGGATGTGAAAGCCCTCGGCGATCGTCCGCTTCGAGAGCACCTCCCCCTCATGGGCCGCGAGGACCACCACCGCCCGAATGCCGTAGTCCAGCTCCCGCGATACGCGCATGCCCCCCTCCCCTGTCGATCACGCCTCCGCAGTCATGCGTCCGTTTCTCACCAGTCGACGAAGCTCTTGAGCTTCTTCGCACGGCTGGGGTGCCGCAGCTTGCGCAGCGCCTTCGCCTCGATCTGCCGGATGCGCTCGCGCGTCACCGAAAAGTCGCGCCCGACCTCCTCCAGCGTGTGGTCGCTCTTCTCGCCGATGCCGAAGCGCATGCGCAGCACCTTCTCCTCGCGCGGCGTGAGCGTGGCAAGCACGTGCTGCGTCTGATCCGAGAGATTGAGGTTGACGACCGACTCCGCGGGCGAAACCGCCGATTTGTCCTCGATGAAGTCGCCCAGGTGCGAATCCTCCTCCTCGCCGATGGGCGTCTCCAGCGAGATCGGCTCCTTCGCGATCTTGAGCACCTTGCGCACCTTCTCCAGC
>CAYPII010000179.1:0-3138 GCA_964410765.1 uncultured Myxococcales bacterium | reverse complement strand
ACGGATCGTTCAGGGCCATCGCCTGCTGCGGAATCGCATCGCGATCGAGCGGGTCGGCGAAGTTGTAGACGAGGAAGGCGACGAGGAAGACCATTCCGACGAGCGCGCAGGTCGTCCCCAGCGTCAGCGCCGCCGCCGGAATGAACCACGACGCGCCGATAAAGCCCAGGGCGCTCACGGCCCCCAAACTCCCGCCGACGATCATGTGCATAGCGTCGTGATCGCTGAGCGCATCGCCGTAGTACACGTCCTGGTCCCAGTCGTAGAGGATCTCGCGCCCGGCGACTCCCTCCGCGATACTCACGCCGCTGCGCCCCAGCGAGATCGCCCCGCCGACGACACCGAAGCCGCGCATCGTCCAGATGAGTGCCGGCGGCATCACGCGAGCGCTCACCGACATGACGTCGGTCGCCAGCTTGACATCCCGCGTGCGCTGCATCGTGCTCAAGCCCTGCTGTACGAGCCAGCCGGAGTAGATCGTGCGCGCGCCCCCCTCGCCGATGTCCGCGCCGGCGTCGACGATCTGCGCCACCGACGCGGTCGGGTCGCCGCTCTGCCACTTGTCGATCTCGATGTGCAGGCGGATGGAACCGTTGATCACCTGAAAGCCATACGCGAGCATCGAGAGCGACTTGCCGATCTTGAAGGCGCGGTAGGCGCCCTGCTGGTTTGCGTTGTAACGCGCCAGATCCCCCGCCTCGCGGAAGCGCCGCGCGCTCGCGACATAGCCGCCGCCGGAAACGTGATAGCGCTGCACGCCGACGAAGGCGCCCGACGTGGAGATATCGCTCGTCGTGAGCGCGATGTTGCGGCCGGAGCACTCCCCGTCGCCGAAGGCGCAGGCCCCGAGCGCCACGGCGTTCCCGGCGATGCGCACGTAGTTCGAGCCGATCATCAGCCGGCCGGCAACCTTCTGGTGCTGCGATCCCATCTCGCGCAGCTCCTCGCGCCGAGCGCGGAGATCGGCGAGGGAGAGCCGGCGATACTCGCGCGGGAGCATCGCCCGCTGCGTGACACGCCCCACACGCGTATTTCGGTCGAACATCCGCGAGACGCGGGGGCTCTCCCGGAAGAAGTCCTGCTGCGGGTTGCCGAGGTGATAGTAGAGGTAGGTATCGTGAAACTTGCGCGTGTACGGCACGTAGGCGCTGGCGAAGCCGACGCGCCAGAGGAACTTTGAAACCTTGTTGATCTTGTAGACCAGATCGCCGCGCCCCTCGGTCGCCGCGAGCAGCGGCTCCGGAACGTGCTCCGCGGCGCGCCAGGCCTCCTCCTCGCTCCCGCCAGCGAGCGCATAGAGCTTGCCGAGGGCCTCCTCGTTCTCGATCATAAGTGTCGGCTCGCCGCTGGCCGGATCGATGCCGACCCCCACGCCCGGCGGGAGATCCATTTCGATCGACGTGTGCTCGTGCATCGACACCGGGTCGTCGATAGAGCCGGACTGTTGTGAGACGAGGACGATCGGTGACTGCGGTGCGGGGGCCTCCCCCGGAAGCATCAGGTGATCGGCGGCCGAAGCCAGCGACAGCGGTGTCGAGGGGGCGAGGGGATTCGGTTCGGACATCGCGCGACAACTCCTCTTTGCGGCCGACTCCCCCCCCCGGGCGGCCGATGAACCGGGGGGGCGCTCTATCATGCTCCGAATGGCCCCTTCAAGGGAAAAGGGCGAAAAACGTTCTCCGGTGGGAAGGGCATCTTGCCTCCAAGTGGCCGTTGAACTATAGCGCCGGGGTGATGGCTGCAAATGACACCACATCTGCATTTCCGCCGATCCGGATCGGGCGACTCGAGTTGGCGAATAATCTCATCGCCGCGCCGCTGGCGGGGCTCTCCACCCTCCCGGCGCGCCGCTTCATGATCGCACAGGGGTGCGCACTGGCGATCTCCGAGATGGTCTCGGCGGAGGGGGCGCTGCGCTCGCACGAGCGCACGCACCGCTACATCGAAAACGACGAGCGGGCGCGCCCCTTCGGCCTGCAGCTCTTTGGCGCCGAGGCGCGCTCGATGCACTGGGCGACGGTGCTGCTCGAGAACGATCCGATCGACCTCATCGACATCAACATGGGCTGCCCGGTGAAGAAGGTCTGCGCAAAGGAGGCGGGGGCTGCGCTCATGCGCACGCCCACGCGCGCCGCCGCGATCGTCCGGGCGGTGCGCCAATCCACCGAACGCCCGGTGACGGTGAAGATCCGCGCCGGATGGGATGCGGATTCGATCAACTGCGTGGAGATCGCCCGGATCGCCCAGGCCGAGGGGGCCGACGCGGTCGTCCTTCACCCGCGCACGCGCGAACAGTTCTTCAAGGGGAGAGCCGACTGGCGGCATATCGCCGCGGTCAAGCGGGCGCTCTCCATCCCGGTGATCGGAAACGGCGATGTGCGGACGCGCGACGACGCGCTGCGGATGCGCGCCGAGACCGGCTGCGACGGTATCATGGTCGGCCGGGCAGCGGTCGGCAACCCGTGGATATTCCGCGCGCTGCTGACCGGGGACGACGCACCCCCCTCCCCCGCCGAGCGGCGCGATGCGATCCTGGCACACCTGGCGATGCTCATCGAGCAGGTGGGCGAGCGACGCGCCCTCTACATGATGCGCACGGCACTCCCCTGGTATGTGAAGGGGATCCCGAATGTGAAGAAGTTCCTGGGAGACGCGCAGAGGATCACGGACGCCCAACTCCTCCGCCAGACGATTACCGCTTTTTTTGGGTTCATCCGGGAAGTTTGTACCTGAAAGAGGGAAGAGCCCCACGGTTGAAAAGAGCAGTGGTTCATGCCGAATCCTGTGGATGGGAGGAGGCGGTCGTTGTGCGACTCGCGGAGAGAGCCGCTGCTGTTGGCGAAATGCCGCCGGTCGCGCTTCCTTATTGGTGTACGCGACGCCGAGGGCTGTCTGATCCGAGCGCTGGGCGCTCTGATGTGGAAGGAGCCCAGCGCGAGGGAGTTGCCTGAGACGAGGCGGCATGAGACCGTTACAGCAGCGTGCGAACGGAGCGCCGGAGCACAACGATCGTCTCCCCCCATCCTCAACGACGGGAGATCGGCTGGGCCTTTGAATGGTGGGGACAAACCTCCCGGATGAACCTTTTTTTGGTTCTTCCGAATTTCTTGTGGAAGTTCGTCATGGGCAGAGCTCCAA
>CAYPII010000178.1:0-3159 GCA_964410765.1 uncultured Myxococcales bacterium | reverse complement strand
TGAGCTCACAATCGAAAGCGGGGCTGGCCGTTGGCCTACCCCGCTTTCGTTGCGCGCCCACCAGGACTCGAACCTGGGACCCTCGGCTTAGCATCCCACTCTTGGTTTCCCAAGCACCGCCATCTTCTCGATGACAACTTGTGGGCTGGACTATCTCTTCACCGTTGCAGGTGCTGCACGTATAGTCTCTACGGAACCCGCCGATAATCAGATCGTCTTACATCCCTGACCATTCGTCGTATCTCTACCCTCGAATTGAGCCTTCGAGACACCTCGGTTTCCTCGGGATTGCCATCAGCATGACCTGTTAAGGTTTCCCCGATACAGTGCAGTCCACTCTCCGGGTTTTGTTTCCCCGAAGAGGCTCCTCTTCTGAAGGCCGATGCTCTATCCAGCTGAGCTATGGGCGCGAATTGTCAAAGACCCGCAAGCCAACTGGTCGGGGTGAGAGGATTCGAACCTCCGACTTCGTGCTCCCAAAGCACGCGCTCTAAACCAGACTGAGCTACACCCCGAGAAACCGAAGAGGGCCTATCAACCCTCCCACTCCTTTGCAATCATCCGGATAACGGCGATCACTTCGCGCAACGCCTTCCCGCGGTGGCTGATCGCGTTCTTGCGCGCGAGCGGCAGCTCCGCCATCGTCCGTCCCTCCTCCCCCTCGACGACAAAGAGCGGGTCGAAGCCGAAGCCCTCCGTCCCCGTCAACGCATGGCCGATCCTTCCGGCGCAGCGCCCCGTAACACTCCACTCGCGCCCGTCGGGCGCCATGAGCACCATCGTGCAGACAAAGGCCGCGCTGCGTTCGGCATCGGACACGTCGCGAAGCTCCTCCAGAAGCTTGGCATTGTTGGCCGCGTGATCGCCCTGCCGGCCCGCGTAGCGCGCGGAGTGCACGCCCGGGCGGCCGCCCAGGACATCCACGGCGAGCCCCGAATCGTCGGCCAGCGCCCAGCTCCCCGTCGCCATCGCGACCGCCCGCGCCTTCGTGCGGGCGTTCTCCAGAAAGGTCTCGCCATCCTCGACGATCTCCGGGATATCCGGATGGTCGGCGAGCGAGGTCACCGCGATGCCCATCCCCTCCAGCAGATGGAGGATCTCCCGGATCTTTCCCTCGTTTCGTGACGCGACGACGAGCTCCATCACTCCTCCCGGCAAGACCCGGCACGCTAGCAGATGGGGGCGGTGCTGGCAAGCCACCCGGATTCCTTGCCTTTTTCAGGTCCCGTGATAGAGAGCGCTCGATGCGAGCAACCGCATGCCTCAGCGCGCTCCTGGCGGCAGCGCTCCTGCTCTCCGCGGCAAGCCCCCTCCACGCACGGGCGAAGAAGGGCTTCCACACCGGCCCCTATCTCGCCCTGGATGTCGGTGCGATGCAGGCGGAGTTCGACAAGAACCAGGTCACCGGACAGGACGTCGGCGGCAACTTCGAACCGAGTTTGGGCTTCCTCTTCGGCTGGAACGTCACCGACGAATTCTCCGCGGAGCTCCAGGGACTCTACACGACCAACCGCCTCAAGGCGGGGGGGCGCGAACACGTCGCCAGCGCCGGCGTCTTCGGAAAGTGGTCGATCGTCACGAACGCCCTGACCGATTTCGAAAAGATCCGCGTCCTTCCCTTCGTGAAGGTCGGCATGCTGGTGCGCGCCGCCTCGCTCCCCAATACCGAGGATCCCAGCGACGACACGATGTCGACGATCGGCTGGGGGCCGGCCATCGGCGGCGGCATCGCCTTCCTCGCCTTCAAGTACTTCTACTTCGGCGTCGACGTACAGGGGGAGTTTCTGCTCTTCGAGGAGAAGCGCACGACGGTCAACGGCGTGCCGAACACCCTCCTCTACAAGGGGGGGCTGCACCCCTCCGTTACCACGCTCGCTATCCTAGGCGTGCACTACTGATCCAATGCCCGCGCGAGCTCCTCGTTTCCGCGCTTTCGCGCACCCGCGGCGACGATGCGCGAGCGCCGCACGATCTCCGCCTCCACGAGCGGGCGATCCTCCGCGGGCAGCAGCGGATCGTCCAGTATCTTCTGGAGCGCACGGATGCGCCAGCGGTCGAGCCCCCACCCGCGCGAGAGCTGGTCGGCGTGCCCGCCGCGCTTGATCGTGAGCGCCTCCGGCAGCGTCGCGACCTCGGTGCGGAGTACTGCTCGCAACCAGAGGTCGTAGTCCTCGCAGGCCGGCAGCGCCTCGTCGAAGCCGCCGAGCGCATCGAAAAAGGCACGGCGGATCATCGCCGCCGAGGGGGAGACGACGCAGAGCGGGAGACAACAGCGAAAGATCCACCCGGAGGGTTTGGCGTGTTTGCGGCGCGGGTTGACGCGCACGCCGTTGCGATACCAGAGCTCCTCGGTCTGACAGAGAGCGATCTGCGGATGCGCGTCGAAAAAGCGGCACTGGACGGCGAGTTTCTCGGGCAGCCAGCGATCGTCGGAATCGAGGAACGCGACGAGCGGCGCGCGCGACGCGGCTGCTCCGCGGTTACGCGCCGCCGAAACCCCGCGGCGCTCCTGGCGGATCACGGTCAGTCGCGGATCGTCGATCGACTCCAACACCTCGGCCGTTCCGTCTGTCGAGCCGTCGTCGACGACGATACATTCGAAGGCACTCATCGTCTGTGCGAACACCGAGTCGATCGCCTCGCGGACGAATCCGTATCGATTGAATGTGGGGATGACGACGCTGACGCGGGGAACGCTCATGTGCAAAACTACAGCGGCGGCAAGTCCTCGGGCGAAGGGGGCTCCGCCGCCCCCGTCGGCTCGAGGTACTCGTCCATGCCGACGGCGAGGTCGTCGAAACGCGTGATGTTGCTGCGAAAGGCGAGGATCGCACGCCCTGTCGGCCCGTTGCGCTGCTTGCCGACGATGATCTCCGCCTTGCCGGCATCCGGGCTCTCGCGGTTGTACATCTCGTCGCGGTAGACGAAAGCGATCACGTCCGCGTCCTGCTCGATGGCGCCCGACTCGCGCAGATCGGAGAGCTGCGGGCGCTTGTCCTGCCGCGCCTCGACGCCGCGGTTGAGCTGCGAGAGGGCGACGACCGGCACGTCGAGCTCCTTGGCCAGGGCCTTGAGCGCCCGGGAGATCTCCGAGATCTCCCGCTCGCGGCTCTCGATGCGGCCGATCCCGCGCATCAGCTGCAGGTAATCGACGACGAC
>CAYPII010000177.1:0-3177 GCA_964410765.1 uncultured Myxococcales bacterium | reverse complement strand
AGATCGGAGATCGCCCCCACCGCGCCGACGATGCGCTGGGCCAGAGCCGCAGGCGCAGCCACGAGTGCGACCGCATCCGTGACGAGGCGGTTCGCGGACTGATAGAACGCCGTCGCGGTTTCAGCGATGCCGCGAATGCCTTGGAGGTGCTGGCCCAGGGCCTGCACCTGCGCGACGGCGCGGTCGATGTACTGCTGCGGCATACTCGCGACGCTGAAAGCGCTCTCAAACCATGACGATGACGACGAAAACACGCCATCGCCAGCTATGCCGAGACGCGAAAGTAAGTCGGCGGAGGCCGCCGGGAATATGCGCTCCCCGGACTCGGCGAACGTGATCGAGAGCCGAGCAATTCGGCCGTCGCTCGCGTTCTCCGACACCAGTTTCGTGCCGTAGTAGGGATGCACGAGCTGGCCCGAGCCCTGCTGCTCGCAGGCGTCGATGAGTCGGTCCCTGCGCGCGATGTAGTCGTCGCCGACGACGTAGGCCTCGACGGTGTACTGCCGCTGCTTGCGGCCGAGGTCCTCGGCGTAGGGCGTGTCACGAAGCGGGTACTCGTGCTGCGCGTTTCGGCGCCCAAATTCGGCATCGGAGAGCACGACACCGAAGGCGACACCTCTGAACGAGCCCTGTCTCAAGTCGTCGCGCCAGCTCATGCCGGTGCCCCCTGTATGCCGAGGTAATTGGTATCAACACTCATATCCATGCCGGCATCGGCTGCAGTCGTCACCCGCGCGCCGCGCGGCATGTTCTCGAAGCGCACGCTGACCGCCGCATTGTTGGTGCGGTTGATCTCGAGGCCCTTACCGGCTCCGAGCTCGGGCCCCTGCGGCGTAACGCTCCAATTCAAGCCCCCCCTGATCTTCTTCTGGATGCCGAAGGGGTCCGATATCTTTTCCATCCATGAGAGGGTCTCGCGGATCTGCTTCGTCATACCCTCGAAGAGATCGGTGAAGAACTTTTTGACGGGCGCCCAGTTATCGATGAGCCACTTGCCGGCGGCGATCATCTCGTCAATCGGCGTCAGGAATTGCAGGAGCTTGCCAAGCGGCGAGTGCCAGAGATCCACGAAGGTCTGTTTGACCTCGTCCCAATTCTTGATGAGCCACTGTGCCGCGAGCACGAGCCACGTGATCGGCGACATCATCAGCACGAGCTTGCCGATCGGCGTGTCCCACATCTTCGAGAAAAACCGCTTCACCGCATCCCACTTGAAGATGAGGACGTAGGCGATCGCGGCCAGCGCTGCGATGATGCCCAGAAACCAGCCGATCGGCGTCGTGAGCAGCGTTATCCCAAGGCCGACGAGAGCCTTGCCGAGGAGCGCAATGGCGACGATGAACTTGCCGGCTATAAGACCGGCGAGCACGGCCAGCGCTGCCTTAACCCTGCCGCTGTCGGCGGCGATCCATTTGAAGGCGCGGCCGATGGGGGCGAGCGCATCCCTGAGCGTGGTCAGGTGCTCGCGCAGTATCTCAAGCCGTCCCGGCAGGGCCTCGGCGAAATCCTCGCCCCATTTCGCGACATCCTCTTTTTTCCCGAGAAACCATTCCGTGATGATCTCGGCGAGTTTCGTCAGCGCCGGCATCAGCGGCGCGATCGCCATCATCTTGAGATTCGTGAGCGTTTTAGTGAGGGCGTTCCAGGCATCGAGCATGGGCTCCGCGCTCTCGGCCTGTTTCTGCGAGATCACGCCGAGCCTCAGCATCTGCTGCTCGAGCTGGGAAAGCCCTTCTTTACCCGCCATTGCGAGATTCACGAGCGCAACTGGTGCACCCCTGCCGAATGCCGCAGCTCCCAGCGCCATGCGATCGGCTGCGGTCCGGGCCTTGCCCATCGCCTCGATGACGAGGCGCATGCCCTCGCCGGTGTCCTCGGTCATCTTCAGTTGCTTGAGGAGCTCCGGGTTTGATTTCTTGAGCAGCGTCACCATCGTGCCGGTGTCGGCGCGGAGCTCGCCGAGCCCTTTGCCGAACTTGACGACGGTCTTCTCCCAGGCCTCGGCGTCGCCGCCGCTCTGCTCGAAGGCGAATCCCAGCGTCTGCAGGCTCTCGACGCTCATCCCACTCGCGCGAGAGAGCTTCGCGAGTTTGTCCGCGGTCTCGGCGGTGCCCTTGATGATCTTGTAGAGACCCGCCGCCGCCAGCCCTCCAAAAATGAGGAAATTGCGGCCGAGTCTCATGATCTCGGAACCGACCCTGCCGGCAGCGGAGCCCACGCGCATCAGCGAGTTCCTGAGCTGCGGGATCCCCGCCGCCGCGGAGAGAGCGCGGAAGGAGTTCTGCAGCTTCTGGATGGGCCGGCGTATGCCCTCAAGTGAGGCGTTGATGCGCTTCAGCGGCGCCGTCACGCGGTCGAAGGCCTCGAGGGTGAGGCCGATTTTAACTTTGTCTCTGGCCATGTTTTTCGATCTCGATGAGGCGATCACACCAGAATTTCAGATCATCGGCCGTCATCTGCCAGAGCTCCGACGGCTGAAAATGGACGGCGTATGCGAGCGCGCCTAGCCCTTCTCGCCAGTCCCGGGGCCAGGCGCGAATGCGTTTCCCACGACGGCGATGACCTCGGCCATATCCGCGGGCGAAATCAGATCCATCTCCGCTGGCGTGCGGCCGCAGAGCTTGGCGGCGACGTTGAGGAAGTCGCCGATCCGGGGCTCGAGCGGGAGGTCGCGGAGATCCTTCGCCGTGGCCTCGCGGAATTCGAGCTCGGCGATCGACTCCGTGCCGAACTGCACCGGCTTTTTGAGCGTTATTTTCATCATTGGATTTCCTCCGCGCTCAGGCCCTCAAAGCGCACCTTGACGTTGCCTTCGTCGGTCTCCGCCGTGAGGCCGTCGCCGTTGACGATCCATCCGTTGCGGAGCGCGATGACCTTGTCGTTGGCGAGCTCGAGGATGATCGTCGAGTCCGTGATTTGCGACAGCGTGTCGAGATTGAGCTCGGCGCGGTCGGTGATCTCGCCCTCGATGAAGGGCACGGTCGAGGTCTCCTTGTAGCCATCGACGCCGGAGCTGCCGACGATGGCCTCGCGCTGCGGCTTTCCGAGCCCGTAGCTGAAATTGCCCTTCGCCGGGTACTGCACGCCGTCGATCTTCAAAAATATGATACCGCCTCGTCTCTGTGACATTGGATTCTCCTTGAAATGAAAGCGGGCCCCGGTTCATCCCCAGGACCC
>CAYPII010000176.1:0-3191 GCA_964410765.1 uncultured Myxococcales bacterium | reverse complement strand
CGCATCCTATGCGGGACTCATCGGCGGAAGCCGCGCCGGTCTCCCGCAGCTGGGGGAAATTGCGCTCGCGCACAACGGCGTCCTCTTCCTCGACGAGATGGGAGAGTTCCGCAAGGACGTGCTCGAGGTCCTGCGCCAACCGCTGGAGTCGGGACAGGTGAGCATCGTTCGCGCGGGGGTGAGCTTGCGCTATCCCGCGCGCTTCCTGCTCGTCGCCGCCTTCAACCCCTGCCGCTGCGGCTGGCTGGGTCATCCCCAGCGCGCCTGCAGCTGCAGCATGGGCCAGCTGCGCGCATATCGCACGAAGCTCTCCGGTCCACTGATGGATCGCATCGATCTGCACATCGAGGTCGCCCCGCCCCCGCACGACGATTTGCTCGAGGAGCGGCGCGAAACCTCTTCCGCACAGCTGCGCCAGCGCGTGATCGCTGCGCGCAAACGCCAGGCCGAGCGCCTGGGCGACGCCACGCGCTGCAACGCGCACTGCTCGGGCGCTGAGATTGCACAGTACGCGCAGCCGGACGCCGCGGGTCGTGCGCTGCTGCGCCAGGCCGCCAACGACCTCGCCCTCTCCGCCCGCGCCGTCCATCGCGTGCTCAAGGTCGCGCGCACAATAGCCGACCTCGAAGCGATGGATGACGTCCGCGCCGAGCACCTGGCCGAAGCGCTGCAATACCGCCCCCGTCTGGACGATGAGCTCTGACGAAGGTTGGAAAGGGTGTGGGCTTTCGAGACAGAGATCAATATATTCATGGTGTTAAAATCTTGAAGTCGCGATTTTCGATCTCAAGATCATCGGAATGTGTCAATGGCAATGAGACACCTGTGATGAAAAATTAGAGTCGATCTCCGGTAAGGGAGGGGTATCGATACCCATGGTTGAACCGAGATCGTCGTTCCTATCGAATCCTGGTGCCCCGTTTCTCCGCATTTTCTCGTCAGGCAATGACGATTCATCGATATGAACATCATGGCCGGAATAAATCTCCGTCGGCTTGTTGATCCATGCAGCAGCCGGCAGCTCCAATGGTTTGGGGATTTTCCCCTTGAAGCGGTTGGCGTGTTGCTCGTAGGCAGCCTGCAGCACGGAAGCCCGCTGACGCTGGATCTCCTCCGCTCTACCATAGTGAACTTGCGAGGGCGTGAGCAGGGCTATGCCGCTGTGATGATGCTCCTCGTTGTACCATTGGAAGAAAGACCGGCAGAACGAGCGCGCATCTTCGATCGAGCCGAACCGCTCCGGAAACTCGGGGCAATACTTGAGCGTCTTGAACTGTGCCTCGGAATACGGATTGTCATCGCTCACGTGCGGCCGGCTGTGCGTCTTCGTCACGCCGAGATCCGAGAGGAGGAGGGCCACGGCCTTCGACTTCATGCTGGAGCCGCGATCCGCATGGATCGTGAGCTGATCGGGCTCGATGCCCTGCTTCTCGCACGTCTCGGCGATGAGCAGTTCGGCGAGCGCCGCCGATTCCCGCTCCGCCACCATCCAGCCCACCACGTAGCGGCTGAAGATATCCATGATCACGTACAGGCAGAAATACGTCCACTTCGCAGGAACCATGAGCTTCGTGATGTCCCACGACCACACCTCGTTGGGAACCTGGGCGAGCAGCTCCGGTTTCTGGTAATGCGTTCGGCGCACCTGGTCCCGCCGCTCCCGTACCTCGCCATGCCTCCTCAGCATCCGATACATCGTGCTGATCGAGCAGAGATAGCGCCCTTCGTCCAAGAGCGTGGCGTATGCCTCATATGGCGTCTGATCCATGAACCGCTCCGAGTGCAGCATTGCCAGCACAGCTTCCGTCTCTGCCGTGTCCAAGGCAAGCGGCGGCTTTTTAGCAATCATTTGCCCCGGGCCATTCTCAGCGCTTTGACGAGCACTCCTGCGGTAGAAACTCGACCGAGGAATCCCAAGCGCCTCGCATGCCGGCTTCTTCCCCACATCCCGGGCAAGCTGTTCCGCAGCGGTCATTCGTCTCTCCCGCTCTTCTTGCTCGATTCGAGGTTTATCCCCAGCATCTCCGAGACTTTTTTTTGGACATCGATGATCGTCTCAGCCTGCTTGAGACGCTTCATCAACCGCGCGTTCTCGCGTTCCAGCACTGCGATCTTCTTCCGCAGCGGTCGGTCGCCATCCTTTTTCCGACCACGCTTTCGGGATACCAGCGCATCGAGAACACCACGATCCCGCTGCTTTCGCCATCGCGTCAGGTGCGAGGAGTACAAGCCCTCCCGACGCAGAAGCGCTGCCAGCTGCCCGGACCCGCAGGCCTCCGCTTCACGCAAAATCCGCAGCTTGTATTCCGCGGTCATCCGGCGATACGTCTGCTTCTCGCGGACCTCGGGATCAGCTCGTGCCACCGGCCCCGCTGCCGTGCCCTGTGCTGTATCCATAAGCTCTTTCCTTACTCGCCCTACTCTTTTATCGCAATACCCAGTGTCTCACGCTCATTGCCACAGAGGGATATGCGCTTGCAACCTGTCGATACTTTCATGCCAATCCCGTGAGAGCCGGACTCGTCGAATCGCCCGAAAACTGGCCTTATTCCGGATTTCGCTTTCACGAATTGGGAGATCGGACCGGTCTCATCGGAAGATTGTTGGATCCCTTCGAATCAGCGGACACTCCGCAAGAGGAAGAGATGCTTTGGGTAGAGAAAAACCTTCAGAAACCGCGCTCGCGATTTATCGGAAATCCGCAATATATAAATAATATGAAAAATACGTATGGCACCGCGAAAAAGTATCAGACACTTGTGGATAAAAAAGTGTCCGACACATTTGGAACGGTCAACGGCGGCGGCGCTCGAGGAAGCGGAGGAAAGCCGGAAAGAAGATGATGGCCGCGATGAGGCAGGTGGTGATGCCGATCACCGCGAGCGTCCCCAGCGAGGCAAGCCCCGCGTGATTGGCGAAGGCGAGGCCCGCGAAGCCGAGCATCGTCGTCGTCGCCGTCACGAAGATCGCGCTCCCGGTGTGGCGCATCGCCTCCGGGATGCTCCCCGCCCCGCCCTCCAGATAGCGGTGGTAGAAATGCACGCCGTAGTCGACGCCCAGCCCCAGCACCACCGGGAGCACCACCATGTTGTAGAAGTTGAGCCGGATGCCGACGCAGCACATCGTCCCGAACATGAGCACCACGCCGACGAAGAGCGGCGAGGCGACGATGCCCACGCGGCGGAATCTTC
>CAYPII010000175.1:0-3203 GCA_964410765.1 uncultured Myxococcales bacterium | reverse complement strand
AATCCTCGATGGCCGCCGCGGCGTCGAGCGGCTTCGGCGGCAGCTGCACCTGCGGCGCCTGCATGGAGGCGTAGTGGATGAGGCGGCTGACCATCTTCTCAAGGGCGCGCACCTTGCGCATCGAGCGGTCGAGGATGTCCTTCTGCGACTGGGTGGTCTCGCCCGCTACCCCCGCCGAGAGGTTGGAGATCCCCATCTTCACGACATTGAGCGGCGTCATCAGCTTGTGCGAGATGAGCGAGAGGAGCCGCTGCTTCCAGAGCTCCTCGTTGCGCTCCAGCGTCACGTCGCGCAGGAGGATGAAGCGCGTCCCCTCCTCGTTGGGACGGCTCATGTAGATCGAGAGCGTGACCGGGCGTGAGACGTCCGGGGCGGTCGTCGCCTCGAAGGCGATGCTGCGCTCGTCATCGTCGTCGGCGAGCGAAACATCCTGCAGCTCGTCGCTCAGGACAAACTTCTGGGAGAGCTTGGGGAGGAGCTCCTCGCTCAGCTGATCGGCGGTGGCCGGGAGGGCGAGGTAGCGGCGCGCCAGGTCGTTGGCGAAGAGGATGCGGCGATCGCGGTCGACGATCATCATCCCCTCCTCCATCTTTTCGAAGAGGCGGGTGAGCGAGAGCATCTGGGTCGACATACGCGCTCCTTGTCTTCGGGCGCCGTTCGCGCTACGTCCGGCGGGAGAGGACTCTAACAGCTATGGACGCCCCCCTCAAGTTCCATCATGAGGACGATGCGATCGCCGTCGTCGAAAAGCCGGCGGGCATTCCCTGCCTTTCCGCCCGGGCGGGCAGGGATGACACGCTCGTCGATCGCCTGCGCGCCGCGCGCCCCGGCTGCGCCTTCTGGCGCGAGCATCCCGAGGCGGGGATCGCGCACCGCCTCGACAACGACACCTCGGGGCTCGTCGCCGTGGCGAAGAACCCGGTCGCCTGGGAGGCGCTGCGTGCCGCCTTCGGCGACGGCTTTGTAGAGAAGCACTACCTCGCGCTCGTTTTGGGCGAACCGCCCGACGAAGCCCGGTACGATCAGCCCATCGCCCATCACCCGCGCAAGCGCGGAAAGATGGTCGTCTGCGATTCCGAAAAGCGCCTGCGCGACTGGAAGGGGCGGCCCGCGCACACCGCAGCCCGGGTGCTGGCGCGCGGCCGGCTGCGCACAGGGGGGCGCAGTGTCCCCTACGCCCTGCTGGAGGTTGCGATCACCACGGGCGTGCGTCATCAGATCCGCGTCCACCTCGCCGCGGCGGGCTTCCCGCTCGCGGGCGACCGCCTCTATCAACACGCGCGCGCTTCCGCCGATGACCTCCTCGCCCCCGAGCGCCACCTCCTGCATGCCCACCGACTCGCCCTCCTCCATCCGCAGACCGTCGAGCGCATCGCGGTGCGCTCCACACCGCCCGCAGATTTCGGCGACGCGCTCGAACACCTCGGCATCGCGTTCTCCGCCGAGCGTTGACAAAGCGCGCTGCGCTCGACAGTATCGCGCCATGCCACGGACACGATTCTCACTCCTCGTCGGCGCGCTCTGCGGCGCCCTCCTCTTCACCGCCGGAACGACCGCCGTGAAACACCCGATCACCGGGATCGCGAAGGACCGCATCGGCGACTTCCCGAAGATCTGGCGCACCTGGCCCTTTCAGCGCGACAACGCCGAGAAGGTCTACCGCGTCGCAGAGGAGAAGGGGCACCGTTTCATCCGCGCGGAGGACGACCACGACTCCTCCACGCAGATCTTCCGCAACTTCCACTGGCCGATCGAGAAACGCCCGATGCTCTCCTGGCGCTGGCGCGCCACGACGCTGCCGGCGGGCGGGGCGGAGAACGACGACGCCACCAACGACAGCGCCTGCGGCGTCTATGTCGTCGTCGGGCGATACAGCGGGCACGCCATCAAATACGTCTGGAGCACGACGCTTCCACCCGGGACGGTCGTCAGCCGGCGCGACGGCAAGCTCAAGATCAAGGTCCTCGACTCGGGTTCTGCGAAGAAGGGGCAGTGGATCGCACACACGGTGGACGTCCCCGAGGACTACAAGGCGCTCTTCGGCAAGGAGCTGGAGAAGAATCCCTCCGGCATCGGACTGCTGACCGACGGCAACGCCGTCCATAAGCCGGCCGGCTGCGACTACGCCGACTTCGCGGTCTTCGCGAAGCCGACGCCACAGCCGTCCGATGCGAAAAAGCCGCCGTCCTCCGGCGCACAGAAGCAGAAGAAGACACCATGATTCCGACGAAACCGCCGCGCATCGGCATCGCACTGGCGGCAGTCGTCCTTGTTGTCCTCGCCGCACCCGCGTTCGCGAAGAAGCCCTCGGTCCCCCCGGACGCGATCGCCGCCCTCGCGCGCGTAGAGCTGGCGTCCGCGATCGGCGCGCTGCGCTCCACTTCGACGGCCAAAGCACAGGCGCTCCGAAGTGACTGCCGGCGGATCATCCAGTTTTCGGCCCGCGAGGAGAAACCGCACCGCTCCGAAGCGCGGCGTTTCTATCTCAACGCCGCGATCGCCTCTCACAACCTCTTTCTCTTCCTGCAGGCAGAGGGGATCGACGCCCCCGCCTTCGCCGAACAGGCGGAGGAGCTCTACCGCAAGGCACGTCGGAAGGGATCGAAGCACCTTCGCCCGAAGTGCGAGCTGCTGCGCGCCGCACTCCTCGCCGCACGAGGCGAGCGGGACGAGGCGGCGAAGCGCTACGCGAAGGTCGACACCGGCGCGCTGCTGGGGGACTTCGCGGGGACGGCCGCACTCGTGGGCTATCACGCCGCGATGGAGGAACCGGCCGAGGCCGCCGCGGCGCTGGAAACCGCCTGCCGCCTGGAGCCGATATCCGCGCAGCGGTGGATCGCGGTGGGCGACGATTTTCATCCGGTCGCGACCGATGCGGGCTTCGCCGCGGCCCTCGCGCGCTGTCGAAAACAGGATGGCACAACGAACGATCCCTTCGCACACCTCACCCTCCCCCCGCAATCCGCCCCGCGTCTGGTGATGTACGACCGCCCGCCGGAGCCCTGCTCCCTCGCCCCGAAGCGAAAACGGCGGAAATAGAAAACGGCGGCTCGTTTGGAGCCGCCGTCGAGTTCCATCCTTTTGCTATGAATCACTCGCCATCGTCGCCGATCGCCTCGACCGGGCAGGAGTCTTTCGCCTCCGCACAGGCCTCCTCCTCCTCCTCGCTCAACTCGGAGCCGTGGAAGACCAGCGCCCGGTAG
>CAYPII010000174.1:0-3268 GCA_964410765.1 uncultured Myxococcales bacterium | reverse complement strand
GACCGCCTCCATCAGCGCGCCGCGCATCTCCTTGGCGCGGTCGACCAGGTCGGCGGGAATATCCGCCTCCTGCACCTTTCCCGCCTCGCCGAGAGAGGCGCGCATGCCCAGCAGGTCGACGACCCCCTGGAAGTCGGCGCCGCTCCCGACCGGGAGCTGGAAGAGCGCCGCGCTGGAGGCCAGCCGCTCCTTGATGGAGGCCAGCGCCCCCTCGACGTCGGCGCGCTCGGCATCGGCCTTGTTGATGAGAAAGGCCCGCGGACGGTTTATCTCCGTGGCGAGCTGCGAAAGACGCATGGCGGGGGTCTCCACGCCACCGACCGCATCGACGACGAAGAGCGCCACGTCCGCCGCGTACATGCCGCCCACGGCATCGCCGATGAAATCGGCGTAGCCGGGGGTGTCGATCGCGTTGAACTTGGTCCCCTTCCATTCGATCGGGACGACCTTCGAGCTGATGCTCTGCACGCGCTCGACCTCGATGGGATCGTGATCGACCACCGAATTGCCCTCGTCCACGCGCCCCATGCGACCCGTCGCGCCGGAGCAAAAGAGCGCCGCCTCGAGCAAGGTCGTCTTCCCGACCCCCTTGGTGCCGACGAGCGCGATGTTGCGGATGTTTGTCGTCTCATACTGTTTCACGCAGGCCTCCTTCTGATACGTGCTGATGAGAACGGGATGAAGGCGAGCTCTTTATCGAGGTGCGGCGGCGAAATCAATACCGAATTCCGGCGGCGCTGCGGTCAGGAGGTGCCTTCGGGCGGCCTCTGGGTCTTGCGCGGGAGACGCACGGTGAAGGCGCAGCCACGCCCCACCGCGCTCTCCACCTCGATCTCCCCGCCGTAGCCGTCGACCACCTCCCGGGCGATGGAGAGGCCCAGCCCGATCCCCCGCTCAGCCATGCGGGTGGTGAAGAAGGGCTCGAATATCTGCTCGCACGTCTCGGGCGCGATCCCCTTGCCGCTGTCGCGGACCGTGACGATGATCGTGCCGTCCTCGGCCGCGCTCTCGACGGTGAGCGTCCCGCCGTCGGGCATCGCGTCGATGGCGTTGTTGATGATGTTGATGAAGACCTGATCGAGCTCGCCGCTGCGCCCCTCGATCGTCGGCAGCTGTGCATCCAGGCACCGCTCCACATCGATGTGATGGCGGCGGCATTCGAGACTCACCAGCTCCAGGATGCGTCCCATGACCTCGTTGAGGTCGACCGCCCCCCAGGGGGCCTTCCCCCGCCGCTGGACCATCGCCATGGTGAGCATCACCTCGATGGAGTCGCGCATGCCCAGCAGCGTCTTGCGCAGGTTTTTGAGGATATCCGCCTGGCGTTTCGAATTCTCGAAGTCCTCGATGAGCGTATCGACGAAGAGGAGCCCCCCGCAGATCGGGCTGTTGAGCTGGTGCGCCACCCCCGCCCCCATCCGCCCGAGGGCGGCGAGCTTCGAGGAGTGGAAGAGCCGCGCCCGCGCGCGGTCGAGCTCCTTCGTGCGCAGCTCGACCATGCGCTCCAGGTTTTCGGAGTAGTGCTTGAGCTGCTCCTCGGCGCGCTTGCGGTCGGTGATGTCGCGCACGATGCAGAGCGCCGCATCGGCCCCGCAGGGGACGACGCGCGCCTCCCAGTCGCGATCCTCGCCCGCTCGCGTCGCCAGGCGGTATTCGTAGATCTGTACATTCCCGGTCTCCAGGGCGCGTTGGATGCCGGAGACGCTCTTCTCCGCGATCGCCGAAGGGAGGATCTCCCGGACATGCCGGCCGACGATCTCCGACGCGGAGACCGCCAAGTCCTCCTCGTTCGCCGCCTTGTACGAACGAAAGACCCCGTCGCGGCCGATGAGGAAGATCAGGTCGGGGATCGCCTCGAAGAGCGCGCGGATGGTCGTCTCGCTCCGGCGCAGCGCCTCCTCGGCTCGCTTGCGGTCGGTGATGTCGCGCACCACCGCCAGGATCCGCTCCGCCCCGCCGATCGTCGCCCGCTTGAGGTTGACCTCCACCCAGAAACGCTCGCCCGCCTTGTCCTTCGAGCGCCACTCGAAGAGCTGCGGTTCGCCCTCCACCGCCTTGTGGATCAAGCGCAGGGCATCCTCCTGCGAATAGGGGGGCGACCCGTCGCTGATGTCACCCACGGTCAGCCGCCGCGCCTCCTCGGCGCTGTAGCCGTAGAGCTCGGTCATCCGGCGGTTGACGTCGAGGAGCGCCCCCGTCTCCATGTCGTGGACGAAGATCGCGTCGTTGGCCGCGTTGAAGATCGCGCGATAGGTCTCCTCGGAGCGGCGCAGCACCGCGGCGCGCACGCGCGCCACGACGCGGATGTCGTGGACGTGCTTGACCGTGAAGAGGACGGCGGTGAAGAGGAGCATCGCGAAGAGCAGGAGCAATGCCTCGGGAAAGATCTCGACGCGCAGGTTGTCCGTGAGAAAGACCGCCGCGCGCGATGAGACCGGCCGCAAGGGAAAGGCGAAGACGAGGAGCGCTATGATCCCCCAGGGAAACGCGCGGCGCTCGAAACGCGCCTGGAGTGCCGCCAGGACGGCGGCCGCCACCTGGAAGCCAAAGGCGATGATGTCGACGGCGGTCGTAGGCATGGCGCGATATCCCCGGCGGGCAGACTACACTTTGAGATAATCGCCGGAAAGGATCTTCTCCACCCCCTGAAGCAGCTCCTCGCGTCCGAAGGGCTTGTAGAGGTAGACGTCGACGCCGCCGTTTTCGAAGAAGCGGTTGAGCCGCTCCCCGCTGGGCGAGCCGGAGATCGCCACCACCCGCGCATCGGGCCGCACCTGCTTGATCGCCGCACAGGTGTCGGCGCCATCCATCCCCGGCATGATGAGGTCGAGGAGGACCACGTCGATGGGCTCCTGCGTGACCAGCTCCACCGCGGCCTGGCCGGAGGTCGCCATCCTGACGATATAGCCGCTCCCCTCCAGGATATCTCTGACGCCCTCGCAGACGTTCTGCTCGTCATCCACTACGAGAACCTTTCTTTGCTCTTCGTTCATCGTTTCTTCCCTCCCTGTGGAATCGCTTCCGTTGAGTCGTTCGCCTTTGCAATCGGCAGGCGGATCGTAAAGGTCGTCCCCTGCCCGACTTCACTCTCCACTGTGATCTCTCCCTTGTACTTCGTAACGATCTGGTGCGTCAACGCCAACCCGAGTCCCAGCCCCCCTTCGGTGACGCGCGTGGTGAAGAAGGGATCGAAGAGGTGATCGAAATGCTCCGGGGCGATCCCCCGTCCCGAATCGGCGACGCGTATGATGAGGTGGTCCTCCTCCAG
>CAYPII010000173.1:0-3316 GCA_964410765.1 uncultured Myxococcales bacterium | reverse complement strand
TAACCGTTCAGCCCCCCCGCCTCACCAGCCGCACCTCAGCCGCTTGCGGCAGAAGCGACGGCGCCGGCTCGCCGCGGGCGTGCGCCTCGCATGCGGCGACGAGATACTCCAGGACGTTGCGTCCCTGCTGCCTGCAGGTCGCAGTGACCGTCAACATTCGCTCGACGAACCGGCTGCCGCGCTTCGATGCCGAGCCGAAGCTCAGCCTGCGCCAGATCACCGCCGGCCTCAGCGCGCGCTCGGCCGCGTTGTTCGTCGGCTCGATGTTCTCGTGCGTGACGAACGTCCAGAGCGCCGCGCGAAGCTTGCGGATCTCGCGGCACTTGCCCGCGCTTTTCTTGTGCGAGCCGGCCGCGCCTTCGGCGAGCAATTCTTCGACGCGCATCATGAGCGGCCCCATGCGTTCCTGGAATCCCGATCGGGACAGCCCTCCCGCCTTGAGCTCGTGCCACCATGTGAACATGCGTCTTGTGTCGGCGAGCAGATCCTTGCCGATGCGCGCCGACTCGGCGCCGAACTCCGCGATCCACTCGAAGTCCCGCAGCAGGTGCGCCCAACACAGTTGCCGCCGCGCGGCATCGACGAAGTTGTACGCATTCCACCGATCGCTCGTCAGGATTCCGCGGAACTTGCCGAGCAGTTCGACTGCGGCGTCCCTCCCGCGCTTTGCGTGAATCAGGAATACCGTCACCAGCGGTGTCACCGCCGTCCACAGCCACGCCTTGGACGCTTGCTTCGATGCCTTCGCATCGGCACGCCCGTCTTCGTCCTCGAGCTGCACAGCCTGGCGATAGCCCGTCTCGTCGGCGTTCACATCCGGCGCGTTCTTGATATGCTCCCGCGCTTCGTCGACGGGAGCCTCCACGGACTCGCTCACGGTGGATTCGCAAGCGCTGACCGAACCCAGCGACATGTCCACGTTGAGAATGATGTCGAGGAAGCACCCCGCCATGCGCCGCGACATCCTGAACATGCCCGAACACGCGGCGGCGATGGACATCAGGCGCGAGCCGAACGCGCTATTCGTCACGCCCTTGGGAAGATCCGCCGTCGTCTTCGCGCCGCACGCGCAACACGTGAGCGTGTGGCGACGGTACTCCGTCACCTCGGGTTCGATCGGCGGGATCTCGGTTTGTTGGCTGCGTATGGGACGCGGATCTTCACCCGTGAGAGCGGCCGAGCACTTCTCGCATGTCTCGGGTTTCAGCTCGACGAAATGCTTCACCTTCTCCGGCGGCAACAGCGAGCGCGTCGTGCCCTTGTGACCCCGCTGGCCCCCGCGCGAGCGCGTGCCGCCGCCCTTCTTCCGCTTCTGTTTCTCGTGCGCCGCAACGTTCGGCGGGTCGCTCGAAGGAGGCTTCGATGAGTTGCGCGAGTTCGTCTTCAGCTGCGCCTCGAGCTCTGCGACCCGCTCGCTCAGCTTGGCGATCTGCTCGAGCGCCAATGCGAGCTGCTTCTTCAGCTCGGCGTTCTCTGCGCGCAGAGCCTCATTCTCTTCAAGCAGTTCGTCGTACGTTCGCATCCTGCCGCCTGTCGTGTGACTATGCTATCGGCTGATGAGGCGGCTGAGCTGGAGGGGGGCTGAACGCTTACGTCGTTGGTTTGATTTGGGCGTGGCTACTTTGCATCCTGCACCACCTCCCATGTCCGGCCGGCGTAGAGGCGCTCCTGTTCCCTCCGGATGTGGAACGGCCAGTACTCGTCCATGTCGCCTGAGAGCCTGACCGCCCTGAGCCTCAAGACCGCCTCGGCCCCCGGAATCCGCCAGCGCATCCCCGAGCGCTCCATCCGGTCCTTCACCAGGTTCTTGCACGCGCCCTCCACGGCGCCCGAGGCTATGGGCAGCCCCTTCGCCAGGTACTCGTCGTACCGCATCCTCTTGCGGTTACGTATGAAGTATCCCGCGGCCGAGTCCACGGCCTTCCGCTTCGCGCCTCTGAGCCCCCGCTTCGTCGCGCTCCCGCGCATGCCCTTCACCACCTGCGAGACCTCGCCCCTGAGGACCATCAAGGCGCGCTTGCGCACCCACTCGGCCGCCTCGTCGCTGCCCTCCGCGTGAAAGGCATAGGCCGCCTTCCAGAGATACTCCAGGGCGTGCAGGAAGTCGAGGACCAGGGTTATCCCCGGCGCCGCGTTCTTCACGCGCGTCTGGAGCGCCCGCTCGCCGTCGGTCACGCCGACCCTGAGCTTCGCCCCTTCGGGATCGCGCGCCGCCATCTCGGCGACGACCTCCCCAATCACCTCGTCCTTCGTCTTCTCGATGCTGGCCCACACGCGCTTGTGCTCGGGCCGCGCCCGGGGCGCCTTCTCCCGCGGCATATCCTCCTCGGGGGTGTCCCTGAAAAGGCTCGCCACGACCTCCTCAGGCGTGCGTATCCGCGGTTCCTGCGTGAACACGGCCGCCACGGTCGCCATCTTCTTCCTGTTCGCCTTCTCGCCCTTTTTCCGGCGCGCGGTGCGCCTCGCGGTCTCCGGCTTCACCATCGGCACGCCCTTGCAGTCGACGGCCGCGACCAGGATAGGCCCCGTCCCCTCCGCGCTCGGCGCCTTCCTCTCCTCGTAGAACGCATCGAAGTCCTCCGCGGCGTCCCGGACGACCTCCTCGGCGCTCCTCTTCGAGAGCACGTTGCCGGTCGTCTTCTCGATGCTCTCCACCGCCTCGTCGAACGGACCCCGGACCGCCTCGTCCACGACCCGCCGCTGGAGCTCGTACGAGAACGACCTCGCGGGGAGCTTCGCCCGCTCATCGAGCGGGTGGACGGCCTCGGCGCCCTCGGCGGCGTAGGCGGTCCGGCGCGCGGTCACGTCGCCGAAGATCGAGACGATCTTCTTCGGGTCCACCCGCGCCTCCTCGTGGCGCGCCTCCCCCTCGGGGCCTACGACCCTGAGCGCCGGCCCTACGTGCCCGGTGCCGCGGCGGTTCATGTGCGCCTGGAGCATGAGCCGCATCGCCTCGCGGCCTCGGCGTTCCATCTCGGCCTCGACCTCGTGCTCGGGGAGGGCGCAGGCCTCCTCGGACATCGCCCATCCCTCCAGGTCGCCGAACGCCGCGCGCGCTGCGACCAGGCTGAAGTCCACCGCGCCATCGGCCGATACCACAGGTAGACGAACCGCTTCCGCGACCATTGGGGCCTCCTTCCCCGGGGATATGAGTCCTGACAACCCATATCTCGGCAGAAAGAGGCCCCGTCTTCACTCCTCACACGCGCAACAGCAGCCCGGCCAACAAGTTGGGCTCAACGCAAAGTAGCCACGCCCAATTGGATCAACTCCGCGCTGAGATTGCCGCGCTCCGTGATCTGCACGCCCAGGCCAA
>CAYPII010000172.1:0-3385 GCA_964410765.1 uncultured Myxococcales bacterium | reverse complement strand
ATCTTCTCTTTGGGCGTGATGATCGGCAAAAGGCTGACCGCCATCGCCGATGCGATGACGGGGCTGGGCGAGCTGGGTAAGGCGATCGACTACAAGTACGCCGCCAGCATGGCGGCCGGTCGCACCTCGCAGCGCCTCTGGTTCGGCCTCGACGCCCTCTGGCTGGAGGTCGTCTCCGGCAGCAAGGCCCCCTCCGCGGTCATGGGCCGCGTCATCGAGCTTCGCGAACATCTGCCGGAGCTCTTCTCCGAGGCGATGTTCTATCACGCGGGGGGCGACCCCTTCGCGCAGGCGCACGAGTTGGGACGTCCGCTGCCCATCGACGATCCGGGACGGCCGGAGGACATCCGCGCGCTCTCGCTCAAGAGCTGGGGGGTCCTCTACGAGATCATGCAGGCCTCGCTGGGGGAGCTGGAGGACGAGGATGCGATCGAGGCGCGACTCTCCGAGATTCGGCTGTTGGAGGAGGAGCGCCGGCGGGAGATCAAGTCGCGGACGGGCATCGCCGACCGCTTCGAGGCGGGCCTGCACCTGAGCAACATGGAACGCGTGATGACCGCCTGGACGCAGCAGGGGGGATTGCTCCAGCACACCCGGATGGCGGAGGACCAGGAGGAGGCGGAGAAGCTGCACACGCAGCTGGGCCGGGACATCACGGCGATGCGCATGCTTGCCGATCCCTATCTGCAGGCGGTGCCGGGCGATCACTTCTACGAGGCCTTCGCGGATATGGACTGGCAGCACGCCTTCAACGGGCGGCGCATGCTCGATCGTCCACAGGATGGTCTGCAGGCGCTCGCGCGCAACGTCATTCCCGCGTACCCGGAGAGCGAGGCGATCGCTTCGTTGCTGGGCCAGCTGCGCAGCGAGGCGCAGAAGCTCGGCATCGAGTCGCACCTCTTCCTCGGCGATGCGCTCAACCCCGATATCGACATCTCCGAACTGCCGGCCGGCATCACGGCGGGCGATCGGACGCGCAGCGGCTACTGGAGTTCGAATAATACGATTCGCGAGGTCGGCCTGCCGCTGCTCGGCGGCGGGGGCTGTGGCCTGTTGGCGCTCGCGTTCTGGGAGACCGGACCGGGGGCGCTCCTCGCGGGGGGCGGCTGTGCACTTGCGGCCTCCGTCGGGAACCAACAGTACAACGTCCGCGTCCTGGGCGGCGAGGCCTATCGCCAGTCGCTCGCGACGGGGCTGACCAACATCGACGGCGAGGGGGCGTGGCGCAACAAACGGGTGTGGCTGACGATGGCGGGGATCAACGTTGCCTTCGGAGCGACGCCCTTCACGCGCACATTCGTCGGCGGAACGGGGCGTCTGCTCTTCGGCGGCATCAGCCGCGTCGGCAATTCATTCGCCCGGCACTACATGGCGGCAGCGGCGGAGCGCCCCTTCCTCATGGCCTTCGGACGCGCGGTGAGCGGGGCGGCGGGTGACACGATCGGCTCCGCCGGGGCGGCGGCGCGTTGGCTCGGGAGCCGACCGCCGGCCGATCTCCTCCACATCGGTGCCGGCTCGCTCTACCCTCTCGACTACGCCTTCCTCGACGAGAACTACAACCTCGTCGGTTGGGATGGGCGGGTCGACACGGCGCTGGGCTATGCAGGTGCCGCGGCCTTCTGGGGCGGGGTGGCCTATCGCGGCTTTGCGCTGACCTGGCGCGAGGCGGCGAAGTACCCCGTGACGAGCTGGCGGGGCGCGGAGCTCCTCCCCTTCGGGGAGGCGGTGGCGCAGAACAACTTGCGCGCCGGCCTCATCCGTGCGGGAGCGGATGCGGCGATGACCGACTACTTCCTGATCAACGACGGCCCGGAGGGGCTGGAGGCGATCGACTTCGCGGCGGCGCGCGAAACGGCGCGCGAGACGCGCGATTTTGACCGGCAGTTCAAGCTCGACAACTGGATCGGCTGGGGAGGCCTGCTGGCGATGGGGGGTGACTGGGCGATCCACGAGTGGCGTTCGCTTCCGATGTATCTCGAATCCTCGACCCCCTTCCCCTGGCGATCGGTGGCGCGGCGGCCCTGGACTTTCATCGAGGAGGCCTGGAACTCCTCCTCGGTGGCGCAGGCGCGCGCGCGCATCGCCGTCGGCAACGGCCTGGTGGGCTATGATATCGCCGAGGATGGCAATCTCAACAAGTGGTACTACGGCGGCATCGGCGGGTCACTCCTGATGAACGAGGCGGGGCACATCATGCTCGAGATCGACGCGATGGGCTCCATGGTGGCGACCGGCTTTCGCCTTGGCACCGAATGGCTCATGCAGTGGCAGCAGGACATTCCCATCCGGGCCCCCGATGCGAAGCGCCTGATGTGGGCCTCGGGCGAATCGGCGATCATGCGCTTTCCGCCGAAGATGTATGTGATGGGGCACCACTACCTGAAGTCCTTTCCGCTGGGTCGGCGCATCCGTGCCTTCCACGACTGGATGAATCAGCCGCAGCGCGGGTACCTCACGCAGTTTGTCGGTGGCAATCTCAGCTCGATCGAGCGGATGGGCGGGCGGCCGCGCTTGATGCAGGGGCAGGAAGCATGGCGGCCGAAGCTGATCAAGCCGAATGCGCACAAATCGATCACGCTAACCCTCGATACAAAGGGAAAGCCGTTGGAGAAGCCGATCCGCTTCCATGTGCTGCATCAGCAGCGGCGCTGGATTGCGCGCAATGGTTCGCGCCCGACGCGCGTTGCCTTCGACGGGCGGGAGATGCTCTACGAGGAGGTGGCGAATGCCTCAAGCTTGAAGAAGCTGCTCAAGGCAAACGGCTATCTCCTCAACGATGGAAACCTCTGGCAGATTCAGCCCTGGTTCATCGGGCGGGTGCGCTTCAACGGGCAGACGATCACCGCGCGCGAATATGAAACGATGTCGGCCCCAGAACGGGCGGAGGCTGCGCGGCTGTTGGCGAAAGAGGGGATCTACTACAAACCGTTTGCTGATATGAAGCGCACCGATCAGGCGCTCTATAAGCGCGTGCGCGCACACCTCATCTCGGAGAACGCGTGGCAAGACGACCTGGGGGGGGCGCTGATGCAGCGTTGGTACACCGACCCGGCGCATCCGCGCATCCTCTCCTCGCATGGGAAATATGACGGACCGCAGAAGAGCAACGGAAGCTATAAGATCACGGCCATTCCCTTCCGTCGCGGCCTGGCCGCGAAGGTGGCGGGGTCGGGCGAGGAGATCTGGATCCGGCTCGACCGTGAGTTTCGACCCGTTTCTCAAGCGCGGGTGGGGGGGTGGCAGGTGACGACGTTCAAGGGCCCGCTCAACCAGCCGCGCCTGCGCGCGGGCATCCTGGTCCAGGCGCCGCTGATGACCGGCACCGCGATCGGGGCCAACTACTACATCTTCCGACACACGATGGACGGCGATCCCTCGTACCAGA
>CAYPII010000171.1:0-3453 GCA_964410765.1 uncultured Myxococcales bacterium | reverse complement strand
CCGCCCGGCCGAAGGTCTGGATGAGCGAGCGCGTCGAGCGCAGGAACCCCTCCCGGTCGGCGTCGAGGATCGCCACCAGCGAGACCTCGGGGAGGTCGAGCCCCTCGCGCAAGAGGTTGATCCCGACGAGCACGTCGAACCCCCCCTTGCGCAGCGCCCGGAGGATCTCCATCCGCTCGAGCGATTCGACGTCGGCATGCAGGTAGCGCACGCGCACCCCGTGGCCGCGGAAGTAGTCGGCGAGCTCCTCGGCCATCCGCTTGGTGAGCGTGGTGACGAGCACCCGCTCGTTCGCCGCCGCGCGCGCCTTGATCTCGCCCAGCAGATCGTCGACCTGTCCGGCGGTGGGGCGCACCTCCGGCTCCGGGTCGATGAGCCCCGTGGGGCGGACGATCTGCTCGATGACACCGTGATTCGTGATTCGTGATTCGTGATTCGAAACGGATTTTCCGGTCGCCTTCTCGAGCTCATAGTCGGCGGGCGTGGCCGAGACGTAGATCGCCTGGCCGACGAGCCGCTCGAACTCGTCGAAGGTGAGCGGCCGGTTGTCCAGCGCCGAGGGCAGGCGGAAGCCGTACTCGACGAGCGTCGTCTTGCGCGAGCGGTCGCCGCTGAACATCCCGCCGATCTGCGGGACGGTGATGTGGCTCTCGTCGATGACGAGCAGGAAGTCGCGCGGGAAGTACTCCAGCAGCGTCGGCGGCGGTTCGCCCGGTGCCCGTCCGGTGAGATAGCGCGAATAGTTCTCGATCCCCTTGCAGAAGCCCATCTCCTCGATCATCTCGAGGTCGAACTTCGTGCGCTGCTCGATGCGCGCGCGCTCGAGCGGCTTGTTCTGCTCGTAGAAGTGCTGCATGCGCCCGGCGAGCTCCGCGCGAATGCCGCGGACCGCCTCCTGCAGCTGCTCCTCGGGGGTGACGAAGTGGCTCCCCGGAAAGATCATCACCTCGCCAAGTTCCGCAAAGACCTCGCCGGTGAGCGCGTCGATCTCGACGATGCGTTCGAGTTCGTCGCCGAAGAACTCCAGGCGCACCGCCTTCGCGTCCTCGTAGGCGGGGATGATCTCGACCGAGTCACCGCGCACGCGGAAGGTCCCGCGATGGAAGTCAATGTCGTTGCGTTCGTACTGGATCTCGATCAAGCGACGGAGCAGCTCCTGCCGGTCGAGCGTCTCGCCGCGCTTCGTGCGCACGAGCATCCCCTGGTAGGCCTCGGGGCTCCCCAGGCCGTAGATGCAGGAGACGGAGGCCACGATGATCACGTCGCGGCGGGTGAGCAGCGCGTGCGTCGCCGAATGGCGCAGCTTGTCGATCTGCTCGTTGATGGAGGAGTCCTTCTCGATGTAGAGGTCCTGCGGCGGGAGGTAGGCCTCCGGCTGGTAGTAGTCGTAGTAGCTGACGAAGTACTCGACGGCGTTCTCGGGGAAGAGCTCCTTGAATTCGGCGAAGAGCTGCGCGGCGAGCGTCTTGTTCGGCGCGATGACGAGCGTGGGTTTCCCGACATTCGCGATGAGGTGCGCGATGGAAAAAGTATTGTGAACGAAGAGCCCTCCGCGACCCCCAAAGAATGTTTCGTTGCCTGGCACCGCCAGATCATAAACATATTTCTTGTCATATTTGACGCTGCCGAACTGGGACACGCGAGTCCACCTTAAAGAGAGCAACTTTTCGATCTCGTTGAAAAGCTTGTGAGATCCACCGTTCTCTCCCACTCCACACCTGTATTTTTCGAGGATATGCTCAAGAGTTTTTCGCTTCGGCCTCCTTTTGCCGGATTCATACATTGAAATCGCGGAATGGGTCAGCCCTTCCAACTCCGTCGTAAAGACGGAACATTTTTTCCGAAGTGCTCGGAAGTCAACCGGAGAGAGTGGAATGACGTCAACATTCGAATGAGCTTTCTTTTGAAGAATTCGCTCAATGGCACTGCGCTTTCTTCCCAGATGAATGGAAACCCCATTTCGAAACAACAGGATATTTTCACCGCCAGAAACGGTAATATACCGATAGAGATTTCCAAAATGATCCGTATTCGTCGCCCTTTTGAACCTCTTTTGGCATCGAGCCCAGATGCCCAGGAATGAAAACGCATATAGGAGGTCGCTCGCAAGTGCACGACTGGCCGTTGCGCATACCAATCCATTCTCCTCAACACCACCATCTCCATCGAAATACGACCCCAATAAGGCGCCGAGCTGCCGGAGGGACAGTTGCGGCCAAAAAGAGGGCAATCGTTTATTCCATGAATTGGTTCCGCAGAGGAGCGACAACAGATTGATGATGATTTTGTTGGAAATCTGATAATCGCCATCTTGTCGATACGAGAATGCAATGTCGAGACGACGAAGCGAACGTTCAACCTCCTTCCTCAGGGGTTCTTCCCTGACGGAAAGCGTAATGAATTTGTCTGTGGCATGTCCTTCTGCAACATACCACCCCATCAGCCGCAGCCAGTCATCATTCAGCGGAATTGATGAAGGCAGTCGATATGACCCCTGACAATGGAGGACGAGTTTATTAATATCGTCCTCTAGAAGCTCATATCCGATTGAGCGAACGAACGCATAGAAATCATGCGGCTTGAATCCGCTCCCCTTCAACCCTTTTTCGATTGATCGCAATTTTGAAGCATATCCGGCAGGAAAAAGTGCTTTTAGATGCTTCAGAACCGTGTTTCGTCCATATATGGCCTTGAGCCGCTCGATCAATTCCGGCGCCTGTATGAAAAAACGGACATCGTCATCCGAAAAGAGCCGCAGGATATCGAGCGATTCCAATGGGTCATTTGATGACGGAATATCGCGAGGAAGTGGAATATAGTCTCCGACTTCCAACTCCGACGTCTCTATGAGACGAAGCCGCCCATCCCGAAGCACCCACAGATTGTGATCCCCCGTCATCAGCGCCTCACGGCCACAATCGGTGAGGACCTCCCACACCGATGCAGGAGCATCATGTCGCAGATAGTCGCTGATAGGCCTTATCGATGTCGAGCAATCATCCGGGTTGAATGAAAGCGTATACCACTGTTCCGACGACTGTCCGTTTCGCTGTTCTTCAAGTCGCCTATCAACAAGCTGCCCGATAGGGAAGACATGCGGAAGAAAACCACCGCCTGTCCTTTTATAGACAAGGATGGGCTCATCATAATCGAGACTCTTTCCGCTGCCCGTGACGCCAAGCAACACCTGGTGCCCCTTGCCGGTTTGCACGTTCTCGGTGAGGCGTCGAATCGCCTCGGGCTGATCGCCCTTGGGCGTGAATTCGGAAACGAGTTTGAATTGATCCACGGGGGTAAGTCTACAACCGTGCGACATTCGCGTGCAACGTTAAAGGCAACTTCGCTAGCCCTTAAATAGGGCACCTCTAAAAACCTCGTCGTGAATTTACAATTGCATTACATTTGATAGAATGCGCTCTGCACAACACGAGGAGGAGAGCACAATGATACAGG
>CAYPII010000170.1:0-3499 GCA_964410765.1 uncultured Myxococcales bacterium | reverse complement strand
GGGCTATCTCTTCGCGCACAGCGTTTTTCCCGAGAACCTGATCGAGAAGTGGATTGCGGCGAAGACGACCGATCTCCTCGACATGCGCCAGGTGCCGCATCCCTGGGAGGTCGCTCGCTACTACGACCTGTAGCCATTCGGCGCTCCGTCAGTTTTTCAACGCTCCCCCCACAGCGGCGGGTGGAAAGGACCCGGCACTTCCTCGGCCGGTGCGGGGCGCTCTTCTATCCACATGAAATCATTTTAGAAAGTTTGCTCCGTCTGACGGGTGTGACGGGTGAGAAAGTTTGCGTCTGACGGGTGCGGCCGTCGATGCTGGCACGCTCCTTGCTCTCCAGTGGGGGTCGTACGGGAGCGACCATGGAGCGCCGATTGCTCGTCATCCTGAGTTTCGTCTGCGGCATCGCCGTCACCGGAGCGGTGCAGGCGCGGGAGAAGACGGTGATCGAGGAGGTCCCGGCGGTCGTCGTCGACGAGTTCGGCTATCCGCTCGATCCCGACGTCTCCGTCGAGGAGCTCGAGGAGGCGGAGGCGCTGGCGATGGACGAGGAGGGGATGATCGTCGTGCGCGAGCCGCGGGCCATCCGCGAAGTCACCGAGGATGAGAAGCGCTTGGAGGTGAGCGACGGAGGGGTCGTCGCCGAGCTCCTCTATCCCGAGGGGAGTAGCTGTCATGCGCGCCTCTTCTCGCCAGCGAGCGAGGTCACCTATCGCCTCATCGTTCCCGCGGCGGCGCGCCAGGGCCAGGCGATCTGCGATATCCTGGGGACGGTCCTGGAGGAGGAGCATCCGCTCCTCTTCGTTGGCGAGCGGCGCATCGACGAGACGCCGGAGGACATCGACCTGACGCTGAAGAAGATCAAGGTGATCCCCACCCTGCCGGAATAAGAGATCGGATGCTGGATGGCGGTATCGTCAGTACCAAACCGACATCACCGAAAGTCATCTACGATGGCGAGGAGGCGATCGATCTCCTCCTCCGTGTTGAAGATATTCACCGCGACGCGGATGTTTCCTGCGCGCAGCGACGGAAAGATTTTTTTCGCGAGGAGGGCGTCGTAGCAGGGTTTGGTCTTTGCGCCCAGGCGAAAGGCGGTGATGGAGCTGCGCTCCTCGCGTGAGGCGACCGGCGAGACAATCTCGATATCGCGTTCGCGCAGCCCCGTGATGAGGTGGTCGCCGAGGGCGAAGAGGCGCTCGCGGATGGCGTCGAAGCCGATTTCCTCCAGAAACGCGAAGGCGGTGTCGAGCGCGCCGATCGCCTGCAGATTGAAGCATCCCTGGTGATAGCGGTCCGCGCTCGCGTGCGGACGCAGCGCGCTGTTCTTGCTGGTGAGGATGAAGTCCCCTTCATCCGGTGCGACGGAGAGCCACCCCGCGGTGGGCGCCGGAAAACGCTCCCGGAATCGCGGCGAGGTGAAGAAGAGCGATCCGACCTGTCCGGCAAAGCCCCACTTGTGCAGCGAGGCGGTCATCGCATCGATCCCCATCGCTTCGACATCGATCGGAAAGAGCGGAAAGGCCTGCGTGGCGTTGACGATGAAGAGGATGTCGCGGCGCTGCAGTTCGCGACCCAGCGCGGCGAGCTCCTGGCGAAAGCCGGTGGCGTACTGCACGTACGAGGTGACGACGGCGCGCGTGTCGTCGGCGATCGTCTCGAGGATCGCCTCGATCGGATAGCGCGCAGCGGTCGGATCGACATAGCGCATCCGGATGCCCTGATACTCGAAGGGGACGGTTGTCGCGGGGAACTCGTCGCGCATCGAGACGACGGAGAGTTCTTTGCCAAAGGCGCGCGCGAGCGTGAGGGCGAGCACCGACATCGCGGCGGAGGTGCTGGGCATGACGATGCAGTCGTCGGCGGTCGCCCCGATATGCGTGCCGATTCGTTCGCGCAGCGAGCGGTAGCGCTCGAGGTCCTCGAACCAGTGGATGTCCCCGGCGTCGGCGAGCTTCCCGTATTCGGCCGCCGCCCGTTGGGCGACCGGCTCCGGCAGCGGCGACATCGCGGCGCTCATGAAATAGGCCCGCTCACGGGTCACCGGAAATGCAGCACGAATGCGCGTCCAGTCGGTCATCGTCCCTCCCGTGTGCTCTCTAGCGAGCGGACAGCGCGGGGGCAAGGGGGAATCCGAGAGCGGAGTCATCACTCAATCAAACGAGAATACAGGGAGTTATAAGGATTTCTCCCTCGTACCGATTTTCCCTCGCAATTTCTCTCCCCTTCTGCTCGTGTTGATTCTATAATTACTATCAGGCGGGGGAGGTGTGCGATGGCAACGACCGAGAGGGATTTTCTGCACTACGACTGTGTGGAGCTCGAGAGCAAGCTCGCGCGCATTCGTGCGCGCCTGGATGAGTTGCGGCCGGAGGTGACGCTGACCGAGGATGTGGAGACGGTGCGCGAGTTCAACCGTCTGGAGCAACGGCGCCTGCACATCGAGAAGGCGATGCAGCAGAAGAAGTGCTTTCTCGCGCGCTGAGCGCTATCCCGCCATCCATGCGAAGATGCCCTGGCCGGTGAGCGTGATCGCCGTGACGGCGACGCCGGCGAGGGTGACGCCCAGTGCGTTCGCCAGGATGAAACGCCGATAGCTCATCCCCAACAGATACGCGCCGAGCGCGCCGCTGTAACTGCCGCTGCCGGGAAGCGGCACGGCGACGAAGAGGGCGATGCCGACCGCCCCCCAGCGTTCGACGTAGGGATGTATCTTTTGCTGCGTGCGCTCCACCTGCCGGCGCCAGAAGCGACCGAAGAGCGGGATGTGTTCGAGCAGGTGGATGAAGCGATCGATGAGCGGATAGAGGACGATGCCCAGGATCATGTTGGAGAGGACGCAGACGACGAAGACCCACGGCCAGGAGAGCCCCATCCCCTCGAAGTGGAGTCCGAACGGGAGGTCGACGCGATGGGTGAGGATGCCAAGGGGAATCGAGGCGCGCAGCTCGAAGGCGGGGACCATCGTGATCCAGAAGAGGATGAGGATGTCGCGGATCATGGCGGCGGACGGTAGCGATGCGCCGCTCATTTGACAAGCGCCTTAAAGGCCTTGCCATTTGAATGCGAATTGGGTAGGCAACGCCGGCTTTTGGTTGGGTGATTAGCTCAGCTAGGTAGAGCAGCTGACTCTTAATCAGCGGGTCGCAGGTTCGATCCCTGCATCACCCACCACGAAGAGGCCGGGCAAGCGCCCGGCCTTTTTGTATGCCAGGAAACCCCGTACGGAGGCGGCGTACTAAAGCATCATGCCAAAGGGGGATCTGGGTAGCCGCCGGAGTGCGGGGATGAATGGCTCTGATTGCCGTAGCGCGACCCGGAGGGGCGTGCTACGGCATTTTCATGAGAATTCGAAGCCTGCAGCACTCAGTCTACAAACACCAATATCACATCGTTTGGGGCACGAAGTATCGAAGGAAGTACCTGAAAGAGTATGTTCGTGGTGAGTTGTTCCGTCCCACTAACCCGAGCCGGGTTTTGAGGGTGTAAATCCCACCTATC
>CAYPII010000169.1:0-3504 GCA_964410765.1 uncultured Myxococcales bacterium | reverse complement strand
TGCTCCCGGAGTTATGAAGTGGTCAATTCACCCACACTTTTTGGAGAAGACCCGAAACTCTTATAGGACGCACCAACACTGCTTGCAAGGTGAGGCCTCTCCAACCGTTGGCTTGCCCGTTCGGACGCTCATGGCATGGATCGCGGGAAGACAGCACGAACGATTTCCAAGACCCGCGATACACTTGTGCGGTGTTGTTCGAAGGGCGTCAGCACTGGACAGTGTGTACTTCTGGTTGACCTGAGGAAAGAAGAAAGTGGCGGAATACAGAAAGCCGCGCGATAACTCGGTGAGAATAGAGCAAAAGTTCCGGATCTTCGCAGGTGTGCGGTGAGCGCTCAGCGCCTCCGAAGGCCCATCACGTTCTCCACGTGTGGCGTCTGGGGAAAGAGGTCGACCGGCTGGATCGCCTCGATCGCGTAGTCCTGCGAGAGAAGCCCCACGTCGCGCGCCTGCGTCGTCAGATTGCAGCCGACCGAGACGATGCGCTTCGGCGCCAGCGCGAGGATCTGATCGACGACCGCGCGGTGCATGCCGATGCGCGGCGGGTCGACGATGAGGAGGTCGGGTCGACCGTGCACCGCGACGAGCTCGGGCGTAAAGAGTGCCTTCATATCGCCCGCGACGAAGGCCGCGTTCGCGATTCCATTGGCGGCCGCGTTCGCGCGCGCATCGGCGATCGCCGCCGCGTCCAGCTCGAGGCCGACGACCGAGGCGACGTGCGGGGCGATGAAGAGCGCGATCGACCCGGTCCCGCAGTAGAGGTCGTAGACGCGTTGTTCGGGCGTCAACTGCGCAAGATCCCGCACGACGCCGAAGAGCCGCTCCGCCTGGGCGGTGTTCGTCTGGAAGAAGGAGAAGGGGCTGATCGCATATTCGACCGCGCCGATGCGGTCGCGCACGACCCCCGACCCGAAGACGACGCGCGGCTCCCCCTCCGCGTTCTGCGCGCGACCGGCGTGGACCGTGTGGACGAAGGTGGTCACCTCCGGAAAGCGCTCGCGCAGCAGCTCCGCCAGAAGCGCGATGCGCTCCTCGTCGGGGGCGCTCGTTACGAGGTTGACCATCGCCTCCCCGGTCTCTGCTGCCGAACGCACCACGAGGTGGCGCAGCCATCCCTCGTGCGTGCGGATGTTCCAGGGGGCCCAGCCGCGCGCAGACGCCAGGCCGCGCAGCTCGCCGAGCAGACGCGCACACCAGGGCGGCGGCAGGTGACACTCCGTCAGATCCAGGACCTTGAAGAAGGAGCCCGGCGCGTGGAGGCCCAACGCGAAGTCTTGCTCGCAGGGAACCCCGCTCGCCACCTCCTCGTGGGTGAGCCAGCGCGCCGCGGAGAAGTCGAAGTCCATCCGGTTACGATAGCCGTAACGCTGCTGTGATCCGATGACGGGGGCGACGGGTGGCACCTCGTCCGAGAGCCCCGCCTCGGTAAGCGCACGCACGACCGCTTCGCGTTTGAGGGCGAGCTGCGCATCGTAACCCAGATGCTGCCAGGTGCAGCCGCCGCACTCCCCGGCATGCGCGCAGCGCGGCGCCACGCGTTCGACCGCCGGCTCGAGGAGTTCTGCCAACCGCCCCTCCGCGCGACGGCGGCGCACGCTGCGGACCCGCACGCGCACCCGTTCGCCGGGGGCAGCGCCGCGAAAACGCAGGCGCGTCCCCGCCACGCGGGCGAGCGCCCACCCCTTCGGGTCGAGCCCCTCCACGCGGCACTCCACGATACTGTCGACGGCAAGGCGCGCTCCGGCAATCATGGCGGGGGGGCTACCACAGCTCCCCGCCGGGGGCAACCTCTCCCCGAAAAGGGCTGGACGGGAGGGGGCGCGCCGGCTAGGAACCCGGCCCTATGCGCGCCTTCCCCGACTGCATCGGCTGCCTCTTCGCCCAGCTGACGAAGATGGCACACCTGCACGGCATCGACGACGAACAGCACGCCCGGATGGTCCAGGAGCTGGCAGCGGCGGTCCCCGCCATGGATCTGAGGCGCACGCCGCCGGAGCTCTCGCGCACCGTCTCGGACATCCTCGTGCGGCATCTCCATCACGACGATCCCTATGCGGAGATCAAGCGTCGGGAGAATGCCCGCGCGGCGGCGATGCTCCCCGACGTACGGCCGTTGATCGATTCGGCCGACGATCCGCTCGCCGCGGCGATCCGCTTCGCAACGGCGGGGAACATCATCGACTACGGCGTGCCGGACCTCGACGTTCTCGAGCATTCGATCGAGGAGCTCGCCGCACGCGACTTCGCGACCTTCGACCTGGAGCGCATCCGCCCGCGTTTGAACTCCGCACGCTCGATCCTCGTCATCGGCGACAACACCGGCGAGGTCTTCTTCGACCGCCTGCTGATCGAACGACTCCCGCAAACGGCCGCGATAACCTACGCGGTCCGCAGCCGTCCGGTCATCAACGACGTCCTCCTGGCGGACGCGCGCGAGGCGGGCATCGATGAACTGGCGACAATCGTCGAGTCGGGCTCGCAGATCCCGGGCACCGTTCCCGCCCTCTGTTCGGAGGAGTTTCATGCGCTCTACGACGAGGCGGATCTGATCGTCAGCAAGGGACAGGGCAACTTCGAGACGCTCTCCGATGAGCGCCGCCCGATCCTCTTCTGCTTCGCGGTCAAGTGCGCAATCGTCTCGCGCCACACGGGAGAGCCGAAGGGATCGCTCATGGCGATGGCCTCGCCGCACGTGGATTGGGAATCCGTGTGAAGCGCGCCGCGACCGTGAAAAAGATCCTCGATGCGCTGGCGCGCCGCTACCCGAAGGGAGCGAAGCCCTGGACGACGCGCAGCGACCCATTCCGCACGGTGATCGGGACGATCCTCTCCGCGCAGACGACCGACGACCAGGTCGATCGCGTCACACCCGAACTCTTTCGGCGCTATCCGACGCCGGCGAAGCTCGCGGCGGCGCGCGTGCACGACATCGCGCGCATCATCAAACCGGTGGGGCTGCATCAGGCCAAAGCGCGCAACATCATCGCGGCCGGGCGGATGCTCGCCCTGGACCTCGGTGGGCAGGTCCCGGCAACGCGCGAGGAGCTCGTGCGCCTCCCGGGCGTCGGGCGCAAGACGGCGAACGTGGTCCTGATCAAGGCCTTCGGCCTCCCGGCGATGCCGGTGGACACGCATGTGTTTCGCGTTGCAAACCGCATCGGACTGGCGCAGGCCAGAACCCCCGAAAAAACCGAGGAAGAACTCACACGGGTGATCCCGCGCCGGCGCCTGGGCGCCGCCCACTTCTGGCTCATCCACCACGGCCGCACGCTCTGCTCCGCGCGCACGCCACTCTGCCCCAAATGTCCGATTGCTCGATGGTGTGATTATTATAAACATACATAATTATATACTAATTAATAAATATTTATGTATATTTACTCTATTAATATATATAATTAATATCCGTAAAGTGAAAATGTAAACAAATCGGGGTCTGACCCCGATTTGTTTACATTTGTATGTGGTGTCAGTAGTGTCCGGTTAACTTTTAAATGAGTT
>CAYPII010000168.1:0-3587 GCA_964410765.1 uncultured Myxococcales bacterium | reverse complement strand
GGGCAAGCCCGATGCGCGCAAGCAGGCGCAGGCGAAGGCGCGCGTGAAGGATGCGGTCGTGCGCGAGGCCAGCCCCGCCGATGCGCTGAAACGGATGGAGCAGGGCGGCGCGCGCCGCGTTGCGGGTGCGGGAATGTTTCGGATGCCGCACGAACTGCGCAAGGGATAAACGACCGGAAAAGAATTGCCCCCATACGTGTCGGACACTTTTTAAAAAGTGTCCGACACTTTTTTACCCCACCGAGCCCTTGCGAAATGCGGTGACGAACTCGACGAGCGTGCGGACCATCGCGCCCGTCGCCCCCTTTCCGCTGAGCGGCAGTTCCTCTGTCGTCCAGGCGGAGGCGGCGATATCCAGGTGCGCCCAGGGGGTCTCGCCGACGAACTCCTTGAGGAAGAGTCCGCCGAGGATCGTCTGCGCCTTTCCCTTCCCGGTGTTGTTCAGATCCGCGATGCCGGAGGTGTAGCCCTTCATATACTCCTCGACGAGCGGGAGCGCGATCATCGGTTCGCCCGCCGCCTCGCCCGCCTTCGTCAACCGTTCCACGAGGCGCCTGTCCGTTCCCATCGCCGGTGTGAAGAGCTCGCCGGCGACGTAGGCCGCCCCGCCGGTGAGCGTGGCGAGGTCGACGATCGCGTCGAAGCCCTTGTCGGCTGCCAACGCGAGGGCGTCGGCCAGCAGCAGGCGCCCCTCCGCGTCGGTGGAGAGGATCTCGATCGTCTTGCCGTTGCGCGCGGTGATGATGTCGCCGGGCCTGAGCGCCTTGCCGTCGGGGAGGTTCTCCGCCGCCGGGAGGAAGGCGTGCACCTCCACCGGGGGGGCGAGCTGGGCGATCGCCGCCATCGCCGCGAGCACGGTCGCTGCGCCGGCCATATCCTCCTTCATCGTCTCCATGCTGCGCGGCGGCTTGAGCGAGATGCCGCCCGAGTCGAAGGTAACTCCCTTGCCGACTAGCGCGACCTTCCCCCGCGCGCGTTTCTTCGGCTTGTAGACGAGCGTGGTGAAGGTGGGGGGCTCGGCCGACCCGCGCGCGACTGCGAGCAGGCAGTGCATCCGTGCTTTTCGGATGGCCTCGGTTCCCCAGACGGTGCAGCGCAGCTTGCGTTGCTTCGCGATGCGCTTGGCCGTGCGCGCGATGATGCGCGGCGTGGCGTCGGCGGGCGGCGTGTTGACCAGATCGCGTGCGGCGTTCGTCGCCTCGGTGACGATGCGGCCCGGCGCGGCCGCCTGTTCCACCGGTTTCGGCGCGCCGGTGTAGAGGAGGGTGAGCGCTGCGAGCTCCTTGCGATGCAGCTTGTCGTTGGTCCGGTACGCGAGGAAGCGATAGCCGCCGAGGTGGGCTCCCTCGACGATTGCGCGACCGCGCGCCGGCGCATCGGCGCCCGCCCACTCCCCGCGCTCCAGCACCAGCGCGGCCGATGTCGCCCCGACCTCGTGGGCGGCGCGGGTGAGCTGTGCGCCGACCTCGCGCAGGGTGGCCAGCGTGCACTCCGACTTCTTTCCGAGGCCCAGGATGAGGATGAAGCGCGCGGGGATGCGGCCGGCGGTGAAGAGGAGGCGGTGGGAATGCCGTTCCCCCTCGAAGTGCTCGCGCTCGATCTGGTCGGCGAGCGCCCCCTCCAGGGCGGCGTCCAGCGCCGTTCCCCCATCGGCATAGGTGAGCAGGCCGGGGCGCTTCTTCCCGCGCGCGTCGTCGGGGCGTTCGAAACAGGCGATCGCCACGAGGTCGCACGCGACCGTTTCGGGGCGTCCCTTCTTCACGGTGCATTTCATGCGGCGCTCCTCTCGTCTGGCGCATCATTGTAGTCGATCGTTTCCCCCCGTCAACGCCGGGCACTCCGCTGTTGTTCCAGGGGGGGCTTTGGGCTACAGTTGCGCGCGATGGCGGAATCCTTCGAACAGAGTTTGCGTCGCGCGATGGTGGCGCTGGGACATCTCATCGAGCGCCTGATCGGCCAGGCGAAGCGGGCGAAGGTGCAGGTGGGGACGCGCAGCGGCGTGCAGCCGATCCTCTCGCTCGAGAGCCAGCTCTCCGCACAGCGCATCCGCGAGCTCGTCGACCTGCAGACGCAGAAGGTCATAGGCAGCGTCCTCCCCGACCTCTCCGGCCGTCGCGCGCTCGAGGTGGGGGAGGGGCCGGTCCTCTTCGGTTCGCGGATGATGCACGCGCAGGCGACCTGTGCCGTGGGGGTGGAGATCGGCGGCGCCTCCCGCGGTCACCAGGGCGATCTCTCGCGCGGTTTCGTCGTGCGCGCGCAGGTCGACCGCCTCCCCTTTCCGGATGCGAGCTTCGACTACCTCATGGGGCGGTTGGCCACGCCGCTGCAGGGGGAGATGGGACGCACACTGCGCGAGCTCGGGCGTGTCGTCGCGCCGGGCGGCCAGGGGGTGGTGATCGATTACCATCCCTACGGCCTCTTCGCGAAGCGCGGGAGCGTGCGCCTGCGCTCCGCCGAGGCGGCGGTGGGGCGCTTTGAGGAGTATTATCGCCTCGCGCGGCAGGGCGGTTTGCGCGTCGTCGATCTTCGCGAGGCCTTTCTCGACGAGACGACGCGCGGCTTCTTTCGCGAGGAGGAGATCCCCGCATATCGGAATCTCAAGGGGACGCCACTGCTCGCCTTTATCGTCGTCTACAAACCGAGGGGGAGGGGATGACATTTTCCGATAAACTCGAGGAACTCTTCATCGACCTGCCGGAGCCAGCGCCCGACCGCGGAAACGCCGTCGCCGCGATGAAAGTCGGCAAGTTGTTGCACGTCGGCGGCGTGCTCCCCTTCGCCGAGGGGCGGCTGCAGTTTCCCGGACGCGCGGGGGTGGAGGTGCGGCTGGACAACGCGCGGATGGCGGCGCGCACGGCGGCGGTGCAGATGCTCGCGATCGTCGCGCGCGAGCTGGGCTCCATCGACAAGGTGCGGCGCGTGGTGCGCCTCGACGGCCTGGTCGCGAGTGGCGCCGACTTCAGCGATCACGAGAAGGTTGTCGATGGCGCGAGCGAGCTCTTCGTGCAGCTCTTCGGTCCCTTCGGCAAGCACGTGCGGACGGCGGCGGGGGCCGCCAGCCTCCCGCGCGGCGCCTGCGTCCAACTCTCCGCGGTGTTCGAAGTGAAGTAGAAGGCCAAGCCGATGATGGGGCGATGAAAGGCGATGAAAGGCGATGATACAGCGATGCTCAGGCGATGGTGAGCAGAGCGATCAGCGCATCAGAGCCCAGAGCATCTTCGATATGCCCTCGAGACATGATTTGTAGGACAGACACACCTCCGGTCGCGTCAGGCCAAAGACACGCATCAGATCGATACAAGCCCCGACCTCGCAGGTGGAGGCCCGCGCGATTCGAAAGAAACGGCGGCGCTCCGCCGGCGTCATCTTCGCGTTTCCCTCGGCGATATTGAGGACCACCGAGATCATCGCCCGCTTCAGCTGATCCAGGAGATGTCCGTTTCCGGCCCGCCACTTGGCACCCTCTTTGCTGAGCTCCTCCGCCAAACACACCGCCTGCCGATAGCATTCCAGCTTTTCGTGAAACATAAGGACCCTCCTCCGTTCGGATTTTGCGTTGCCCTCCCAACCGGGTGAGAGGGCAACGC
>CAYPII010000167.1:0-3590 GCA_964410765.1 uncultured Myxococcales bacterium | reverse complement strand
CGACGGGAGATCGGCTGGGCCTTTGAATGGTGGGGACAAACCTCCCGGATGAACCAGTTTTCTTGCCGATCGGTGGGAAAACAGGCGGTGCCGGTGGGGTTTGTCGTTTCGGCAAGGGCCGGCTGGGACGGGGCCTTGCGCAGGAGGAACTGCATATGGTCGACGCGATGATCGGTCTGGTGGAAGCGCACGCCGGCCAGGCGCGAGAGGTCGCCGTGCTTGCGCTCGAAACAGCGCAGTGCGCGCAGATACGCGTTCATGTCGACCAGCGCGTTTTTAGCGCGGTTCCTGCGGCTCGTCCCGTCTGACGGGATGCGTCAGCGATGCGCGAACGCTAGGGGACGATGATCATCTCGTACTCCTTTTTCGAGCGCGCGCCGACGTGGATCGTGCAGTCGACGATGAGCGTGGGGACGGAGCGCACGCGGAGGCCGTAGGCCGCCAGGCGCTCCCGTGCGCCGGGGTCGCGCGTGTCGATGATCTCAAAGCGTTCGGCGAGCCCCTTGGCCTGCACGACCTCCTCGATGCGCGGCCGCGCCCGCCGGCAGTGCCCGCAACTGCGCGACATCACGAGGAGGATCTTTCCGTCCAGGCCCCGCTCGCGACATTCGGCGACGGTCCCGCTGCGCGGGAGGGTGAGCGTCTTCGCCTTTCCGGCGGCGGACGTTCCCGCGAGGAGAACAAACGAGAGTGCAATAAACGTCGCGCAGATGGCTCGTTTCATGGGTGCCCTTCCTCCTCCGCCTCAACGCGGTCGATCGCGCGCTTGGCGGTGTGTGAGATCCAGGTGACGAGGACGACGGTGGCGATGAGTCCGACGACGGCGATGACGAGCTTGGGCGTGGAGAGGTCGTCGGCGTGTCCGGCCGCCTTCGCCAGATGCTTGGCGACGAAGCCGAAGTAGACGGTGACGAAATTGCCGGGGATGTAGCCGATGAAGCCGATGAGGTAGTCGCGGTAGCTCACGCGCGTGGTCGACATCATATAACAGATCGGCGTGAAGGGGAGCGGCGAGAGACGCAAGAGGATCATCAGCCGGATCGGTTTGCGCATGAGCGCCCGACGGATGGCGATGAGCTTCGAGTGCTTGGTGAGCCAGCGCTCCACCGGCGCGCGGAAGAAGCGACGCCCCGTGCTGAAGAGGATCAGCTCTGCCGCGAGACCGGCGATGATGATGTAGACCGTTCCCCACCAGAGGCCGAAGAGTGTGCCGGCCGCCATCGCGAATCCCGCGTTGGGGACGAAGAGCGGCATAAGGAGGATGAAGAGGAGGATGAAGAGGATCGGGCCCCACGGGCCGATGCGCGCGATGAAGGCCTCCACCTGCGGGATGTGTTCGCCCCAGAGCACGCCCAGGGCGATGATCCCCGCGAGCAGCGCACCGCCGACGGCGAGGCGCAAAAGCAGCGCGTGCCAGTGGATGGGGTGATCCCAGATATGGTGCCGGAGCAGGCCGCGGAGCGACATCGCACAATACGATCGCACAGGCGGGGGGAGCTGGCAAGGCGGCGATCTAGGTGCGATGCGGGATCCAGTAGATTTTTCTCTCGCTTCGCCGTTGGTCGATCGCTTCGTCGCGCGCGAGGTGCTCGAGGAATTTGAGCACCTCGTTGCGATGGAGGCCGAAGGCCTGTGCGACGTCGTCGGTCGTGCAGGGGCGGCGTCGAATCATCGCGAGGATGTCATCGAGGGTTCCACGCTCCTTCGCATCGATCGGCGCGGCGAATTCGGCGACGACCTCTGCGGACGGCGTGAAGCAAGCGGCGATCGAACTCAGGCGATCGGGGGGGAGGGTGTGCATTCCGGCGACTGCCGGCGGTCGGGCGATCGTGTTGAGCTGGACGCGGTCAGGATGAATGCGCTCGACGATTGCGACCATGCGATCAATCTCCTCGTCCGCGTCGTTCAGATCCGCGACGAGGAAGATCTCGAGCCAGAGTTGCCCGGCATATTCCCGGCGGAAAGCGACGAGTCCCTCCACCATCGTTTCGAAGTCGATCGACTCGTGCGGCCGGTTGATGCGCGCGAAGACCCCGGGGCTCCCCGCGTCGAGCGAGGGGACGACGATGTCGGCGGCCAGGAGCGAGCAGCGCACCGCCTCATCCCAGAGCAACGAGCCGTTCGTCAGCACCGCGACCGGGATCGCCGTCATCCGCTTGATCCCCTCGATCACTGCGCCGATCTCCGCATGCAATGTCGGTTCCCCCGAACCGGAGAGGGTAATGACGTCCGGAGCGCTCTCCTCCGCGAGGCGCCGCCCTACCTCGTCCAGCACTGCCTCGACGGGGACGAAGGTCTGCCGCGTCGCGGTGCGATCGGTCGTCGGCCCCAGCTGGCAATAGACGCAGTCGTAGGTGCAGGTCTTGAAGGGGACGAGGTCGACGCCCAGCGAGAGCCCCAGGCGCCGAGAGGGGACGGGTCCGAAGACGAAGCGGAATGGCTCGGCGTGCGGCATCGTTCCTCCGTGGTGCGCATGCTGTCAACATTTCGCGATGCTGACAAGGGCGAAGCCGGACCGCCCGGATGCTTTCGTTGTGTCCTCCGCTGTGGTAGCATCCGTGGCATGTTCCGCATCCGGCGCGTGTATGATGATCTCGTTCCACTCAACCGCAAGGTGATCGGGCTTGTGCAGGAGTCGCTGCGCCAGCACTTTCCCGACATGCCCGAGGCGGAGCGCCGGCGCCTCCCCGATCAGCTGCGCCATCCGCTGCGCTATGGCTACCACACGATGCTCTTCGTCGCGGACGATCCGAAGGGGACGCTCAAGGGCTTCGCGATCCTCCTGTATTTTCCAGAGCAGCGGTTCTGCTATCTCGACTACATCTCGGCGGCGCGCTTTCACACCGGCCGCGGCTTCGGCAGTGCGCTCTACCAGCGGGTGCGCGAGGAGGCGCGCGCGCTGGAGGTGGCGGGGCTCTTCTTCGAGTGCAGAACGGAGGCGGCGGCGGGGGACGTGAGGCGCAATCGTGCGCGGCTTCGCTTCTACGAGTATTTCGGAGCGCGGCCGATCGTCGACACGCGCTATGATGCGCAGTTGCCGGGCGAGAAGGGCCCGCCCCATTTTCTCCTCTTCGATGACCTCGATGCGGGGCGCCCGCTTCGGCGCTCCGCCGCGCGGCGCATCGTGCGCACGCTCTTGCGCAAGCGCTATCCGCGCTATGCCACCGCAGCATCGGTCGAGCGGATCGTCGCCTCCTTCGCCGACGACCCGGTACGACTGCGGGAGCCGCGCTACGAGGCGAGCAAGTCCGCCCCGCCCATCGAACGAACGGTCCCGCGCGACAAGCGCATCGCGTTGGTCATCAACGATCAGCACGTCATCCATCACATCAAGGAGCGCGGCTATGTCGAGGCGCCGGTGCGCATCGCCACGATCAAGCGCGAACTGGACAAGACGGAGCTCTTTGAAACCGTTCCCATTCGGCGCTTTGGCGAGCGCTACCTGCAGGCGGTGCACGACATACACCTCATTCGCTATCTGCGCGAGATGCGAATGGTGCTGCGGGATCAGAAAACATTTTATCCGTAGGTCTTTCCCGAGCGACAGTCGACGCGGCGGTGGGGCGGGCAAAGGTGCTGGTGCTGACCGG
>CAYPII010000166.1:0-3669 GCA_964410765.1 uncultured Myxococcales bacterium | reverse complement strand
CCTCGCTGTTGTATGCCTTCGAGCCGGTGTTGGGCATCCTGCTCGCCTCCGCGATTCTGCGCGAACGCCTGCGCGCGACGACGGTCATCGGACTCCTGCTGGTCATCGCCGGCATCCTCAAGCTCTCGCGAATCGATCTGGCGACGCTCTCGTTTGGTTCGGGTCAGACGGCAGCGGGGAATCTGCTCATCGTCAGCGGGATCGTCTGCGAAAGCCTCTTCTCGATCGTCCTCAAGCCGGTCGCACGTCGGCAGTCGGCGCTTCTGGTGACGACGATCGCGCTCACGGCCGCCTCCGCGATCCTGCTCCTTCCGCTGCGCGGTGAGATCAGCGCGATCGCGGAGTGGGGTGCACGCGAGGCGCTCGCGATCGCCTATCTCGTCCTCATCTGCACGGTCGGGGGGTACACGCTCTGGACGCGCGTGATGCAGAATCTGCCGGTCGGCATCATGCTCTTCACGATCTTCGTTCAGCCGATCGCCGGAGCGCTCATCGCTGCCGCAACGCTCGGTGAACGCCTCGATGCGCGCATTCTCATCGGCGGCGCCCTGCTGCTCGCCGGCATGGCTGTCGCCGTCATCGGACACGCGCGCACGCACCGCCCGACGCCTGCCCTCCCGGTGCCCGATCCCGCCGTCCCCCTTGCAGATATCGGATGACCTTCAATTGCACTTCAGAGAAGTATAATTGAGTATAATTTATTGACTCTCCTTCTCCAATTTCTTATAATTATTCAAGATTTGTATATATGTCTGAATTTTCACCTTTTTTATTTAGAGGAGGGGGAACAATGGTCAAGAAGCGGAAAACAAAGAAGAAGGTGGTTCGGAAGGTGAAGCGCAAGAAGAAGAAGGTAGTCCGGAAGGCGAAGAAGGCCGTCCGCAAGGTCAAGCGGAAGGTGAAGCGCAAGGTCAAGAAGGCGAAGAAGAAGGTTGTGCGCCGCAAGAAGAAGAAGGTGGCGAAGAAGAAGACCGTGCGTCGCAAGCGGAAGCCGGCCAAGAAGAAGAAGACGGTGCGTCGTCGTCGCAAGAAGGCGGCCCCGAAGGCGAAGAAGAAATAAGCCGAGTTGCATCGGCAGGAAAGAGGGAGCCCGCGGGCTCCCTCTTTTTTTTCCCTCCTTTTGCCTTGTGGCTCAAAGCAGAATATGTATATTCGCGCCCCTTTCGGGGAAGGAGGTCGTCATGTCCGCAATCGTCCCGTCGCGCGTCTTTCTCACGAAAGGGGTCGGCCGTCACCGCGAGAAACTGCAGAGCTTCGAGATGGCACTGCGCCAGGCGCGCATCGCGAGCTATAACCTCGTCCGCGTCTCCAGCATCTTCCCACCGCACTGCAAGGTACTTGCGCGCGCAGAGGGGGTCAAGGCGATGCAGCCGGGGCAGATCGTCCACTGCGTCCTCTCCGATTGCGCCACGAACGAGCCGCACCGCCTCATCGCTGCCTCGGTCGGCATGTCGGTCCCGAAGAATTCCGAGAGCCATGGCTATCTCTCCGAACACCATGCCTTCGGACAGAACGAGCGTCAGTCGGGCGACTACGCAGAGGATCTCGCCGCCGAGATGCTCGCGACGATCCTGGGCGTCCCCTTTGACGCCGACAAGTCCTGGAACGAGCGCAAGGGGATGTGGACGATCTCCGGCGAGATCGTGCGCACGATGAACGTGACGCAGTCGGCGATTGGCGACAAGCATGGCCTCTGGACGACCGTCCTCGCCGGCGCGATCTTCATCCCCTGATCCGATTGACTCGATTCCCCGGGGGTTGCATGCCTGCACTTCATACGCAGTCCTTTCTCGGCCTCGATGCACCGCAGTGCAGCTGGGAGGAGGCGCGCGTCGCCGTCCTGCCGGTGCCCTATGAGGCGACGGTCAGCTACGGGGGGGGTACCGCCGCCGGACCCGAGGCGATTCTCGCCGCCTCCGCACAGGTCGAGCTCTATGATGACGAGGGGGAGCGCAATCCATCGCATGTCGGCATCGCTACGCTCGCCCCGCTTGACGTCGCGGGGTGCGTTCCGCAAGAGATGGCCGATCGCGTACAGCGGGCGGTCGCCGAGATCCTCGCGGCGGGCAAGCGGCCGCTGCTGCTCGGCGGGGAGCACTCGATCACCCCACCGGCCGTCGCCGCGTTCCACGCCGCGCACCCGGACTGCTCCGTCGTCCAGCTCGATGCCCACGCCGATCTGCGCGATTCATACGAAGGGGAGTCGATGAGCCATGCGTGTGCGATAGCGCGCGTGCGCGAGCGTTGCCCCGCCGTGCAGGTCGGCATCCGCAGCTGTTCGGAGGAGGAGGGGATGCGCATCCGGCGCGAAAAGCTGCCGGTCTTCTTCGCGCGGGAGATCCACCGCGATCCGGACTGGATCAACGAGGCGATCGATGCGATCGAGAACGAGGCGGTCTACTGCACGATCGATGTCGACGTCTTCGACGGCTCGCTGCTCCCGGCGACCGGAACACCGGAGCCGGGCGGGCTGGATTGGTCGACGGTCACCGCATTTCTGCAGGCGCTCTTCACCCGCAAGGAGGTCCTGGGCTTCGATCTCGTCGAGCTCGCCCCCATTCCGCGGATGCACGCCTACGACTTCCTCGTTGCGAAGCTCGCCTATCGCTGTATCGGATACTGGCAGGAGACCCTGTTGCGCCGCTCAGCGGCGGGGTAGGGCGAGGAGAGGGGTGGGGGGCACTCAGTGAACGGTCTGCCCGAGCCGCTTGCTCAGCGACTGGACGACATCCCCCTGTTCGAGCAGCCGATTCGCCACAGACCACTCGAACTCCTCGATGCTCACCCCCGTCTCGATGAGCAGTGAGGCGAATCGCTCGCTATCGACGTTTTCTCCCAACACTTCGAGACAGAGCGCTTTCAACGCCGGGTCGAGATCCATGGCTCCCCCTGGTGGATCCCCGGTCTCCTCCCCCATCCGACCGTCGCCCGACCGACGGTTTGAGACCGGATGAAATCGGCTAACGCGTTGAAAAGATCGACAAAAATGAATGAAAGTATCGTTAAGCTTAATTATGCTTAATTTAAATATATTTTATTGTCAGAGTATTATAAGTCAAGCATATGTTCGCACTTTTAATGATTATGTGCTTCTCATCGATATAAGTAGGTCTCATTATGGCAGCAAAATGCCCCTCCTCGCGGGAAAGACTTGAAACTGTCCGAAAATGCTGCATATTGCGCTCTCCGCTCACATCGAGGAAGAGAAGGGATCATGCGGCGGTTTACAGCGATCATCCTGCTGCTGGGCATCGGGCTCTTTGCCGGCTCCGCGGGGGCCTATGATCTCGCCCGACAGGTCGAAAGCTTCACGCTCGACAACGGCATGCGCTGGCTCGTCGTTCGCCGGCCGCAGGCACCGGTCTTCTCCGGCGTGATCATGGTGCGCGTGGGGGGGGCCGATGAGGCGGCGGGCAAGAGCGGCCTGGCACACATGTTCGAGCACATGGCCTTCAAGGGCACCGAACGGCTCGGCACGCGCGACTTCGCCGCCGAGCAGCCGATCCTGAAGGCGATCGAATTCTTCGGTGCGGAGATCGCTGCGGAGGAGACGAATCCGCAACCAAACCGGGCACGCGTGCGCGCGCTCAAACAGCATCTCGCGGAGCTCGAACGCCGCGCCGCGCAGTACCGCATCCCGAACGAGATCTGGGAGGTGATGAGCCGCAA
>CAYPII010000165.1:0-3689 GCA_964410765.1 uncultured Myxococcales bacterium | reverse complement strand
CACATCCAGGGCAAGGGGAAGTTCGAGAAGGAAGCGGTGCCGCACCTGCTGCGCTTCCAGCGCGCCTCCAAGGACGTGAAGCATCCGAAGAGCGGCGACGTCATCGTCAAGAAGGGGAAGCGCTTCGGGCGCAAGGCGGTCGAGACGATCAGCGGCATCAAGAACCTGCGCATCCCGCTCTCCGAGGAGGACGTGATCGGCCGCGTGGTGGCCGAGGACGTCGTCGATCCGAACAGCGGCGAGGTCCTTCTCGCGACGAACGAGGTCCTCACCGAGGAGAAGCTCGAGGAGATCCAGGGTCACAAGAAGATCAAGGAACTCAAGTTTCTCTTCATCGACGACCTCAACGTCGGCCCGTACCTGCGCAACACACTGCTCGCCGACAAGGTCGACTCGCCCGAGGAGGCGAAGCTCGAGATCTACCGCCGGCTGCGCCCGGGCGACCCGGCCACGCCGGAGGCGGCGGCCGCGCTCTTCGACAATCTCTTCTACAACCCCGAGCGCTACGACCTCTCGAAGGTCGGCCGCCTGAAGATGAACTACAAGTTCGGCTTCGACGTGCCGCTCGAGGTGGGGACGCTGCGCAAGGAGGACATTCTCGAGGTCGTGCGCTATCTCATCCAGCTGCGCGATGGCGAGGGCGATGTGGACGACATCGATCATCTCGGCAACCGGCGCGTTCGCTCGGTGGGCGAGTTGCTCGAGAACCAGTACCGCGTGGGGCTCGTCCGCATGGAGCGCGCCATCCGCGAGCGCATGAGTTTGCAGGACGTCGAGACGCTCATGCCGCACGACCTCATCAACCCGAAGCCGGTCTCGGCCGTCATCAAGGAGTTCTTCGGCTCGAGCCAGCTCTCCCAGTTCATGGACCAGACCAACCCGCTCTCCGAGGTGACGCACAAGCGGCGCCTCTCGGCGCTCGGCCCCGGCGGCCTTACGCGCGAGCGCGCGGGCTTCGAGGTGCGCGACGTGCATCCCACGCACTACGGGCGCATCTGCCCGATCGAGACGCCGGAAGGTCCGAACATCGGGCTGATCGCGTCGCTCTCGGTCTACGCGCGCGTCAACGAGTACGGCTTCATCGAGACCCCGTACCGCGAGGTGGCGGGGGCGAAGGTCAGCGACAAGGTCCAGTTCCTCACGGCCATGCAGGAGGGCGATATCTCCATCGCGCAGGCCAACGCGCCGCTCGACAATCGCGGCCGCTTCGAGAACGAGACGGTCCAGTGCCGCCAGCACAGCGAGTATGTTCAGGCGCCGCGCGACGATGTGGGGCTCATGGATATCTCGCCGCAGCAGCTCGTTTCGGTCTCCGCAGCGCTCATCCCCTTCCTCGAGCATGACGACGCCAACCGTGCGCTGATGGGTTCGAACATGCAGCGCCAGGCGGTGCCGCTCATCCGCACCTCCGCGCCGCTGGTCGGCACGGGCGTGGAGCGGCTCGTCGCCCGCGACTCCGGCGTCACCGTCGTGGCGAAGCGCGACGGCGTCGTGACCGACGTGGACGCCGACCGCATCGTCATCCGTGCGACGAAGAGCGAGCGCAAGAAGTTCAGTTCCGACGTCGACATCTACAACCTCACGAAGTACCGCCGCTCGAACCAGAGCACCTGCATCACGCAGAAGCCGATCGTCCGCAAGGGCGACAGGGTGAACGCCGGCGAGGTCGTCGCCGATGGTCCGGCGACCGACGAGGGGGAGCTCGCCCTCGGCCAGAACGTCGTGGTGGCCTTCATGCCCTGGGGCGGCTACAACTTCGAGGACTCCATCCTCATCAGCGAACGCGTTCTGAAGGACGACGCCTTCACCTCCGTGCACATCGAGGAGTTCGAGTGCGCCGCCCGCGATACGAAGCTGGGCAAGGAGGACATCACCCGCGACATCCCGAACGTCGGCGACGAGGCGCTCATGAACCTCGACGAGGCGGGGATCGTGCGCATCGGAGCCGAGATCAAGCAGGGCGACATCCTCGTCGGCAAGGTGACGCCGAAGGGGGAGACGCAGCTCTCCCCGGAGGAGCGCCTGCTGCGCGCCATCTTCGGCGACAAGGCCGGCGACGTGAAGGATACGAGCTTGCGCGTTCCGCCGGGCGTCTCCGGCGTGATCATCGGCGCGCAGGTCTTCAGCCGCGAGGGGGTGGAGCTCGACGAGCGCGCGCTGGAGATCCAGGGCGAGGAGAAGGAGCGCATCGAGAAGGATATGGAGGCCGAGATCAAGGGCATCCGCGACACGGCCGCCAAGCGCATCAAGCAGCTCCTCGTCGGCAAGACCTCCAGCTCGCGCGTCATGGACGACGACGACGAGAAGGTCCTGCTCGCGAAGGGCAAGAGCATCACCGCCGACGCCCTCGACAAGATACCCTTCCGGAAGTGGGGGGAGGTCACGGTCGAGGGGGGCGAGGAGCTGGAATCGGAACTCGCCGACATCTTCGAGAGCGTTGAGGAGCAGGAGGACGTCGTCCGCATGATGTACGACCAGAAGCTCGGCCGCCTCACCAAGGGCGACGAGCTTCCCCCGGGCGTCATCAAGATGGTCAAGGTCTTCATCGCCATCAAGCGCAAACTCTCCGTCGGCGACAAGATGGCCGGCCGCCACGGCAACAAGGGCGTCATCTCCCGCATCCTGCCGGAGGAGGACATGCCCTACCTGGCCGACGGCCGTCCGGTCGACATCGTGCTCAACCCCCTGGGCGTCCCCTCGCGCATGAACGTGGGGCAGATCCTCGAGACCCATCTCGGATGGGCCGCGCGCAAGCTCGGCGAGGACATCCAGGTGCTGCTGGAGGCGAACTGCTCGAAGGATGAGCTCGCGAAGGCGATCAAGAAGGTCTACCGCTCTAAGTCGATGGACGCCTTCCTCGAGACGGCCAGCGAGCGCGAGGTGCGGGAGATGGCCGCAAAGCTGCACGGCGGCATCCCGTTCACCACGCCGGTCTTCGACGGCGCCTCCGAGGAGGAGGTCAAGCACGAGCTGACCGACGCGGCGCTCTCGACGACGGGCCAGACGGTCCTCTTCGACGGGCGCACCGGCCAGGCCTTCGACTCCCCGATCACGGTGGGCATCATGTACATGCTCAAGCTCCACCACCTGGTCGACGAGAAGATCCACGCACGTTCGATCGGGCCCTATTCGCTGGTCACGCAGCAGCCGCTCGGCGGCAAGGCGCAGTTCGGCGGCCAGCGCCTGGGCGAGATGGAGGTTTGGGCGCTGGAGGCCTACGGCGCCGCCTTCGCGTTGCAGGAGTTCCTCACGGTGAAGTCGGACGACGTCGCCGGGCGCACGCGCATGTACGAGGCGATCGTCAAGGGCGACAAGGTCCTCGAACCGGGGCTCCCCGAATCCTTCAACGTGTTGCTCAAGGAGCTGCAAGCGCTCTGCCTCGACGTGGAGCTGCTCGAGTCGGATGCTTAACCGAACGCACGAACGGACGAACGCACGATCGGACTACAAAGGGGTCTTGAATGGATATCTACCACTTTTTCGAGAAGCCGAAGGATCCGCTGTCGTTCGAGGGCATCCAGATCAAGCTCGCCTCGTCCGAGAAGATCCTGCAGTGGTCGCACGGCGAGGTGAAGAAGCCGGAGACGATCAACTACCGCACCTTCAAGCCGGAGCGCGACGGCCTCTTCTGCGCGAAGATCTTCGGCCCCGTGAAGGACTACGAGTGCAACTGCGGCAAGTACAAGCGC
>CAYPII010000164.1:0-3878 GCA_964410765.1 uncultured Myxococcales bacterium | reverse complement strand
AGGATCCGATCGACAACTGTCCCGACCGCTACAACCTCCGTCAGGACGATGCGGATCTCGACGGCGTCGGCGACGCCTGCGATTCCTGCCCCGACGATCCGAATCCGCGTGATGTAAACGGCGACCAGGACGATTCCATCTGTGCCGCGATCGAGCCGGAGCCGATCGACCCGGCGGACCCGGGCGAATCGACGCCGCTGGAGCCGACCGCGCCGGAACCGCGGGAGAGCTCGCAGTACAAGCAGGGGACCGGCGGCTGCGCCCTCGCTGCGGCGAGCCCCATGGGTTTTCCCTGGCAGGGGATCCTCCTCCTCGCGACGGGGCTCTTCATCGGCCTGCGCCGCAGGCGATAGCGACGAATCCAAAAGCCAATCGGCGGCCGGCACCGTTCGTGCCGGCCGTTTTGCATTGTGCTCCCGCCAGCTCCGGAGCGGTGATCCTTGCACCCATTCCCGCGCGGTGATAGAGGGCCCCATCCGGGAGCGGACGATGACGACGCCCTTCGACATCCTGCGCGACCGCCCGCTCGTCCTCGACGGGGCGATGGGGACGATGCTCGCCTGCGCGGTCCCCGACGGTCCCGACGCGCCCGAGGAGCTCAACCTCGCGCATCCGGAGGCAGTGGCGGCGGTGCACCGCGAGTACGTCGCGGCCGGTTCGGACGCGATCACGACGAACTCCTTCGGGGCCAGCGCGGTCGTGCTGGCTGAACACGGGCTGGCCGACCGCGTCGCCGAGATCAACCGCGCGGCGGCGACGATCGCACGCGGCGTGGCGGATGCGGTGCGCGACCGCCCGATCTTCGTCGTCGGCGACATCGGTCCCACCTCCAAGCTCCCCGCGCTCGGACAGATCGCCTTTGAGGAGCTCGTCGCCACCTATCGCGAACAGATCGCCGCGCTGCTCTCCGGCGGGGTCGATGCCCTGCTCGCCGAGACCTGCCAGGATCCGCTGCAGACGAAGGCGGCGGCGGTCGCCGCCGAGGAGGCCTTCGCCGCGGTCGGGCGGCGCGTGCCGCTGCTGCTCTCGGTAACGATCGAGCAGAGCGGGACGATGCTGCTGGGCACGGAGCCGGGCGCGGCGGTCGCGGCACTCGCCCCCTACCGGCCGGCGGCGCTCGGGATGAACTGCGCGACCGGTCCGGAGGCGATGGAGCCGCACCTCGCCCTGCTCGCGGCGCACTCCCCCCTGCCGCTCCTCTGTCAGCCCAACGCCGGCATCCCCGAAAACGTCGAGGGCGAGGCGGTCTATCCGCTCGACCCCGAGGGCTTCGCCGAACTGTTGGCCGACTACGCGGCGCGCTTTCACATCGCCGTCGTCGGCGGCTGTTGCGGAACGACGCCGGAGCACATCGCGGCGCTCGCGCGCCGGATTCGCAGGCTTCCCGCGACGACGGTCGGCGGCGGCAAGCTTCTCGCGCGCCCCCCGCGGCGGCCGGAGCTCGCCGGCCTCTTTCGAGCCGTCGCGCTCGACCAGGAGCCGCGCCCCTTCGTCGTCGCCGAGCAGACGAACGCGAACGGATCGCGGAAATTCCGCAAGCTGCTCGAGGCGAACGACTTCGAGGCGATCGCCGACGTCGCCCAGCGCGCGGCGCGGGCGGCGCACGCGCTCGACCTCTGCGTCGCCGCACCGGGGCGCGACGAGGCCGACGACATCGCCGAATCGGTCGCGCGCATCGCCGTGCGCGCCGATGCGGCGCTCATGATCGACTCCACCGATCCAGATGCGATCGCCTCAGCGCTCGCGCGCGTCCCCGGACGGGCGATCATCAACTCGATCAACCTCGAGGATGGTGGTGCGCGCGCGGATGCGGTGCTCGCTCTGGCGCGCCGTTTCGGCGCCGCGGTCGTGGCACTCACGATCGACGAGGAGGGGATGGCCAAGAGCGCCGAGCGCAAGTGCATCGTCGCCAGGCGGCTGGTCGGACGCGCCGAGGCCGCGGGCCTCTCGCGCGACGACCTGCTCATCGACGCGCTCACCTTCACGCTCGCCAGCGGCGATACCGAATTGCGCGCGGCGGGCCGCGAGACGCTGGGCGCGGTCGCGCGCATCAAGGGGGAGCTCTCCGTACGTACGATCCTCGGGGTGAGCAATAGCTCGTTCGGCCTGCCGCCGGCGGGACGCAAGTGGCTCACGAGTGTCTTTTTGCAGCGCGCGCTCGCGGCGGGGCTGGATGCGGCGATCTACAACCCGGCGCGGGTCCTCCCCCTCGCCGAGATTCCGGACGATGCGCGCGCGCTCTGCGAACGTCTCGTCGACGACGACCGCAGTGCCGACGATCCGCTCGCCGCCCTTATCGAACGATGCAGCGGTGCGGTGTCGGCGCCGCGCGTGGTGCACGAGACGGCCACGCCGGAGGAGGCGATCCGCGAATGCATCCTCACGGGGACGCGCAGCGATCTCCCGGCGATCGTCGAAGGGCTCCTGGCGCGGCACGCGCCGCGGGAGACGATCACGGGGATCCTGCTGCCCGCCATGCAGGAGGTCGGCGAGCGCTTCGGACGCGGCGAGCTCGTGCTGCCCTTCGTGCTCGCCTCCGCCGAGACGATGCGCGCCGCGATCGACTGCATCGCCCCGCACCTGGAGTCAGACGAGGGGATGCACAAGGGGACGATCGTTCTGGCGACGGTGCGTGGCGACGTCCACGACATCGGCAAGAACCTCGTCGACATCATCCTGGCGAACAACGGCTTTCGCGTGATCAACCTCGGCATCCGGCAGCCGGCGCAGGCGGTCATCGAGGCGGCCGAGGCGGAGAGCGCCGACGCGATCGGCCTCTCGGGGCTACTGGTGAGCTCCACGGAGATCATGCGTCAGGATCTGGAGGCCTTCCGGCACCACGGCCTCACCCTCCCCGTCCTCTGCGGCGGGGCGGCGCTGACCCCCGGCTTCGTGGCGAAGACGCTCGCCGCCGCCTACGGCGGCGAGGTGCACTACTGCGCCGACGCCTTCGACGGCCTCAAGGCGATGGAGCGAATCGCGGCATCATGAACGACGCACCGACCACACCCCCCTTCTGGGGCGCGCAAAGCATCGAGACGACGCTCGATGCGGTGGAGCCCCTCCTCGACCGGGAGCAGCTCTTCGCCGCGCGCTGGCAGTTTCGCCAGGGGGCGGCCGCCGCCGACTGGGAGCGGACGAAGGAGGAGCGGTGCGAGCCGCGCCTCGAACGCCTCCTCGCCATGAGCCGCGCGCAGCAGATCCTTCAGCCCGTCCTCCGCGTCGGCTTCTTCCGCTGCCGACGGCAGGAAAACGCGCTCCTGGTCGAGGGGCGGCGCATCGTCCGCTTCGACTTTCCGCGCGAACGCGCAGCGCCCAACCGCTGTGTCGCCGACTTCTTTCCCGATGGATTTTGCGCGCTGCAGATCGCGACGGTGGGGGACGCGGTCGATCTGAAGGCGAAGGAGTGCTTCGAACAACAGGCCTTCAGCGACGCATTCTTCCTCAAGGGCCTCGCCGCGCAGATGGCCGAAGCGGTCGCCGCCTTCGGCCATGCGCATATCCGCGAGGCGTGCGGCGTCGCGCCGGAATGCGGCGAGCGCTTCAGCCCTGGCTACCCCGCCTTCCCCGACCTCTTCGCACAGCGGGGGATCGTGGCCCTCCTCGACGCCGCGGCGGTGGGTGTGGCGCTCACCGAGACCTGTCAGTTTCTCCCGGAGTACACGACCTCGGCGATCGTCTCAGTCGATCCGAGCGCCGCGCGCTTCCGGCCCTAGTTTTCTGGAAACATTATGGAATTGGCTTCGGCACCTTTGCGGCTTCGAACGGGACAGGGGCATTTGGTTTCGCGGCGGGGAAGCGGTGCAGTTCGACGCTGGTCACATTCGGCGGGCCCTCGTCGAGGGCGCCGATCACTGCCTCGAGGATCGCCTGCTGCG
>CAYPII010000163.1:3476-3901 GCA_964410765.1 uncultured Myxococcales bacterium | reverse complement strand
CGAAGAGGACTCTCACCTCCAAGCGAGTGCGCCCTGCCGGGCGCACAAAAGAAAAGCGGCTGCCGAGGGCAGCCGCTTTTTCACATCCATCTGTGCGTCGTTTAGTTGTGGGCGAGCTTCTTGCGCTTCACATAGCCCCACAGCTTCTTCGTCATCTCGGACGGCGCGAGCGGGCGGATCCCGAAGACCTTCTCGAGCGAATCGTGGTAGCCCTTGAAGTTGATCTTGTAGCCGCCGAACGCGCCCTTCTTCGAGGTACGCTTCGTGGCGCGCTTCGTCGTCCGCTTCGTGGCACGCTTCGTCGTCCGCTTCGTGGTCCTTCTCTTCGTCGTCGGCATAATCCCTCCTGAAAGTTGTGGTCCTTCGTTGTCTGCCATCGATTTGGCGAGCCATATATACCACACTTGGATTCCTAGGAGGAAGGG
>CAYPII010000163.1:0-3466 GCA_964410765.1 uncultured Myxococcales bacterium | reverse complement strand
ACGTTTTTCCCTCGTGGATCACCCGCTCGTCAGAGGAAAAGATGCGGCTCAGCGGAAGGCGCCGACGAAGGGGAGCGAGCGGTAGAGCCCCTCGGAATCCAGGCCGTAGCCGATGACGAAGCGGTCGGGGCTCTCGAAGCCGACGTAGTCGACGAGGCCTCGGGAGTCGGTCCCCATCTCCTTGAAGAGCAGGGAGGCCACCCGCAGCGACGCGGGGCGCTTGGTCTTGAGGTGGCGCAGGAGGTAGCGCAACGTCCGCCCGGAGTCGACGATATCCTCGACCAGGAGGACGTGTTTGTCCTCGACCGGCTGGGTCATGTCGAACTCCATGCGAACCGCCCCCGTGCTGCGGTCGTGCTCGTAGCTGGAGACGCGGATGAAGTCGCAGGCCAGCGGGCGCTCCATCGCCCGGACGAGGTCAGCCATGAAGATGAAGGAACCCTTGAGGACCCCCACGACGACGAACGCCCCCTCGGGCGTCTCGGCCTCGATCTGGCGTGCGAGCTCGGCAATCCGTTCGGCGATCTGCTCGGCGGTGAAGAGAACATCGATCTGTCGGTCGCTCACGCCGTCCCCCCGCTCAGCTGCTCGCCCAGCGCCGCGGCGGCGGCGCGCATGTCGTCCGCCTCGTAGATGCCGCGCCCGACGATCGCGTGAAAACGCTCCCCCGCCGCCTGCGCGGAGCCGCCGACGCTGCCGCCCTGCGCCACGAAACCGGGGGAGTAGAGGACCGGGTCGACGCTCACGCGCCCGAGCATGGCGCGGATCTTCTCGATCGCGGCCGGGTTGTTTCCCGGCACGACGTAGTCGACCACCCCCTCCTTCGCCGCCTGCGTGTAGATGTCGAGAACGGCGTCGTCGGCGATGAACCCCCCCTCGCTGCGCAGATACCCCTTGTGCGTCATGAGGCCCCCGACGATCACACCCAGCCCTTCGTCGCGCGCGGCCTTGATCCAGGCCCGCTCGGTCTCGATGCCCGCCTGCGGGAAGAGGATGACCGCATCGATCCCCGCCTCCTTCATCACTCGCATGAAGACCGCGCCGGTCGCCGGTATGTCGGTCGCCGCCTTCTGATGGTCGTAGATGAGCGGCTTCTGCGTAGAGCGTCGCGCGATCTCCACCGCGCGCGGGAGGCCGATGGAGAGCCCCAGCGCGAAGCCCAGCTTGTACCCGCCGATGCAGTCGAGGTCGGCGGTCTCGCGCACCAGGCGCTCGTAGCGTTCGACGTCGACGTCACAGGCGGGGATGATGCTCTTCTGCTGTTGAATGATCACGGGCACCTCCTGAGAAATTCCGTTACTGGATTCTGGATGCTCGATTCTAGATTCGAGATGCTCGATGCTGGATACTGGTCAAAAATACTCTGTTCTTATGTGAACAACAACGACGTGAGCTTTCCCGAGGATCCAGTATCCAGAATCAAGCATCCCGCATCCCTTTCTTTTTACAGGAGCTTCAGCGACTCCAGTCCATACTCCTCGAACTCCGCTTCGATGGCTCGGCCAATCGCCTCGCCCGGGGCGAAGCGGCGATAGGCCTCGGGCAGAAAGGTGGTGGACTCGCTGAGCGCCAGATAGCGCACGCCGCGCTCCTCGACCGCCTCGGCGACGCTCTTCCCGTCGTCGCGCCACTCCATCCGATTGGTCAGCCCGATGGCGGCGACGACCTGCGCCTCGCTCTCGGCGAGCTGATCGAGCGCGCCCAGCAGCGATCCCCCCGTCGTCGTCACGTCCTCGACGACGGCGATCCGACCACGCGGCGCCCCGATGAAGAAGCGGTCGTCGGAGGAACCGTGCGTCTTGGGCTTGCCCCGCCCCATCGGCAGCGGCGCGCTGCCGGGGCCGTAGTTCGGCTGCACCACTGCCCGCTTGTAGGTGGCAATGAGCCCCAGCTTCGTCGCCCCCTCGGGGACGCCGTAGAAGGCGTCGACGTCGAGGGCCGCTTCCGCCGCGAAGCCAATGAGGAAGTCTGCGAGGCGGTCGACGAGGAAGACATCGTTGGAGACCGAGCGCCAGTTGACGTACCAGTTCGAGCGCCGGCCGGACTTGAGCGTCACCGGCTCCTCGAAGAAGCCGACGACCCGATTGTCGAGAATGAACCGAAGAAATGCGCCACGATCAAAATGTGTCACTCGACCTCCCCAGCCAGCAACGCCAGCAAGGCCAGCAACGCCAGCAACGAAAACGGGACACGTTGCTTGCTTTGCTGGCGTTTCTCGCGTTGCTTGCGCTTCCTGTGCCCGGGGCCGGACTCGAACCGGCATGGGGATTGCTCCCCTGGAGATTTTAAGTCTCCTGCGTGTACCAAATTTCGCCACCCGGGCAAGATCCGCCCCGCGGGGGCTCACACAACCACAGGGGGGGGAAGAGATCAATGATTTTGGACATCTAGAGACGCGCCCGAAAAAAAAGGATGCGCCGGGAGGCACATCCGTGAGGCGGCGACCGGAATCGAACCGGTAGATAGCGGTTTTGCAGACCGCCCCCTTAGCCATTTGGGTACGCCGCCGAAAATCGAGGCGCGTGGGTAGCATAGCCACATCCCCGCGTCAACCGTGGGCGCGGCGAACCCGCGGAGGGGGCCGAATCGCCGCAGAGCGTGAAATCGCTTGAAGCTGCGGGGAAGGCATGATAGGCACGCCCCCCTATGAAACGCAACGGCCTCATCGCCCTGGCCGCGGCCCTCCTGGCCGCCGGCTGCGCCACGAAGACGCTGAGCACGGGACACGTCGGCAACGGCTCCACCTGGACCGCCGAGAAGTACCTGGCCGCCTCGCGCGAGGCCGCGCAGGCATCGCTCTCGGCCGACACGCGCGGCGCCGCGAAGGAGGCCGCCGAGCGCGGCGTGCAGTACGCCAACAGCTGCCTCGAGATGATCCCCGAAAAGGCGGGCTGCTACTACTGGCGTGCGGTCAACACCGGCCTCTTCTACAAGGTCCGCATCATCGGCTATCAGAGCGGCATCAAGCAGATGATCGAGGACGCGAACCAGGTCATCGCCCTCGATCCGCGCTACGATCAGGCCGGCGCCTACCGGATGCTCGGCCAGATATACACGCAGCTCCCGCAGACCGGCGCCCACGCCGAGAGCGTCACGCGCGACCTCGCGCTCGCCGAGAAGTACCTGCGCAAGGCGGTGCGCCTGGCACCCGACTACCCGGAGAATCGCCTCTCGCTCGCCGAAACGCTCTTCTCCGAGGAAAAGGTGGCGCAGGCGATCGAAGAGCTGGCGGCCGCGCGTGAGCTGGCCCCCCACTGGAAGAGCGACATCTCCTACGACGAGTGGCAGGTAAACGCCCTCGCCCTCGAGAAGAAGATCAACAAGGCAACCGACTGAGCAAGGAGCAACCCATGGCGAGTGTGAACAAGGTCATCCTCATCGGCAACCTCGGAGCAGATCCGGAGAAGCGCGTCACCGGAACGGGCCAGTCGGTCACGAATTTCAATATCGCGACCACCGACCGCTG
>CAYPII010000162.1:0-3910 GCA_964410765.1 uncultured Myxococcales bacterium | reverse complement strand
GGTGTGAGAGGACGGCCCCGGTCACTCACCATGACCGGGGCCTCCTACTCGATGGAGGAATGTCGCGGAGTTGACATTTCAAGCGCCGGCTGATAGCAATTGCAAAATTTCACGAAAACGGCACAATATCAGGAGGTTCCGATGTTTTCGAGCATTGCGAAGGCCCTGAAAGCCCAGCCGCACGCGACGCCCATATCGGATGAACAGGAGGTCAAGCGGACCTACCGGCATTGGCGCGTTCGCATGATGTATTCGATGATGGTGGGCTACGCCCTGTTCTATTTTGTTCGCAAGAACTTTTCGATGGCGATGCCTTCCTTTCTCGACGAGCTCGGCTATACGAAGACGGATTTGGGATTGATTCTCTCCCTCTTTTCGATCCTCTATGGTCTTGGAAAATTCATCAACGGGATGCTCGCCGATCGTGCAAATCCACGATATTTTATGGCGCTGGGGTTGATCGGGTCCGCGATTTGCAATGTCTTCTTTGGGATGAGCTCGGCGTTGTGGGTCTTCGGTATTTTTTGGCTTTTCAATGCGTGGTTTCAGTCGATGGGCTGGCCCCCCTGCGCGCGCATGTTGACCCACTGGTATGGGCCGAAGGAGCTGGGCACGATGTGGGGGATATGGAATGCCTCCCACCAATTTGGCGGTGCCGGCATTCTGGTGCTCGCCGGATATCTCATCCCTGTCTACGGTTGGCGGACCGCTTTCTTCGTCCCTGCCGGGATAGCGATCATCGTCTCCTTCTTCCTCATGAACCGGCTGCGCGACACGCCGCAATCGCTCGGGTTGCCGCCGATCGAGGAGTACCTCGGTGACGTGCACAAAGGGGAAAAAGCAGATGAGATGGCGCACGAGGATACCGCCGAATCGCTCAAGGAAATCCTCCTGAACCATGTCCTGCGCAACAAGCTCGTCTGGTACGTCTGTTTGGCGAACTTCTTCGTCTATATCGTTCGCATCGGCGTCCTCGATTGGGCGCCCACATTCCTCGTCGAGGCGAAGGGGTCGAGTTTGGCGCATGCGGGGTTGAAGGTGGCCGGGTTCGAGATCGCCGGTATTTTTGGAGCGCTCGCTGCTGGCTGGATTTCCGACAAGGTGTTCAAGGGGCGCCGTGGTCCGGCCAATGTCCTCTTTATGCTCGCGCTCATCTTTTTCCTCTTCTATTTTTGGAAGATCCCCGCAGGGAATGCCTGGCTCGATGCGGCGGTGCTCGTCGCCGTCGGATTCGTCGTCTACGGTCCGCAGATGCTCGTCGGCGTCGCTGCGGCGGACTTCGCATCGAAGAAAGCGGCGGCGACCGCCACCGGGCTCACCGGGACGTTCGGCTATCTCGGTTCCGCGGTCTGTGGTGTCGGGACGGGACTGATCGTCGACAAGTGGGGATGGGACGGCGGCTTCATCTTCTTCATCGCCTCGGCTGTCATGGGAACCCTGTTGTTCGTCCTCACCTGGACGCATCGTTCGGCGGTTCTCGAGCGCCTTCACGAAAAATAGGTAGGAAGAACGCTCATGACCGGTTTCGGCTGGATCGCGATGGTCGGCGGATTGGCCTTCTTCTTCTTCGGCCTCTCGTCGGCGCGCCACGGCCTGCAGCTGGCCGCGGGCGAGCGACTGCGCCTGCTCATGGGCCGGCTGACGCACAACCGCTTCTCCGCGGTGAGCGTGGGCGCCCTGATCACCGTCATCCTGCAGAGCTCCTCGGCCACGACGGTCATCCTGGTGAGCTTCGCCGAGACGGGGCTGCTCACGCTGCAGCAGGCGCTGGGGGTCGTGCTCGGCTCCGGCATCGGGACGACCCTCGTCGTCATCCTCCTCTCGTTCGAGAAGATCACCAACTACGCGCTGCTCATCGCGGCCGTCGGCATCGCGATGGAGCTGCTGGGGAAGCGGCAGCGCGTCCGCTCGATCGGGCAGGTCGTCCTCGGGTTCGGCTTCATCTTCTTCGGCATGCACCTGATGTCGGGGGCGGCGGTGCCGCTGCGCGAGAGCGATGTGGCGGTCCATGTCTTCCGCTTCCTGGGGAATCATCCCTTCGCGAATCTTTTCTTCGCTACGATCTTCACCGCCATCGTCCAGACCTCGGCTGCGACGATCGGTCTGGCGATCGCGCTCTCCTATTCGGGGGCGCTCTCCTTCGAGGCGGCGGTGCCGATCGTCCTGGGCGCCAACATCGGCACTTGCATCACCGCGGGTCTCTCGAGCTTGGGGGCGGGCGCGGCGGGCAAGCGCGTGGCGTTCGCGCATGTCCTGATCAAGATCGTCGGTGCGCTGATCGTCTATCCCTTCCTGGGCGCGGTTGCGCGCGACGTGACGGCGCTGGATGCGATCATCGCGGGCGGCGCGATAGCGACGGGGGGAAAGATCGCGCTCACGCATCTGCTCTTCAACATCGGCCTCGCGCTCCTCTTCCTTCCACTCATCAGTCCGACCGCAGCACTGGTGGAACGCATCATTCCGGAGCGCCGGAAGGCGGAGGAGCATTTCGGGCCGAAGTACCTGGACGAGACGGCGCTGCGTACCCCTTCGCTCGCCTTTGCGCAGGCGCGCCGCGAGATTATGCGGGTGTCGAAGATCGCCGCCGACATGTTCGCGCACGTCTTCGACCTCTTCCGCGCGGATGAGCATTTCGAGGGCATTCTCGAGAAGGTCGGGAGCGCCGACGACAAGATTGACCTCCTGGAGAAGCGGGTCCGCTTCTACCTGGCAAAGGTCTCCCAGAAATCGCTCACCGAGGAACAGGCGCAGACGCAGGTGATGCTGCTCACGATCGGCGGCGAGCTGGAGGATATCGGCGATATCGTTTCCAAGGAGATCGTGGCCCTCGCGCAGAAAAAGCACCGGAAGATGTCGCGTTTCTCAGAGGAGGGGTGGAGCGAGCTCAAGCGGATGCAGGCCCTGGTGCTCGAAAACTTCGACCTCATGCAGTCGATGCTCACCCAGCCGCATGAGGACATCGCACAGAAGCTCTTTCGCCATCAGCAGCACCTCAAGGACGTCGAACTCGAGTTGCGCACCTCGCACCTGCAACGCCTGCACGCGATGCTCCCGGAGAGCTACGAGACGAGCTCCATCCACCTCGACCTCATCAGTCAGTTCCGCATGATCAACGTGAAGCTCGCGCGCATCGTCGAATCGCTCCTGGAGGAGTCCTCGTTCGGGGGGGCATCGTGAAGCCGGGTGGCCGTCATGCGGATCGCTGGTCGCTCCTGGGGGCGCACTGGCAGTGCGAGTGCGGGCGCGAACACGACGTCCCCACGCGGCGCGCGCTCATCGCTTCCGGCGCGATCGAGGAGACGGCGGCACTCTGTCGTGATCTGGGGCTCGCGGGACGCGCCTTCCTCGTCGCCGACGAGACGACTTTCGCCGTGGCCGGGGAGCGGGTGACCGCACTGCTCGAACGCAACGGCTTTGGTGTGCGCCGCAACATCCTCCCCGGCCGTCCGCGGGCCACAGTCGAACAGGCCGATGCCGTCGCGGCGGCGGTCGAGTCAGGCGACGACTTCGTGATCTCCGTCGGTTCCGGGACGGTGACCGACCTGGGCAAGTGGGCGGCAAACCGCAGAGACCTTCCGCAGATCGCTGTCGCCACTGCGCCGTCGATGAACGGCTATGCCTCGGGCGTGGCGGCGCTCATCCGGGACGGGCTCAAGAGCACGCAGAGTATCCGTCCGGCGCTGGGGGTGATCGCCGACGTCGATATCCTCGCCGCCGCACCGATGGAGATGATCCGCGCGGGGCTGGGCGATCTCCTCTCCAAGCCGGTCTGCAATGCCGACTGGAAGCTGGCGGCGCTCTTGCGCGGCGAGCACTTCTGCCCGCGTCCCGCAGCCCTCATCCGCGACCTTGAGCAACTCTACACCGAGGGGGCGGAGGGGCTCGCGCGCCGCGATCCGGCGGTGATCGC
>CAYPII010000161.1:0-4045 GCA_964410765.1 uncultured Myxococcales bacterium | reverse complement strand
GGTCATGACGAACACGGTCGTGCTCCCCGGCTCCGACGCGGCGGTCGTGCGCGTGAAGGGGACGCGGAAGGGGATCGCTATCTCGACAGACTGCAACAGTCGCTACTGCTACCTCGATCCGTACGCGGGGGCGGCGCACGCCGTCGCCGAGGCGGCGCGCAACATCTCCTGCTCGGGCGGCACGCCGCTGGCGGTCACCGACTGCCTCAACTTCGGCAACCCGGAGAAGCCGGAGATCATGTGGCAGTTCCGCCAGGCCTGCGCGGGCATGGGCGAGGCCTGCCGGCAGTTCAACACGCCGATCACCGGCGGCAACGTGAGCTTCTACAACGAGACGAAGGGCGAGGGGATCTACCCGACGCCGACGATCGGCATGATCGGCCTGCTCGACGACGTGGAGCAGCACTGCACGCAGTGGTGGAAGGAGCGGGGCGACGCGATCGTCCTCATCGGCCGCAACGATCCGGACCTGGGCGGGAGCGCCTACCTGCAGACGGTGCGGCATCTGGTGGCCGGACGTCCGCCGCACGTCGACTTCGACCTGGAGCGCGCGGTGCAGAAGGCGTGCCGCACCGGCATCCGCCGGGGGCTGGTGCGCTCCGCGCACGACGTCTCCGACGGCGGGCTCGCGGCGGCGCTCGCGGAGTGCTGCATCAGCGGCCCGCATGGCGTCATCGGCGCGACGGTCGAGATCGAGGGCGCAGTATCCCCGGAGACGCTCCTCTTCGGCGAGAGCGGGGCGCGCATCCTTCTCTCCGTGGCCATCGACGACGTCGAGACGATGCTCACGATCGCGCAGGAGATGGGGGCGCCGGCGAAGGTCATCGGAACGGTCGGCGGGCGCATGCTGAAGGTCAACGCCTTGCTCGACTGCGATGTGCAGGAGCTGCACCGCCGCTGGTCGCGCGCCCTGCCGGAGCTGTTGGAGGCGGAGTAGTCCGACGGTCCGTCAGTACAATCGTCTTTACCATCGGACCATCGGACCATCGGACTATCGGACCATCGGACGGAGTTTCATATGTGTGGCATCGTCGGCATTCAGAATCATCCCGAGGCGGCGAACATCGCCTACCTCGCGCTCTACGCGCAGCAGCACCGCGGGCAGGAGAGCGCGGGGATCGTCACTTCCGATGGCGAGCGCTTCCGCCAACACAAGGGGATGGGGCTCGTCGCCGACGTCTTCGACTCCAAGCGCATCGCGACGCTGCCCGGGAGGAATGCCATCGGGCACGTGCGCTATTCCACCTCCGGGACCTCGGTGATCGAAAACGCACAACCCTTCGTCGTCAACGCGCGGGACGGGAGTTTGGCGATCGCCCACAACGGGAACCTGACGAACGCGGAGCGGCTGCGCCAGGAGCTCGAGGAACAAGGCGCGATCTTCCAGTCGACGATGGACAGCGAGGTGATCATGCACCTGATCGCCCGCGAGCGGCGCGGGACGCTCGTCGAGCGCATCGGCGCGGCGCTCAAGTGCGTGGAGGGTGCCTACTCGCTCGTCTTCCTCGCCGATGGCAAGATGATCGCGGCGCGCGACCCGCGCGGCTTCCGTCCGCTCACGATCGCGCGGCTCGGTGACGCGCACATCGTCGCCTCTGAGACCTGCGCCTACGACCTCATCGACGCGACCTTCGAGCGCTCGGTCAATCCCGGCGAGATCGTCCTCTTCGAGAACGGCGAGCTGCAGTCCTTTCCGGACCTCATTCACGACGGCAAGCCCTGTCAGCGCGAACACTGCATCTTCGAGTACATCTACTTCGCGCGTCCCGACAGTCACATCTTCAAGCGCGACGTCTACCCGATTCGCAAGGGCTTCGGCCGGCAGCTCGCGCGCGAGCATCCGGTCGACGCCGATGTCGTCATCCCCGTGCCGGACTCCGGCGTCCCGGCAGCGATCGGCTACGCGCAGGAGGCGGGCATCCCCTTCGAGATGGGGCTCATCCGCAACCACTACGTGGGACGGACCTTCATCGAGCCGAAGAACGAGATCCGTCACTTCGGCGTGCGCCTCAAGCTCAATCCGGTTCGCGAGGCGTTGGAGGGCAGGCGCGTCGTCGTGATCGACGACTCGATCGTGCGCGGCACGACGAGCATGAAGATCGTCACGATGCTGCGGCGGGCGGGGGCGAAGGAGGTGCATGTGCGCATCTCGAGTCCGCCGACCGCCTGGCCTTGCTTCTACGGGATCGACACGCCGACGCGCGAGGAGCTGATCGCCTCGAAGAAGTCGGTGGAGGATATCCGCGACTATATCACCGCCGATTCGCTCGGCTATCTCTCGCAGGACGGCCTCTACTGGTTCGAGAAGAAGGGCGAGCGCGAGTGGTACTGCGACGCCTGCTTCACCGGCGACTATCCGGTGGAGCTGACCGATGCGCCCCAAGTCTTCGAAGAGGCACGGCAGGCATGTGCTGCGCAGAAGCAATAATCTCACCCAGTCCATGAGGGGAATATGGCGAAACGCGTTCTCGTGACGGGCTCCGCCGGCTATCTCGGCACGCGCGTCGCCCTTCGCCTCGCAGAGCAGGGCGTCGCGCTCTATGGCATCGATGTCCACGAGCCGGAAAACCGCGAGTGCTACGCCGGCTTCGTGCGCGGCTCGGTGACCGACGCCGCGGCGATGGAGCGCCTCTTCGCCGAGGCGCGCCCCGACGCCGTCGTCCACCTCGCCTTCGTCGTGACGACGACGCACGACCGTGCGCGGGAGGAGGCGGTGGCGCTGGATGGCACGCGCCACGTCCTGACCGGCTGTGCGCGGCAGAACGTGCGCAAGCTCGTCTTTCTCTCCAGCGTCGCCGCCTACGGCGCACACGACGACAACGACGTTCCGCTCACCGAAGCGTCGCCGATCCGCGGCGTGGCGGGCTACGGCTATTCGCGCCTGAAGGCGGCGGCCGACCGCCTGGCCCAGGAGTTCCTGGAATCGCATCCGGAGTGCGCGGTCGTGATCCTGCGTCCCTGTCTCTTTCTGGGGGCGCACACCGACAACAACTTCTTCGACGTCCTCGATTATCCGATCGTTCCGCAGATCGTCGACGCGAAGGGGATTCGCGATCCGCTCTTTCAGTTCATCCACGAGGAGGAGATGGCGGACTGCGTCGTCGCAGGCGTGGAGCGCGACGTGCGCGGCGTCTTCAACGTCGCGGGCGAGGGGACGCCGCGCTTCTCCGAGCTCATCCGCCGCTTCGGCAAACGGCGCATCGCGGTCCCCGCCTGGTTCCTCTATCCGGCCACGGCGCTCCTCTGGCGGCTGCGCCTGGTCACCGCCCCCCCCGCGCAGCTCGACTTCATCCGCTATCCCTGGATCATGGACGTCTCGCGGATGCGCCGCGAGCTCTTCACCCCCCGCCGGAGCGGCCTCGAGGCCTTTCAGGAGTACGCCGCTGTTCGCCGGAATCAACGTAAGTAATTGAAATACCACATGAATAATTGACAGCGCCGCCGTGCGGAAGGCCGCAACATTTTTGGCCGTCCACCGATAACGGAGTGCCGCGCCGCGTATTGCGGCGGGAGCGCTGTTGCAGCAGAAGGGCGATATGATCGTGAAACGGTTTCAAGTCATCAGTGCGTTTCTCTTCCCGGTCGTCGTGGCGTTCTGCCTCGCCGGCTGTCAGGGGGGCGATCAGTTCGTCGGCTGGCAGTCAGAGGAGTTCGGCGCGGTCGGCGTCACCGAGAGCGTCACGAAGGAGTTCGTCCTCGGAAACCAGGAATCGGATCAGGAGCAGCACCTCCGCGGGCTCGCCTTCGACCGCGGCTCGAACGCGGCGGGGCACTTTCGCCTCGACGGCATCCGCGTCGGCGACCGCCCGGTGGAGGGGAACGACATCATCGTTCCCCCGGGGAGCGCGCTGACCGTCACCGTGACCTATGCGCCGACGAACCTGGAGCCCAGCGTCGCCAACTACGGCGGCTGGGCGACCGGCGAGGAGGAGCGCTGGATCCCGAAGCATCCCGACGAGGTCGGCGAGGAGGAGGAGGGGGCGGTCTTTCAGCGCGCCATCGTCCTCGGCGTCTACGATCATCCGAAGGAGGGGACCTTCTACGT
>CAYPII010000160.1:0-4048 GCA_964410765.1 uncultured Myxococcales bacterium | reverse complement strand
TCAAATTATTGCCGGATTAGGGTTAGAGGATCACCCCCCTTTGCGCACCTCGAGTGCCCTCCCCAAAGACGCGCCCCTTCGCGGTTGACGCCCGCGCGTGCGCTGGGCTAGAGTCCCTCCGCCTTTTTCGAAAAAGGCGCCTCATTTCCAACAGTTCAAACACCGGGAGGGAATCATGACCGTCTTCTCCGAACGCACCGGCCGCATCGACACCGAGAACGCCTTCAAGGTCGGCCCCTACATCGTCGAGGTCGAGCGGAGCGGCCAGAAGGTGATCAAGTGCAACCTGGGCGAACCCGACTTCGCCCTCCCGAAGCACATCGCCACCGCGGTGAAGGAGGCGATCGACGCCGACATGACCCACTACAACGACCCGCAGGGGATCCTCCCGCTGCGCGAGGCGATCGCGAAGGACGTGGGCGCGAAGCGCGGCATCTCGGTCACCGCCGACCGCGTCGTCGTCTTCCCCGGCGCCAAGCCACCGATCGGGCTCTGTCAGCAGACCTACTGCAACGCGGGCGACGAGGTTATCTACCCCAGCCCCGGCTTTCCGATCTACGAATCGTTCATCCCCTATATCGAGGCAACGCCGGTGCCGCTCCACCTCGCCGAGGAGAAGGGCTTCGCCTTCGGCGGCGAGGATCTGGAACCGCTGATCACCGAGCGGACGAAGCTCATCTACATCTGCTTCCCGTCGAACCCGACCGGCGGCGTCGCCAGCCGCGAACAGCTGGAGGAGATCGCCGAGGTCATCGCCCGCAAGGCGCCGGCGGACGTGCGCGTCTATTCCGACGAGGTCTACGAGAACATCCTCTTCGACGGGAGCGAGCACCACTCCATCGCCTCGATCCCCGGCATGGAGGATCGCACCGTCATCGTCTCGGGCGTCTCGAAGAGCTACTCCTGGACGGGCGGGCGCGTCGGCTGGGCGGTCTTCCCCACGGTCGAGGAAGCGCAGACCTTCAAGAACCTCAACATCAACTACTTCTCCTGCATCCCCGCCTACAACCAGATGGGGGCGAAGACAGCGATCGAATCGCCCGAGAGCCCAGCAGCGATCCAGGAGATGGTGAGCGCCTTCCAGGAGCGGCGCGACGTCGTGGTCCACGCGCTCAACGCGATCGACGGCGTTTCCTGCCAGAAGCCAAAGGGCGCCTTCTACGTCTTCCCGAACATCGGCGGCGTCTGCGAAAAGCTGGGTGCCATCGAGTTCTACGAGGGGCTCCCGAAGGAACAGAAGCTCACCACCAGTCCCTCCACCCTCTTCCAGATGTTCCTCCTCTTCCGCTACGGCGTCGCCTCGATGGACCGCAAGTCCTTCGGCCGCATCGGCACGGAGGGGAAGCACTTCCTCCGGCTCTCCATCGCCACCGGCATCGACGACCTGAAGGAGGGCATGGCCCGCATCGCCAAGGCGGCTGATGACGTTGCTGGCTTTGAAAGTTATGCGAAGGAGGGAAGACTTTCATAATGACGCAAGCAACGCGAGAAACGCCGGCAAGGCCAGCAACGAACAATCATTGATGTATGGTGTTGCGTTGCTGGCGTTGCTGGCGTTGCTGGCGTTGCTGGCACAATGGATTCATCACTCTGAAAGGAGTCTGCAATGGCATTCGAATTCGGTCCGCGCCGCGCCATCTCCCTCGACATCACGAAGGAAATGGCGAAGGAGCCGCTCCCCTCGGAGGAGCTCAAGCACTTCGAGGACTTCGACCTGATCTACCGCTCGCTCTGCGCGATCCTCTTCAACTACGTCCCCACCTCGGGACACCCGGGCGGTTCGATCTCGTCGGGGCGCTTCGTCACATCGCTCCTCTTCGACGGGATGGACTACGAGATGGGCAACCCCGACCGCGCCGACGCCGACATCATCTCGTATGCCGCCGGCCACAAGGCGCTGGGGCTCTACGCGATGTGGGCGCTGCGCGACGAGATCGCGCGCCAGGCCGCACCGAACACCCTGCCGAAGGACGAGAAGCTCCGGCTGCGCCTCGAAGACCTGCTCGGCTTCCGGCGCAACCCGATCACCGACACCCCGCTCTTCACGAAGTTTCATTCCAAGGCGCTCGACGGGCATCCCACCCCCGCCACCCCCTTCGTGAAGCTCTCCACCGGCGCCTCGGGCGTGGGCGTGGCGACATCGCTGGGGCTCGCCTTCGGCGCGCGCGACTTCTACGGCACCGGCGCGCCGCGCGTGCACATCGTCGAGGGCGAGGGGGGAATGACTCCCGGACGCGTTGCCGAGGCCTTCGCCGCCGCCGGCACCGCCTGCCTGGACAACGCCTTCATCCATATCGACTGGAACCAGGCCTCGATCGACAGCAACAACGTCTGCCGCGACGGCTCCACCCCCGGCGAATACGTCCAGTGGACGCCGGCGGAGTTTTGCTATCTCCACGACTGGAACGTCGTCTTCGTCCCGGACGGCAAGAACTTTCAGCAGGTGATCGCCGCGCAGCGCAAGGCGCTCGAGATCAACAACGGACAGCCGACCGCGATCGTCTACCGGACGATCAAGGGGTGGCAATACGGCATCGAGGGGAGGGCGAGCCACGGCGCCGGCCACAAGATGTGCACACAGGGCTTCTACGAAGCGCTCGCCCCCTTCCTCGAGGCCTTCGGCGGCAATCTCCCTGCCTGCGAGGCCAATGCGCAGCGCTGCCGGACGGGCGAGGAGAAGGGGATCGTCGAGGAGTGCCTCTGGGAGGCGCTGGAGGTCGTGCGCCACGCGATCGAGCAGCGCCCCGAAATGGCGAAGATGCTCGCCGAGCGCCTCGTCCTCTCCTGCACGCGCCTGGAGGGACAGAAGCGCACGCCGCGCTCCGGCGCTCCCGCAGTGAAGACCATCTATGAACTCGCCGCGAAGGGGACCGAGGCGATCCCGAAGGAGCTCGCGCTGGAACCGGGGGCGAAGACGACGCTGCGCGGGGAGCTGGGCAAGGCGCTGGGCTACCTCAACCGCGAGAGCGGCGGCGCGATCCTCGCCGCGGCGGCGGATCTCTTGGGGTCGACGAGTGTGAACACGAGCGCCAAGGGCTTTGCCGAGGGCTTCTTCAACACGGCGACAAACCCCGAGGCGCGCATCCTCTCCATCGGCGGCATCTGCGAGGACGCGATCTCCGGCGTCCTCTCCGGCATCTCGACGCTGGGGCACCACATCGGCGTCGGGTCGTCGTACGGCGCCTTCATCGCGCCGCTGGGGCACATCGCCTCGCGCCTGCACGCCATCGGCGGCCAGGCGCGCCACGCGATCAAGAAGGACGAGCCCTACCATCCCTTCGTCTTGATCTGTGCGCACGCGGGGCTGAAGACCGGCGAGGATGGTCCCACGCACGCCGACCCGCAGCCGCTGCAGCTGCTGCAGGAGAACTTTCCGAAGGGAACGGTCATCACGCTCACACCGTGGGACCCGGCCGAGGTCTGGCCGCTGATGGCCGCCGCGTTCGCCAGGCGCCCGGCGGTGATCGCCCCCTTCGTCACGCGCCCGAACGAGACGGTCCCGGACCGCACGGCGCTGAAATTTGCGCCGGCGAGCGAGGCGGCGACGGGGCTCTACGCCCTGCGCCGGGCGAAGCAATCGAACGCGACGGTCGTGTTGCAGGGCTCGGGCGTCACCAACGCCTTCGTCGCCCACGCGCTCCCGAAGCTCGACGCGGAGGGGGTCGATCTCAACCTCTACTACTGCGCGAGTGCTGAGCTCTTCGACCTGTTGCCCCTCTCGGAACAGACGAAGCTCTTCCCGGAGGAGCACGCGCGCAACGCGATGGGGATCACGGGGCTCACGCTGCCGACGATGTACCGCTGGGTCACCTCGGAGCTCGGTCGCGCGATGACGATGTATCCCTATCAGAAGGGGCACTACCTCGGCTCCGGCCAGGCCGACATGGTGCTGGCCGAAGCGGGTCTCGACGGCGAGAGCCAGTTCAAGCAGATCATGACGTTCGTCAAAGAGAAAAAGTGAGCGTTGAGCGATAAGCGTTCAGCTGTAGTGCTCACCATTTCATCAGACAGTATCGAAGAGGCATTGTCACCTGATCTGACACTCGGA
>CAYPII010000159.1:0-4059 GCA_964410765.1 uncultured Myxococcales bacterium | reverse complement strand
CGAGCCGGTGTAGTCGGCGACGTCGACGACGGGGACGTTCGCCTCGCGCAGCGCGCGCGCCGTCCCGCCGGTGGAGAGGACCTCCACGCCGCGCTCGGCGAGCGCCCGGGCGAAGTCGACGACGCCGCTCTTGTCGGAAACGCTGATGAGTGCGCGCTGGATCTTCTCCATTTCGTTCTCCCCGCAGTAACTGCAGGACGTCGTCGACGGCACCGGATCAATCCGAGGGAATCAAACTCGTCCCGCCCATCCCGACGAGCGTCTTCACGTCGTCATCCACCAGCCGGAAACCCGCCCCGATGAACCAGTCGGGCCTGTTCTGTTGGCGCAGCATGTCGTCGGCGCCGCCGAGCAGATAGAAATTCTTCGTCACATTGACGTCGCCGAAGAGCTTCAGGTGCGGGCGCTCCCCGAAGCGCGTGGAGAGGTCGAAGGCCGAGAAGTGCAGGCCCAGCGGCCCCTTGTTGTAGTCGAAGCCCAAGCCGCCGGTCGATTCGATCATGCCGCCGCGGATCGTGAAGTCGTAGAAGGACTTCGCCAGCTGCGCCGAGAAGCGGATCTTCTCGCGGTCGATCGTCGCCGTCTCGGTGGTGACCTGTGTGGTCGTCCCCCCGGTGGTGATCGTCGTATCGCGTTCGACGTAGCTCGGGCGCGGATCGGGATCGGAGACGATGTCGAAGAGGAATGCCTTGTCGGGCGAGGGCTTCAGCCCCAGCGAAACGTAGTGCTTGAAGTCGCCGGAGCGCGCGAGCCACTCGGCGTGATAGCCGATCTCCGTCTCCAGCCGCTTGAAGCCGCCGAGCGTCTGGTTGAGGTTGTCGACCGCCTCGTTGAGCTTGTCGACCGTCTCCTCGTCGTTAACCAGCCGGCCGACGGTGCCGCGCCCCTCGTCGATCTTGCGCGTGATCGAGGCGATGCGCTCCATCGATTCGGAGATGTCGGCTTCGCCCTGCGCGATGAGCATGCGCAGCTGCTCGGTCATCTCGGCCATGTTCGTCGTGATGCGGTCGATGTTGTTCTCGTTGCGCAGCGTCACGTCGCGGATCGACTGACTGAAGGCCTCGAGGTTCGTGACGATGCGATCGACCGGGGCGTTCCCCTCGTTGCCCACCATCGTGCGCAGCGAGCCGGTGATGTGGCGGATGTCGTCGGCGATGACGTTGAACTGGCTCACCATCGAATTGATGTCGCCGGTGCGCGCGGTGAAGAGGATCTCCTGCTCCGGCTCGAGCGCCGTCATCGTCGGATCGCCGGGGATGATCTCAACGTAGGTCTCCCCCAGAAAGCCGCGCGTGCGCAGGACCGCGCGCGTGTCCTCGGGGAGGCGGACGTCGCGGTCGAGCAGCAGTTCGACGTGCGCGCTGCGCGAATCGACCAGGTGGATGTCCTTGACCACGCCGACCTGCACGCCGGCGAGTTCGACGGGGGCCTTCTTTTTGAGCCCGGTGGCGTTGTCAAAGACGGCGGCGAGCGTGTAGCCGCTCCCGCCGACGGAGGTCTTGTCGCTGACGCGAAGGGTGGCCCACGCGACGATGGCGATCGCCACCGCGGCGAAGAGGCCCACCTTGAATTCGGTCGTCATCCGTTTCACCGCTCGGATCCCCCCTCCGTCCGCCGGCCGCCGGCGTCGAGAAACGCGCGCACGACCGGATTCGTCGAACGGCGAAAAACTGCGGGTTCCGCGCACTCGATGATGCGACCGTCGTGGAGCATCGCGATTTGGTCGGCGACGGTCAGCGCCGCTTCGATGTCGTGGCTGATGACCACCGAGGTGACGGAGAGCTCTTGTTGCATGGACAAAATCAGGTTGTCAATAGCATCGGTCATGATCGGATCGAGCCCCGTGGTCGGCTCGTCGTAGAGGATGATCGAGGGCTCCAACGCGATCGCGCGCGCCAGGCCCACGCGCTTGCGCATGCCCCCGGAAAGCTCGTCGGGCATCTTCTGCTCCTGTCCGACGAGGTCGACGAGCGCGAGCTTCTCGCGCACAATGCGCCGCAGGTCCGGCAGCGGCTTGCCGCGATGTGCTTCGACGATCGGAAAGGCGACGTTGTCGAAGACCGAGAGCGAATCAAAGAGCGCCGCATTCTGAAAAAGCATCCCAAAGCGGCGGCGGAAGTCGTTGAGCGCTCCCGTCGAGAGACGGGCGAGGTCCTGCCCGTCGACGATCACCGACCCGCGGTCGGGGTGCAGCAGCCCGATGATGTGGCGCAGCAGCACCGACTTGCCGCAGCCGGAGGGTCCGATGATGACGGTGACCTTCCCCGCCGGCGCCACGAGGTCGACCCCGCGCAGCACGTGCTGGCCGGCGAAGGACTTATGGATGTTGCACAGTTCGATCATCAGAATCTCGAATATCGTGAACTCGTGGTCTCGTCTCAAAACGATCTCACGACCTCACGTCGAAATGAACTCCAGGATCCAGGTCGTCAAAAAGTAGTCGACGATGAGAATCGTCACCGCCGAGACGACGACGGCGCGCGTCGTCGCCCTCCCCACCCCCTGCGCGCCCCCGCGCGCACGGAAGCCCATGTAGCAGCTGATCGCCGCGATCAAAAAACCGAAGCAGGCCGCCTTGATCAGTCCCCCCCAGATGTCGTCGGCATCGACGTAGTAGTAGAGCCGGTTGAGGAATGGGCCCTCGTTGATGCCCAAGAGATGAATACCGACGATGTACGACCCGACGACGCCGACGTAGTTGTAGATCATCGTGAGCAGCGGCACCATGACGGTGCAGGCGATCATGCGCGGCGCCACGAGGTACTGCAGCGGATTGACGGCCATCGTCTCCATCGCGTCGATCTGTTCGGTCACGCGCATCGTCCCCAGCTCCGCCGCCATCGCCGAACAGGCGCGTGCGGTGACCATGAGCGCCGCGAAGACCGGCGCGATCTCGCGCGTGAGCGACATCCCGACTGTCGCGCCGACCATGCTCTCCATGTTGAAGAGGGCGTAGACCTTCCCCGCCTGCAGCGCGAAGACCGCGCCGGTAAAGACGGCGGTCAACACGATGATGCCGGTGGAGCGCACGCCGACGAACTCCATCTGTTGGAAAAACCGGTCGAGGCGATACGGCGGCTTGACCGCCCACGCGAGCGACTCGCCGACGAAGCGACACCAGCGTCCGAGCGCGCCTGCCGATGAGATCAGCAGCGCACCGAAACGCGAGAGCTGTGGCGTCATGTATTTGAGGACGCGTTCCATGTTCAGTGCTCACCCGTATAGATCCGCGGCATCCGTTTCGAGATTCGACAGAGCGCCTCATAGGTGATCGTCCCCGACCACGAGGCGAATTCCTCCAGCGTGATCGCCGCATCGCCCGCCCGTCCCAGCAACACGACCCGGTCGCCGACCGCCACCTGGGGCAGATCGGTGACGTCGACGACGATCATATCCATCGTCACGCGCCCCACCACCGCCACGCGCCGTCCGTGCACGATCACCGAGGCCCGCCCCGATGCACGCCACGGATAGCCGTCGGCGTAGCCGATCGGAACGATCGCCAGGCGGCTGGCGCGCTCGACGACGAAGGTCCCCGCATAGCTCACCGCTGTCCCCGCCGGCACGCGCTTGAGCAGCGCCACCCGGCTCTCGAGCCCCATCACCGGACGCAGCTCCCCGTTGGGAAAAGCGGTCCCGTCGACCGCGCCGTAGAGGGCCAGCCCGGGACGCGCCCAGACCGTCCGCGCCCAGGGGATGTCGACCGCCGCACCGCGCAGCAGCGCCATGCTGTTGGCCATGTGCCAGACCGGCACCGCGCCCAGCGCGCGCTCCACCGCCTCGCGGCAGCCGGCGAAGAGCTCGGCCTGCGCAGCGGTCGGCTCCTCCTCGCCCGCGTCGGCCAGGTGCGTCATCACCCCCTCCACCGCGAGGTGCGCGCAGCCCTGCAGCGCCGTGAGCAAGGGGGCCAGCGACTCGGGGCGCACCCCCAACCGGCTCATGCCGGTGTCGATCTTCACGTGCACGGGGAGGGTGCGCCCAGCGCGCGCCGCCGATGCGTCGAGCGCCGGCAGGACGTCGGCGGAGTGGACAACCGGCGTGAGCTCGGCCTCCACCATT
>CAYPII010000158.1:0-4131 GCA_964410765.1 uncultured Myxococcales bacterium | reverse complement strand
GTACATAAAAAGGAATTCTGAACTCATTTAAAAGTTAACCGGACACTACTGATCCTGAGCGATAGCGAAGGATCTCCGGAGATTCTTCGGCTTCGCCTCAGAATGACACATCGCTTAAGGACACTCTTTGAATTTCATCATCTCCATCGCCAGCTTCATCGACCGGGCCTTCGCGAAACTCGTGGAGGCCCTCCTCATCGTCATCCTGATCGCGATGACCGGGCTGGTCGTGGGGCAGGTTTTGCTGCGCAACCTCTTTGCCAGCGGCATCGCCTGGGGGGATATCGCCTCGCGCCACATGGTGCTCTGGGTGGGCTTTTTGGGGGCGATGCTCGCGACGCGCAGCCGCAAGCACTTAGCGATCGACGCCCTCACGCGCATGCTCCCACGCCAGTCGCGCAACGCCGTGCGCATCTTCCTCGATGCGCTCGCCTGCGCGGTCTCGCTGCTGCTCGCCAAGGCGGCCCTCGACTTCGTGATCGGCGAGAAGGCGATGGGAACGATGCTCTTCGGCGATGTCCCGACCTGGTACGCGGTAGCGATCATCCCCTTCGGCTTCGCGATGATCGGCATCGAGTACGCGATCGGCATCGGGCTCGACATCTGGCGGATCGTCCAGGCCGGCGACGATGAACACGAGGCAGGAAAGGGGCGCGCGTGACTGCACTCTACGTCATCGCGCTGCTCGTCTGTGCTATCTGCGGTGCACCGCTCTTCGTCGTCATCGGGGGGCTGGCCCTCGTCCTCTTCTATGCCGTCGGGATCGACGCCCAGGCGGTGATCATCGAGATGTACCGGCTGGCGAGCGCGCCGACGCTGATCGCGATCCCGCTCTTCACCTTCGCGGGGTATCTGCTCGCCGAGTCGAAGTCGCCGCAGCGGATGGTCAACCTCTACCGCGCCCTCTTCGGCTGGATGCCGGGGGGGCTGGCGATCGTCGCCTTCATCGCCTGCGCCTTCTTCACCGCGTTCACCGGCGCCTCGGGCGTGACGATCATCGCGCTCGGGGGGCTGCTCTATCCGCTCCTCATCGACGAACGCTATTCGGAGAAATTCTCGCTGGGGCTTTTGACCACGAGCGGGAGCTTGGGACTCCTCTTCCCGCCGAGTTTGCCGCTCATCCTCTTCGCGGTCGTGGCACAGGTGAACGTCGACGCGCTCTTTTTGGCCGGGATCGTCCCGGGGATACTGCTCATCGTCCTGCTCTCGCTCTATTCGATCCGCGCCGGCGTGAAGCAAAAGGTCCGTCGCCAGCCCTTCCATCTCCCCAACGTCTGGACGGCGCTGCGCAAGGCGGCCTGGATCGTTCCGCTCCCCTTCGTCGTGTTGGTCGGAATCTACGGCGGCTTCTTCACGGCGTCGGAGGCGGCAGCGGTGACCGTCGTCTATGTGCTCGTCATCAGCTGCTTCGTCTACCGCGACTTCAAACTCTTCCGGGATGTGCCGCGTATCGCAGCCGATTCGATGATCCTCGTCGGCGGCGTGCTCGTCATCCTCGGCTGCGCGCTGGGGCTGACGAACTACCTCGTCGACGAGCAGATCCCGATGAAGATCATCGAGGTGATGCGCACCTACATCACGTCGAAGTTCATGTTCCTGGCGGTCCTCAACGTCTTCCTCCTGGTCGTCGGGTGCCTGATGGACATCTTCTCGGCGACGATCGTCGTGGTCCCGCTCATCCTCCCGATTGCGAAGGAGTTCGGCGTCGACCCGATCCACCTCGGCATCATCTTCCTCACCAACCTGGAGATCGGCTACTCGACGCCACCGGTGGGACTCAACCTCTTCATCTCGAGCTTCCGCTTCCGGAAGCCCATCCCGCAGCTCTACCGCGCCTCGCTCCCCTTCCTGGGGGTGCTCTTCTTGGCACTCATCGTCATCACCTATTTTCCGGATCTCTCGCTCTGGCTCGTGCGATTCTTCGGCAAATAAAAAACGGGGGGCCGAAGGGCCCTCCGTTTGAAATCCCCCATCTCGTCGTCTTCAGTGGAAGAGGACATCCGCGAAGCAGTCGTGGCGGGCGATGCAGCGCGCGATCAGGCGCAGGTAGCCGGCAATGCCGAAGGCGCCGATGAGCGTCATCGGGTGTGTGAGAACATGTCGCACTCTGATCATTCCGCGTATCATGGTTTCCGCCTCCGCCCATATAATGATGCATAAACCTTGCCAGCCGCCGACTTCGGGACATTTTTAATAATCCAACAATATGAATGAGTTAGCAGCTTATTCCGTGCGGAGCGCACAACAGGACGTCTCACTTTGAGGGGCCCTCCCCCCGATGATGGGGTTTTGACGATCCGGGCGGGCTCAGCCGAAGGAGACCGAGACGACCTCGAAGGTGCGCAGCCCCTTGGGGGTTTTCACCTTCGCCTCGTCCCCCTCCTCCTTGCCGATCAGCGCGCGGGCGATCGGCGAGTCGATCGATATCTTGCCGGCGGCGATGTCCGACTCGTGCGTTCCGACGATGCGGTAGGTCACCTCATCGCCGTTGTCGATGTCGGCGAGCGTCACCGTCGCGCCGAAGACGATCTTCTCCGAATCGATCTCCTTCGGGTCGATCACCTGCGCGAGCGAGAGCTTGTGCTCGATCTCCTTGATCTGCTCGCTCACCTGGTGCTGCCGCTCCTTGGCCGCATCGTACTCCGCGTTCTCGGAGAGGTCGCCGTGGCTGCGCGCCTCCTCGATCTCCTGAACGATGCGCGGGCGATCGATCTGTTTGAGCTGCTTGAGCTTGTCCAGGAGCATCTGCCGGCCCTCCGGCGTCATCGGTACTCGCTTTTCCATCGTGCCTCCTACAAAAACAAGCCCCGCCCCCGTGTCTGACGGAAGCGGGATATCCATTCGATCCGGAGTGGACCTAGCATGGCAAAGCGGCATCCGTCAAGCCATTGACAAGCGCTCCAGCGCGGACGTATGGTCTGGATATGGGCGAGGTCATTCCCATCCATTCGCGTCGTACCTTCACGCACAACGAGGCGCGTATCCTGCTCCCCATCGTCAAACGCATCACCGACCGCGCCGCCGCGCGCTTCGACGAACTCCGCGAGCAGCTGCAGTGGACCCCGGCGGAGGAGCCGCTCGGCAAACGCCTGCAGCAGGACCTCGACGGCGTCGTCCGGCGCTGGGCGGTGAAGGTTTCGCAGCTGGGCTGCGAAGCGCGCGGCATCTGGCTCGTCGACTTCGACGCCGGCAACGGCTGGTTCTCCTGGCGCTACGGCGACGACGAGCTCGTCTTCTTCCACCCGCACCGCACGTCGGGCGCCGCGCACGAGGGGCCCTCCCCGGAACTTCCCTCTTGACCCCTCTCCGCTCGGCGCCTACACCTCCGCACAACCCTGGAGTTTCGCGATGAGTACGCCTGTGATCGAACAGCTGGCCGTCGGGCCGATGATGAATTTCGCCTATCTGCTGGGCGACGCTGAGGCGAAGGTCTGCGCCGTCATCGACCCGGGCTGGGAGGCGGAGCGCATCCGAGCCGCCGCCGAGCGGGCGGGATGGCAAATCGAGAAGATTCTGCTGACACACGGTCACTACGACCACGCCGGCGAGACGCTGACCCAGATCGCGCGGGAAACCGGCGCACCGGTCGTCGTTCACGAGGCGGAGCGCGGCGAGGTTTCGGAGGGAATCGAGACGATCACCACGCAGGAGGGATCGACGATCCCGCTGGGGTCGTTCACGATCCGCTGTCTGCACACACCGGGACACTCCCCCGGCTCGCAGTGCTTCCTGGTGGGCAACGCCCTCTTCACGGGCGACACGCTCTTCGCCGGCAACTGTGGCCGTGTCGACCTTCCCGGCGGCGATCCGAAGGCGATGTTCGCCTCCCTCAAACGCCTGGCCGAGCTCCCGCCCGAGACGGTCGTCTATCCGGGACACGACTACGGTGGCGCGCGCTCGACGATCGGCGACGAACGCACGAACAATCCCTACATGAACGCCTCCTCGGAGCGGATGCTTCTCTGATGAAACCCTTTCTCGAACAGCTCGTGGAGGAGGGCATCCTCGGCGACGGGGCGATGGGAACGGAGCTCTATCGCCGCGGGATGTTCATCAACCGCTGCTACGACGAGCTCAACGTCTCCAACCCGGCGCTCGTGCGCGAGGTGCACCAGAACTATATAGACGCTG
>CAYPII010000157.1:0-4396 GCA_964410765.1 uncultured Myxococcales bacterium | reverse complement strand
GGATTTGGTGCGTTCAAAAAAAAGAAAGCGTTCTCGCGAGAGAACGCTTTCCGATTCTTCATCGGTGGTCGTCAGCGCAGGATAAAGGGGTGATAGATGGCTTTTTCCTCGCCGATGAGGAAGAGGGCATCGACGAGGACGGCAATGTCTTCTGCAAAAGACACGTCTTGTCCTGAGAGCCACAGGCCGTCGATCGAAAAGATGATGGTGTCGCCGCCGTCCTGGAGGGTGCCGTCGCCCATGGTTTTGAAGGCCCGCCTCTCCGGATCGTTTGGTATCGGCTGTTCTTCATACGTGTAGGTCAGCGGGATGGTGACATCCAGGTTGTGAAAGAACGAATAGAGCAGCTCGCCCTCCTCGATATGTCCATCGGTCAGGAGGCGCTGGACCTGAAGGTCGAGGGAGACATCCCGGGAGTAGCTGCAGCGCGCGTTGGTGATGGCGCCGTTCGTGATGGTGGAGGAGCAGGGAATCTGACTCCTGTTTGAGAGCTCATAAGTCTTTTTCGTGATATCGCCTGTTCGTTCGAAGAGGACCGATTGCGAGCGTCGATCGACCTCCTGTCCGAGGGGGTCGGTCAGCAGAACGTCCACATCGATGCGATCGAGCAATCCTTCCGCATTTCGATCGGGAACGATCGTCACCTTGATGTTGTAATCGGGATTCGTCTGGACAGGTGGTGTCTGGGTGTTGTCTTGAATCGCTTCCACGAAGCGGCCCTGAAGATGCCAGGAACGGTTGTTCGCATCATAGGCGATCGAGCTCCCCGGCTGGGTGGTTACGAAGCCGATGCTGCGCTGCATTCCCTGACGGAGACTTACCCCCTCGCTCTCTTCCTGCCGGAGCATGAACTCCGCTCCGAGGATCTGTTGTTGATCATCAAAGGAGAGATTGACTCCGTGGAATTCCCGATCCTGGGAATCGGTTTGCGTGTTCGTTTTTTCGCGGGAGAAGAGCAGTTTTGCCGGCAGCAGTGCTGATGGTTCGCGCGGCCAGTCATCGTCGGCGTTGGCGATGCCGTCGCCGTCGATGTCCGGATCGACGTCGTCGGGGATCCCGTCGCCGTCGAGGTCACCCGGTGCCGTGACATCCGGTCCGTTGTCCTGAGAATCGGTGGGAGTGCCATCCGGCGGTTGACTCCCGCCGCCCGGTTGTCCGCCGTCGCCGCCCGAAAAGCCGATGTCGGCAACATCGCGGACCTCCTCGTCGGTCATCTTGTGGCAGCCGATGCTGCCGGCCACAAGTGCCGCGGTGAAGATGATCGTGATCAGAACAAGGGTCTGTTTGCGCATACGATCCTCCCATTCGTGTCCGGGGAGTAAATATTGCAATCAGCGTGCCATCGCCCCACTCCGAATGACTTCTTGAACCAATTGAAAATATTGGATAAATTTAATTCGCGTCAATTCATGTCCTCTCAAAGTGGGAATGGTGTCGGGAGGAGAAGGAAAAGACGGTTTTTTGACGGTTGCACGGCGTTGCCTGCCTGCATAGGTTCCGTTCTCCAATGGGCCGGGGGTTTGGCGGAGGGGTGTCCGAGCGGTTGAAGGAGCCGGTCTTGAAAACCGGTGTATCGCAAGATACCGTGGGTTCGAATCCCACCCCCTCCGCCGAGCGGCCTGGCCGGAAAGGAATCCGATGACCGCCTATCGACGGACGAAGCGCGCCGCCCAGAAGGCGCGCAAGAGCAAGCGCGCCAAGCGCCCCGGTTCCCTGCGCGCGAAGCTGCGCTTCCTCTGGCGCGTGCTCAAGGTCCTGCTCGTCCTCGCCGTCATCGGCCTCATCGCGCTCGCCTATCACTTCCGGCAGATCGACCGGATGATCGAAGCGAAGTTCGACCGCCCCGAGAAGTGGGACCTTCCCTCGCGGATCTACTCGGACGCCACCTACCTCTATCCGGGCGCGGTCATCACGACCGGCGACCTCCGGGCGAAGCTCGACCGGCTGGGCTACCGCGACACCGGCGAGGCGATCCGCGGGCCGGGCGAGTATGCGGTGCGGGGTGATGCCGTCGACATCTTCCTGCACGATTTCGACTATCCGGAGGAGATATTCAAAGGTTTCCCCGTGCGCCTGCGCTTCGCCGGCGGGAAGATTGCCGACATCCGCGACCTCGCCGACGACGCCCCGCGCGAACTGGTGCGCCTGGAGCCGGAGGAGATCGCCTCGGTCTTCAATGAGCTCATGGAGGACCGCACCGTCGTCACCCTCCAGGAGGTGCCCCCCTATCTCGTCGAGGCGATCATCCTCATCGAGGACGAGCGCTTCTTCCAGCACGGCGGCGTCGACCCCATCGGCATCCTGCGCGCCGCAGCCGTCAACCTCAAGTCGATGCGCATCGCACAGGGGGGCTCCACGCTCACCCAGCAGCTCGTGAAGAACTTCTTCCTCTATCCGAAGAAGTCGTTTATCCGGAAGTTCAACGAGATGCTCATCGCCTGGCGGATCGAGCGCCACCACACGAAGGCGGAGATCCTCGAGGCCTACCTCAACGAGATATATCTCGGCCAGCGCGGGGCGTCGTCGGTCTCAGGCGTGGCGGAGGCCAGCCGCCTTTACTTCGGCAAGGATGTTTCGCAGCTCTCCGTAGGCGAATCGGCGCTCTTGGCGGGGATGATCAAGTCGCCCAACACCTACAACCCGATCACGCATCCGGAGCAGGCGCGCGCACGACGCGACCTGATACTGGCACGCATGCGCGAGGAGGGGCTCATCACGCCCGAACAGTACGCGCAGGCGCGCGACGAACGCATCGTGACGCCGAAGCGCCGCGTGCGCATCAGCACCGCCCCCTACTTCATCGATCTCGTCAAGCGCCAGCTCGCCGACCTCTATCCGCAGGAGGTGCTGCAGCGCGAGGGGCTGCGCATCTTTACGACGCTGGACATGACGATGCAGCTCGCCGCCGAGCGCGCCCTCGTCGACGGCGTGAAGGGGCTCGAGGAGCGCTGGGCGAAGATCCTGCCGAAGGATCGCGCGGGTGACTTGCAGGCCTGCATCGTGGCGGTGCAGCCCTCCAGCGGCTACGTGCGCGCGCTGGTGGGCGGACGCGACTACGGCGCCAGCCAGTTCGACCGCTGCTCGCAGGCGAAGCGCCAGCCCGGCTCCACCTTCAAGCCCTTCGTCTACCTCACCGCGCTTTCGCCGCGCCGGAGCGATAAGGCCTTCACGCCGGCGAGCATCATCGAGGATGTCTCGTTCGAGGTCGAATCGGGAGGCGAGCGGTGGAGCCCGAAGAACTACGACAAGGAGGAGCACGGGCCGGTCACGCTGCGCACCGCGCTGGAGAAGAGCTACAACATCGCCACCGCGAAACTCGCCATCGAGGCGGGGCTGGAGAACGTCGTCGAGACGGCGCGCGATGCGGGGATCACCAGCGAACTCAGTCCCGTGCCGTCGCTCGCCCTCGGCGCCTTCGAGGTCTCGCCGCTGGAGATGGCCAGCGCCTACACGATCTTCCCCAACGGCGGCGTGCGCGCGCAGCCGATCGCCATCATCAACGTCGTGACGAAGGAGGGCGACCGGCTCGAGAAGAAGGCGATCCGCGTCAAGCGCGCCTTCGACGCGGCGCCGGCCTATCTCACCACGAACATCCTCAAGGGCGTGGTCGACCGCGGCACCGGGCGCGGGGCGCGCGCGATGGGCTTCGACGGCGTTGCCGCCGGCAAAACGGGGACGACCTCCAACTACCGCGACGCTTGGTTCGTCGGCTTCACGCCCAAGCTCCTCGCGCTCGCCTGGGTCGGTTACGACGACAACGCCGAGATGCGAATGAGCGGCGCGCGCGCCGCACTCCCGCTCTGGACCGACTTCATGAAGCGCGCGCATGCGGGCGAGAGCGGTGAATTCCCTGGTCCCGCCGACGTCCTTCTGGTAAAGGTCGATCCGAAGACGGGGGGGCTGCCGGCGCGCTCCTGCCCCGACTGGATCTACGAGGCCTTCATCGAGGGGACCCAACCGGAGAAGACATGCGAGGATGTCAGACGCGAGTCGATGCTGCAGCCGCCGATTTCAAACATTCCCTATCGCGAGGAGTTCTGATCCTCGCGCTCGTGACGCTCGCGGTCGCAGGCGTTGCGGGTTGCGCCAAACAGACGACCGGACGCAAGCGCCTTCCGCCGCCGGGCCGCGAGGTTCCGAAGGACGCGGTGCGCCCCGTCTCGGTCCCGCCGCCAGGCGAGATCGCCACGCCGGAGCGGCGCGCCTCCATGCGTCTGGTCGAGCGCGGCCGGGGGCGCCTGGACATGCACGATCTGGAGGGGGCGGCGGCCGCCTTCCGCGACGCGATCAACGTCGACGGCACCAATGGTGTGGCCTATTACTATCTCGCCTACGTCTACGCCGGCATGGGGCGCAAGGCGCTCGCGCTGGGACTACTCGACAATGCCGAGGCGAA
>CAYPII010000156.1:0-4428 GCA_964410765.1 uncultured Myxococcales bacterium | reverse complement strand
TAGAAGGAAAAATTAAAAGCGGTCTCAACGGACAACAAACCGAAGATGGACATCGCCGCAAGCTACGACCGGCTCTCCTACGTCATTCCCGGCAAGCGGCGTTATCTCGGCACTTCTCAGAACGACTACCAGGCGGCCGTCGTCCTCACGCAGCCGATCTACACCGGCGGCAGGATTACATCCTCGAAGAGAAGCGCGAGTCACGGCCTCGATGCCGCGCGGCAGGGCTACTTCGCGGTGAGGGACGACGTCGTCTTCAACGTCAAGGCGGCGTACTTCAGGCTCCTCTTCGCGAAGGAGATCGTGAAGAGCAAGGAGAGCCTGCTGCGCTATGCGGAGCTGTCGCACCGCACCGCGGTCGATTTGAACAGGCGTACCAGGATACCGAGGGAAGAGACGCTCCTGCGCCTCGAGGTGCAGGTAAACGAAACGAGGCAGGAGCTGATCTCGGCCCGCGACGATCTGATGATCTCCCAAAAAGCGCTCCTGAACGCCATGGGCCTCGATGCGAACGGCGTGATAGAGGTCCGCGATCTCAAGGACGATTTTGCTTTCACCAGGGGGCCGCCCGCCGAGATCGCCCAAAACCATGAGATCGTGAAGATCTCCCGGGAGATTGAGGAGGCGGAGGCATCGGCCCGGGCGACGAAGAGCAGCCTCTATCCGCAGCTGGGCGCCCGCGCCAGTTACGGAGTCGAATGGTCGAGTTTCTCGACAGGCGATGACACCTGGACCGCCGGGCTCACGCTCGGCTTTAACCTCCTGGACTGGGGAAAGACACGGGCCGAGTTCAGGCGGGCGAAGGCCTACCAGGCCGAACTCGAATCCTACCGGGATCTGCGGGGCCAACAGCTGGACCTCGAACTGGAGTCGGCGCGCCTGCATCATGAGTCCGCCACCAGGCGTTACGAGATTGCCCGAAAGAGCCACGTGCAGGCGAGGAAGAGCCTCGACCTGTTCGAGGGTCGTTATCGCGATGCGCTTGCGACGAGCGTCGAGCTCCTCGACGCCCAGAGGGCGTTTTCCCAGGCGCAGGTCAACTATGCGTTGTCGAAACTCGACATGCGCGTCGCGAAGGCCGAGATCGAGCGCATAGCGGGGTATCGCGATGATCAGTGACGTTTCCATCAGGAGGCCCGTCAGCACATTCGTCCTCACGGTCATGATCGTTGCGCTGGGCGTCTTTTTCCTGCGATCGCTGTCGGTGGACCTGCTCCCGGATATCACCTATCCCCTCATCAGGATCATCATCGACTGGAAGGGGGCCAGCCCCGAAGAGATCGAGGAAAACATCCTCGAAAGGGTGGAGGCGAGCGTCGCTACCACGGAGGATGCCATTGAAGTCATCTCCTCCGCCATCGAGGGCAACGGCTCCATCGAGGTCTATTTCGAGTACGGCAAGGACATGGACGTCGCCCTCGCCGACACGCGCGCGAAGCTCGACCTCGTGAGAAACGAGCTGCCGCCGGACGCCGACGAGCCGAAGATCTACAAGGCCGATCCGTCGCAGCTGCCCATCATCGACATCGCGCTTTTTTCAAAAACGAAAGACGAGCGCGAGCTGCGCGATTGGGCGGAAAACGATCTGAGCGACTACTTTCTCGGCATTCCCGGCCTGGGCGCCGTGGCTGCGAGCGGCGGGAGGGTGCGCGAGATCCAGGTCGTCATCGATCGGGAAAAGGTCGAGCGATACGAGCTGTCGGCGGACACCATCCTGGACCTCCTTCGTCGCGAAAACGTCGAGTATCCCGCCGGCAGGATATCCGATGCGAAGAGGGAATACAGCGTTCGCCTGCTGGCGAAGTTTAAAAATGTGTCCGAGATAGGGGATATCATCATCGCAAACCGCGAGGGGCGGTTTCTTCGCATCAAGGACGTGGCGCGGGTATCCGATGCGCACGAGGAGCAGAGGGTGCTCACGCGTTTTGACGGGGAGCCCAGCGTCATCGTCAGCTTTCTCAAACAACCGAATGCCAATACGGTCGAGGTCGCCAGGCGGATCGAGGATCGCGCCTCGGAGCTGCGAAAAAAGGGAGTCATTCCCGATGCGGTCGCGTACGAGGTCGTCTCCAGCCAGGCCTCCTACATCGAGCATTCGATTTGGAATGTGGGCCTGAGCGCGGTGATCGGCGGCATCCTCGCGATGCTCACCATCTGGTTTTTCCTGCACGATCTGCGCAGGACCCTCGTGATCGCCGTCGCCATACCGGTGAGCATCCTCGGCACCTTTATCCTCATGGGCCTGTTCGGCGTCACCCTCAACATCTTTTCCCTGGGCGGACTCGTCGTCGCGGTCGGCATGCTCATGGACAACTCCATCGTTATGCTCGAGAACATCACCAGGCACCAAAGGGACGCGTCGTGCATGGCCGAGGCGGCGCATATCGGCAGCGAGGAGGTGGCGGGGGCGCTCGTCGCATCCAGCTTCACGAACGTGGCCGCGATCATCCCTTTTTTCCTGATAACGGGAATCGCGGCTCTCCTCTTTCGGGACATGGTCGTCACCGTCATGGTGGCGTTCATCCTCTCCCTCCTCGTCAGCCTCACCGTCGTCCCCTGCCTTGCGGCGCATCTCTTCCGGATGAAGCGTGCGGTTCAGGGTCGGGATTTCAGCAGGCGTTTCATGGAGAAGGTCGCCGCGATCTATCGTCGGGCGCTGGGCCTGGCGCTGAACCACAGGGCGGCGATCCTTGGCGGCGCCGCGGCGCTGTTCGTCATGAGCCTCTTTCTGATCGGCGTGCTGGGCAGCGAGTTTCTGCCGCAGATCGACGACGGCAGGATCACCGTCAAGCTCAAGCTCCCGATCGGGTCATCGCTTGAGCAGACCGACGCCGCCGTGAAGGAGATAGAAGCAATCGTCGGGAAGATGCCGGGCGTGGACAATCTCTCCTCCATGATCGGAGGCTACTGGCAGAGGCGGAACGTGTACGAAAAGGCCAACGAGGCGGAGATCACCGTCGAGCTGGTCGAAAAATCGAAGAGGCCTCTCTCCACAGGCGAGTTCATCCGGAAGCTTCGCAAGAAGCTCAAGGAGATTTCGATTCCGGGCGCGAAAAAGAAGGTCATGCCCACGAAATTGCGGGGCATCAAGAAGACATCCACGTCCGACATCGATATCCGCGTGCGGGGGCACGACTTCGGTGCGCTCTTCAATATCGCTGAGGAGATCCAGCGCCGGATCAAGGATGTCGAGGGCGTCGCCAACCTCGACACGTCGATCGATTTCTCCAAGCCGGAGATCCATGTCACGCTCGACCGGGAGAAGCTCGGCGATTTCGGCCTGACCGCGGAGGATGTCTCGGACGTCGCCAGGGTCTCCGTGGACGGGATGGTGAGTACGCAGTTCACGGACAAATCGAGGAACGTCGATTATGACGTCAGGGTCCTGGCCGATCCCCTCATCGTCAGCAGCGCGGAGGCCATTGAGGACACGCCGATCTATCCCCCCAGCGGCGCTCCGGTGAAGCTCGGCGAGGTGGCAAAGGTCGAGGTCTCCGAGGGCCCGGTCCAGATCGACCGCGAGGATCAGGTGCGCCTCATCAGCGTCCTTGCCGATGCCGAGGGCAGGAATGTCGGAAAGGTGACGGAGGAGGTGAAGGCACGTCTTAAGGGACTCACCCTCCCTTCGGGCTACGTCATGGAATTCGGCGGAGAGGAGGAGGCGGTGAAGGAATCGAGCGGCCAGCTGATGGTGGTCGTTGCGCTGGCGATCTTTCTCGTCTTCGTCGTCATGGCGGTACTGTACGAGTCGCTCCTCGATCCGCTGATCATCATGATGACCGTTCCCCTGGCCGTGATCGGATCGTTTCTCCTGTTGGCCCTCACCGGGACGTCCTTCGGCGCGACGGTCTTTCTCGGACTCATCCTGCTCGTGGGCATCGTCGTCAACAACGCCATCGTGCTCGTCGATTTTATAAATGGCCTGCGAAGGGGAAAGGGACATTCCGTTCTCGACGCGGTGATCGAGGGCGCATCGCTTCGCCTGCGACCCATCCTGATGACGAGCATCACGACGATCGTGGGCCTCATGCCGCTCGCCCTGGGATGGGGCGAGGGTCTTGAGATGCTCAGACCACTGGCGATAACGGTCGCGGGGGGGCTGGCGGCCTCGATGTTTCTCACGCTCTTTGTGATTCCCTGTGTGTATACGGTATTCCACAGAGGATCTGAAGCGGGGAAGATGATATGACCAGGGACGATCCGATCATCGAGGTCCGCGACCTCACCAAGCGCTTCGGCGACGTCCTGGCCGTCGATCGCGCGACGTTCGACGTGCGCCGCGGGGAGCTCTTCGGTTTCCTCGGTCCCAACGGCGCGGGCAAGACCACGACCATCGACCTGCTCACGGGACTTCGGCGGGCCGACGCGGGGACGATCCGCATAGGCGGCATCGACTGCGGACGCCCGACGTCAAAGGGTGGACGTGGG
>CAYPII010000155.1:0-4433 GCA_964410765.1 uncultured Myxococcales bacterium | reverse complement strand
TGATCGGCCAGATCGCGCAGATAGAGTCGCGTCCCCTTCTGAAACCGTGTTGTCTCACCGCGTTCGAGGCGCGCGGTGATCTCGCGCAGCGGCCAGGTGGAGCGGCGCAACACGAGCGCCTCGCGCCGAAGCCGGTGGATGCGCATAAGCGTCACCGGCTGCGGATCGGCCAGGAGCTCCTCCTCGATCGCCTCCACGCGTTCGCCGAACTGCTCGAGGATGCCGAAAAAGGCATCGACGAGGGCGTCGAGCAACGCGTAGGCGAGGAAGTCTATCCCCGCCTTCCGGATGCGGCCGATGCCGCGCCGAATGCGCTCGCGCACCGGTTCGAAGACGTCGCCCGGGCGTTCCTGGAAGGTGAGGACGACGTTGTCGGTCAGAACGAGGCTGACCTGTTCGGTCGCGATGCCCTCGGGCGAACGGTCCAACATGCGCAGGACGAAGAAGTCATAGTGCTCGAACGATTCGAACTTCGGTCGCTGCGCAGCGGTGGCGATGTCCTCGACGACGAGGGGATGGAGTTCGAATATCTCGCCGAGCCGCTTGATCGTGGCGATGTCACCGTTTCCCTCGACGTTGATCCAGCTCTTCGTCCGGGAGGTGCACATGGGGAGACACTCCTCGACCGACGTGAGCTCGCGGGCCGACACGGCGTCCGCATCGTAGTCGATCACGGTGATGCGCGCATGAATCGAGGGCGCATCGGTTGGCGCGGGGAGCGTGCCGGGGGGCAGCCCCGCACGGCGACGCATCTTGCGGAGGAGGGGAATCAGCATGAACAGAGCATATCGTCCTCCTCGAAAAAGAAAAGGGCTTTACCACCGGCCTGCTTTTCTGTAGCAGCGAGATCGCTATGAACGAAAACCCGTGGGTCGTCCTCAAATTCGGCGGTACGAGCGTTGCCACCGGCGCCTGCTGGCAGACGATCGCGCGCATCGTCGCCGCGCGCCGGCGCGAAGGGCTGCGCCCCTTCATCGTCTGCTCGGCGCTCGCCGGCGTCTCCAACGCCATCGAGCGACTCCTCGCCGAGGCGGTCCACGGGCGCCACGAGCCGATCGTCGCGGAGATCGGCGAACAGCACCTCCGCCTCGCCGAGGAGCTCGCCATCCCCTTCGATATCGTGACGGGCGAGCTCGCGGAGCTCGCGCGCATTGCGTCGGGGGTGGCGCTCGTGCGGGAGGTCTCCCCGCGGCTCCGCGCGCAGGCCTTCGCGGCTGGCGAGCTGCTCTCCACGCGCCTCGGCGCGGCCTTTCTGGAGGCGGCGGACGAAGCGGTCGCGTGGCAGGATGCGCGCGATCTCCTGCAGACACACGGGGGGCCCGCCGGCAACCCGGCACGCTGTTACTTGAGCGCCGACTGCCGGCACGAGGAGGATTTGCACCTCCACAAACAGCTCGCGGCGTCGGATGCGCCGGTCGTCCTCACGCAGGGCTTCATCGCGCGCAACGAGGCAGGAGAGACGGTCCTGCTCGGCCGTGGTGGTTCGGACATCTCGGCCGCCGCCTTCGCCGCGAAGCTCGGCGCGGCCCGCTGCGAGATCTGGACCGACGTCACCGGGATGTTCACCGCCGATCCCCGGTGCATCCCGGAGGCGCGCCTTCTCACCCGCCTCGACTTCGAGGAGGCGCAGGAGCTCGCGACGTCGGGGGCGAAGGTCCTCCACCCGCGCTGCCTCGGGCCGCTGCGGCAGGCGGGCATCCCGCTGCACATCCGCTGCTTGGAACAGCCCGATGCGCCGCACACGATCATCACCGCCGACGCGGGTGCCGCAGACGCGCAGGTCAAGGCGATCGCCGCGAAGTGCGGCGTGACGATCGTCTCGATGGAGACGGTCGACATGTGGCATGAGGTCGGTTTCCTCGCCTCGCTCTTCGAGCACTTTCAGCGGCACGGGCTCTCGATCGACCTCGTCTCCACCTCGGAGACGAACGTGACGGTGACGCTCGACGGCACCACGCACGCCTTCGACGAGCGCACGATCGCCGCGCTGGTACGCGATTTGGAACGCTTCTGCCGCGTGCGGGTGATCGGCCCCTGTGCGCAGGTGACGCTGGTCGGACGCAACATCCGTGCCATCCTGCACAAGCTCGGCAGCGCGCTGCGCGTCTTCGAGGAGCAGCGCATCTATCTCGTCACGCAGGCGGCCAACGATCTCAACCTCTCCTTCGTCGTCGACGAGGAGCAGGCCGACCGGCTGGTCGCGGAGCTACACGAGGAGCTCTTCGGCGGCGTGGCGCGGCGGCCGGCCGTTGACACGGAGTCGACGAGGGGATTGCCCAACACCTGGTGGCGCGAGCGGCGCGATGAGTTGCTGGCGATCGCCGAGGATGCGACGCCGGCGTATGTCTACGATGAGCGCACGCTCGCCGCACAGATCGACAAGCTGCGTTCGCTCGAATCGGTCGACCGTGTCTTCTATTCGGTGAAAGCGAATCCGCACCCGCGCATCCTGGAGCTGGTGGCCGGAGCGGGCTTCGGCTTCGAGTGTGTTTCGGGCGCGGAGGTGGCGCATGTCTTCGAAACGCTTCCGGAGATGGACGCGAAGCGTGTCCTCTTCACCCCCAACTTCGTCCCGCGCGTGGAGTATGAGGAGGCCTTCGCGCGGGGCGTGCGCGTGACACTCGACAACCTCGAGCCGCTGCAGGTATGGCCAGAGCTCTTTCACAATCACGACATTATCGTGCGCATCGATCCGGGGGAGGGGAAGGGACACCATGCGTATGTGAAGACCGCGGGTGCCAAGTCGAAGTTCGGCGTGCTCCCCTCGCAACTCGACGCGCTCGCGCGTGCCGCGGAGCAGGCACAGGCGCGCATCGTCGGACTCCACGCGCACGTGGGGAGCAACGTTCTGGATTCGACGACCTGGCGCGATACGGCCAGCTTTCTCGCGGGGCTCGCGTCGGCGCTCCCCGACGTGCGCTCGATCGACTGCGGGGGGGGGTTCGGCGTCGTGGAAAAGCCGGGAGCCGACGAGCTTGATATCGCGGCGGTCGACGCCGCGCTCGCCGATGTGCGCGACGCCTTTCCGCAGTACGCACTCTGGATCGAACCCGGGCGCTATCTCGTCGCCGAGAGCGGCGTCCTGCTCGCGCGCGTGACGCAGACGAAGGAGAAGGACGATTTCCGATATGTCGGCATCGATGCGGGGATGCACACACTCATCCGTCCGGCGCTCTATGGCGCCCACCATGAGATCGTCAACCTCACGCGCCTGGACGAGCGTTCCGATGCTTCCGTCACCGTCGTCGGTCCGATCTGCGAATCGGGCGATGTCCTGGGCTTCGACCGGTCGCTCCCCGCGGCGTGCGTGGGCGATCTGCTCCTCATCGCGACCACCGGCGCCTATGGGAGTGTGATGAGCTCACGATACAACCTGCGCGCGCCCGCACGGGAGCACTTCCTCCCCGGATGAGGGGGCGCATCATCCTGTGTCGGATAACGCTTATTCGATATCCCTTCCCTGCAACCGAAAGAGCGGCCAGCTGCGAATTGGCCCGGAAAACCCAAAAAAATGGCTCCAAATGCCTTTTTTCCTTGAAAGGCGGGAGCGACTCCGTATATAGACCCGCCCTTATGAACAAGACCCATTTCATCTTCGATCTCGACGGCACCGTGGTGAACCCGGGGACGGCGATCCCGCGCTGCATCAACTTCGCGCTCAAGAAGCAGGGGAACAAGCCGGTGCCGATCGAACGCCTCAAGCGCTACATCGGCTTCACGCTCGAATCCATCTTTCAGGAGATCACGGGGCGGCGCGACAAGCGCTTCATCAAGCAGTGCGTCGACGCCTATCGCGAGCGCTATCACAAGGAGGGGATCGCCGAGCATCGACTCTACCCGGGGATGGTCGGTCTCCTCGAGGCGGCAGCGCGCAACGGATCACTCGTCATCGCTTCCATCAAGCCGACGGTCTCCTGCGAGATGGTCCTGGATCACCTCGGCATCAAGGGGCATTTCACGTGCATCTATGGGAGCGAGCTCAACGGGAAGCTCTCCAACAAGCAGGATCTTCTCAAGCACGTGATGAAGAAGGAGGGGGTCAAGCGCGCCGTCGTCATCGGCGATCGTGGCGTCGACATCGAGGCGGCGAAGAAATGCTCCTTCCCGACGATCGGCGTCTCCTACGGCTACGGCACAAAGGAAGAGCTCTCCAACGCCGGCGCCGACATGATCGCCGAGACGGTTGGTGAGCTGCGGCAATGCATTCTCAATGCATAGGATGCTATGAACAGACCATTCGCCGAGAAGCAGGAACGCCTGCGGCGCCATCTGGGGGATCTGGATGGCGCCGTCGTTGCGTTTTCGGGCGGCGTCGACTCCTCGGTCCTCACGGCGGTCGCCGCGAAGTGCCTGGGCGATCGACTCCTCGCCGTGACGGCGACCGGTCCCTCCTTTCCCGAGGAGGAGGGGACTGCCGCGGCCGCCTTCTGCGC
>CAYPII010000154.1:0-4451 GCA_964410765.1 uncultured Myxococcales bacterium | reverse complement strand
CGCGTCTTCAAGCTCGCAGCCTCCAACTACAAACGTTGGAAGGGTGTGGAGGCGCACGACGCCGAGGCACTTGAAAAACAGATGGAGGCCTTCACCGATCCTCTCGTCGAGAAATGGAATGTCGAGAATGTCATCTGGGAGGTGGCTATCAAAGAGGGCTACAGCCTCTCTTCAAGCATTGAAAAAATCGCAAGTATCAAGGGCAACACGATTTACAAAGTGAACGATCCGGAACGCGAGCAGCACTTCCGCATCTGTCTCGATGACACCATCAAAGCAGAGACCGTAAAGGCGCTCGGTCTCAAGAAGGATGAACTGTTTGTCTGTCGCGATGCGGCGCTGGATGACGAACTGGCGGCCAATCTGGCCCTGCAATGCAGGCTGAAGACGATATGAGGAATTTTGCGTGAAATTTAAATTTGACGCCAATCAGGAATATCAGATCGAGGCAATTGAAGCCGCTGCTTCTCTCTTCGAGGGCTTGCCCCGCAATCCGGGATTTTCGGGCTTTCTCCCAGTGGGAGACGTACAGACGTCACTCGTGCCACCGGAGAAAAAGGGACAATTGATCCTCACGCACACGATCCCGGCTACCGCAGCCAACTCACTCTCTCTCGACGAGGATGCTCTGCTCGCAAACCTGGGTGCCGTGCAGGCACGCTCCTCGATTCCGCCTGATGCAACTCTTGCCTGTATCGAGGAAACAATTGAAACAGCCGCAGGTGAAAAGAAAGTCCGTTTTCCGAATTTCTCCGTCGAGATGGAGACAGGGACGGGCAAGACCTATGTCTATCTCCGCACGGCGCTTGAACTCTATCGCCGCTTTGAACTGCGCAAGTTCATCATCGTCGTGCCGTCGGTTGCTATTCGAGAGGGCGTGCTCAAGACCCTTGAAATCACGCATCAGCACCTTCGCGAACTCTACGACAACATTCCCTATCGTTATTTCGTGTACGATTCAGGGATCCTCTCGCAGATACGACAGTTCTCCCTCTCCGATAGCGTGGAACTCATGGTCATGACGATTGATTCCTTCAACAAGGCGTCGAACGTCATCCGCCAGACAACCGACCGCTTGCAGGGGGACACTCCGATCCATCTGATTCAGGCGACTCGCCCCGTGCTCATCCTCGACGAGCCGCAGAACATGGAAAGCGAGCTTCGCATCAAGGCGCTCTCGGCGCTCGATCCCCTCTTCGCCCTTCGCTACAGTGCGACGCACCGCAATCCCTATAACGTCATCCACAAGCTGAGCCCCTATGAGGCCTATCGGCAGGGTTTGGTCAAGCGCATTGAAGTGGCGGGAGTCGAACGCGAGGACGATGCGAGTCAGGTGTTCATGAGGCTCGAAGGGATCAAGGCGGAGAAAACGAAGCTCACTGCGCGTCTTTCCCTGCACAAGCTTATGAAGAACGGGACCGTCAAGGAAAAGACAGTCGCCGTGCGTCCCGGCGACTCGCTCGAAAAAATCTCTGGCCGGTCGGATTATCAGGGTTTCGAGGTGGACGAGATCAACAAGGGATCGGGCTTTGTACGCTTTACCAACGACGTCGAAATATCCCTTGGCGAATCGCGCGGGGCCGAGCGCGAAGCGATCTTCGAGGCGCAGATTCGCTACACCATCGAGGAACATTTCCGGAAGCAGGCAAAGCTCGCCGATTCGGGCATCAAGGTTCTCTCGCTCTTCTTCATCGACCGCGTGGCCAACTATGCCGAAGATGACGGCATCATCCGTCGTCTCTTCTTCAAGCTCTTCAATGAGTTGAAGAAAGGCCGCGACGGCTGGAGTGACAAGAAGCCTGAAGAAGTGCAGGCGGCCTACTTTGCGGCAAAGCGCCACAAGGGCGGTGTATCGGAGTTTGTTGATTCTGTCTCCGGCAAGACGAAGGAGGACGAAGACGCCTACAACCTCATCATGAAGGAGAAGGAGCGGCTGCTCTCGTTTGACGAGCCGGTTTCCTTTATCTTCTCTCACTCCGCGCTGCGCGAGGGATGGGACAATCCCAACGTCTTCCAGATATGCACCCTCAACCAGACCACCTCCGAGGTGAAGAAGCGGCAGGAGGTGGGACGGGGTGTAAGGCTCTGCGTCAATCAACAGGGCGACAGGATCAGGGACGAGCGACTCAACAACCTCACCGTCGTTGCCAACGAGAGCTATGAGCGTTACGTCGGCCGTCTCCAGTCTGAGTTCGCCGAGGAATACGGCTCGGAGGCCCTCCCGCCGCCACCGGCAAACGCCAGAAGGCGCGGCGTGGCAAAGCTCAAGAAACAATACACATTGAGGCCGGAGTTCAAGGAACTCTGGAAGCGCATCAAACACAAAACCCGCTACGCGGTGAAGATCGATTCCGAAAAACTTCTTGAAGATGTTCTGCCGGAACTCAATGATGCCGTCATACGCCACCCGCGCATTGTCCTCACGAAGGGCCAAGTTCAAGTCGGCGATGAGGACGCTATTGCTGCACTTCAAATGAGCGGTGGCAAGACGATCCTTGATCTTTCCGGTCGCTATCCGCTTCCCAATATCGTCGATATTATGGCGGAGCTGATGGAGTACACGACGCCCCCGGTCAAATTGACGCGCAGGACGCTTTTTGACTTGTTCAAAGGATATGAGAACAAGAAGGCAGCTTTGGATAATCCCCACGAGTTTGCCACGACCGCCGTGCGCATCATCAAGGAGAAGCTGGCGGACCACATGGTGAGCGGCATCAAATACGAAAAGATCAACGAGTGGTACGAGATGACGCAGTTGGCGACAGAGATCGAAGGTTGGATGGACCATCTCATCCCTGCGGATCATTCGGTTTACGACCATGTCCTTTGGGAGTCAGAAGTCGAAAAGCAATTCGTCGAGGACCTCGAAAAGCGTGGCGACGTAAAATTGTACATTAAACTGCCAGACTGGTTTACCGTACCGACGCCGGTCGGCGAATATAATCCCGATTGGGCCATTGTATTGGACAAGCGGGATAGAGAGGGCGAGGTTAGCAAAGCAGACCTGGTGTATATGGTCAGGGAAACGAAGGCCGAGAATTGGCGGACGGACAGTCGGCCGAACGAAAAGCGCAAAATCAAGTGCGGGAAAAGCCATTTCAAGGACACGCTGGGTGTCGATTACGAGGTTGTCACAAAAGCGAGTGAACTCAGATGAAGTACAAACCAAAATTCACCATTACGAATAAGATTCAAGCCGCGATTACGAAGATCGAGCGGGCACGCGGCTTTCTGGATGCGGCAAAGCTCTCCGAGGACTGGATTACGGGGATGCAGCAACGGGCCTTGGTCCTTGAGGCGCATCACACCACGCATATTGAAGGCACGCACCTCACGCTTGAACAATCGGAGAAACTCCTCACGGGGCAGCGTGTGACAGAGGCGGACCCGGACGATGCGAAAGAACTCCTCAACTATCGCGACGCCTTCGATCTCGTGGCGCATTATCTCGGCAGCGGTGAACCTGTCACAGAAGGTCTTATCCGCGAAATACACAAGCGCCTCGTCAAGGGCGTGCGTGGCAATGCCGCGACACCCGGAGAATATCGGAAGATTCAGAACTATGTCGTCAACTCACGTACAAGAGAGACGATTTACACGCCTCCACCGGCCCACGAAGTACCGAAGATGATGACCGATCTGGTGGCATGGCTCAACAAAGACCGAGAGACAAATCCGGTGCTTGTATCTGGCATTGCGCAGTTTCAACTCGTCCACATTCACCCCTTCCTCGACGGCAACGGAAGGTCCGCCCGCCTCCTCTCGACGTTGTGCCTCTATAAATCAGGATATGACTTCAAGAAGCTCTTTACGATCAGCGAGTATTATGACCGTGATCGGGCGCTCTATTACCGGGCGATTCAGGGCGTACGCGAAAATGAAATGGATCACACGGCGTGGCTTGAGTATTTCGTGGAAGGTCTTGCGACACAGATGCGCGAAGTTCAGGAACGAGGAGAGAGGGTCATCAAGAAGGATGTCGTGCTGGCTAAGGCCAGAAAGCAAGGGCTCAAGGACAGACCACTCACTCTTCTGAACTTCCTGTTCGAGCATGGGAGGGGGACGATTGCCGATTGTGAGAAGGCGCTAAACGTGGGCAGGCGTTCGCTTCAGCGAGACCTGAAATTGCTCGTGGACAAGGGGCTTGTGCGCGAGATCGGTAGCGGCCCTACCGACCCAACCAAGCATTATGAACCGATACTATGACGAGCTATGACAGGTTGCCATGACAAGCTGTGACAAAGAACTGTGACATGAAAATTATGATTATTCTTATAATAACAGGATGTTGCGATTGTAGAGCGTTTGAGAAGAAGATTGATCTTGCCTATTGCCGCGTTTTTTGTATACTAAACACTAAACATTTTGATTGTCAATGGAGCGAATCAAATGAAGGGTGGGTCTTCTCCCGAAAGAGTGGGTAGAAACGGGTGTTGGAAGCATGTAAGTGG
>CAYPII010000153.1:0-4470 GCA_964410765.1 uncultured Myxococcales bacterium | reverse complement strand
GATCGTGGAACTTGCGGTCCGGACCATCAACCCCAGGAGTTTTCGGTTGCGCATGGTCGGCACGGTCGTGGCGGTCGCGGCCTCGATCGCCGGCGACATCTCGCAGGACTTGAAGACCGGCTACATCATCGGCGCGACGCCGGCGAAGCAGCAGTTCAGCGAAATCCTCGGCGCCGTCATCTCCGCCTTCTTCATCGCCGCGGCGGTCTGGCTGCTCGGCGAGGCCTTCGGCTTCGGCTCCGAGGATCTGCCGGCGCCGCAGGCCATGCTCATGAAGACGGTGATCGAAGGCGTGCTCCGCGCCGACCTGCCCTGGGGGCTCGTCTTCATCGGTTCGGCAATTGCGCTCGTGGCGGAGCTCGTCGGGATCCGGTCGCTCCCCTTCGCCGTCGGCATCTACCTCCCGCTGTCGGTCAACACGCCGGTCTTCGTCGGCGGCGTCATCCGCTGGATCGTCGAGCACAAATCAAAGGGCGGCGCCGCGGCCGTCGAGCATGGTCGCGACCAGGGCGTCCTCCTGGGCTCGGGGCTCATCGCCGGCGAGGGGATCATGGGGGTCTTGATCGCCCTCTCAGCCTTCTTCTACGGCAAGCCGGGCGGCGTCGGCGTCCACTGGCCGGAGCCCTGGGGCGAGGTCGTCTCGTTCCTCATCTTTGCAGCGCTCGGGTTCTACATCCTGCACATGGCGTGGCGGAGGCGCTAGGGCGCTGAACGACGCGGAAGAAAAAAGAGGGTCGGCTCTTGAAGCCGGCCCGGACTGCTGACAAAGCCTCGTGTGTGTCATTCATATGAATGACACACAGGAACTTCGTCAACCTATTCCTGGGACAGGACACCAGGGCCGATGCGTCAAGGCCTTCTTGGGCGTTATCGTTCGCGGTGCGGAACGGGGGTTGAAGGGGAAAACGCGATCGGCCGGGCGGAGACGGCTCAGGCCGCTTCGTAGATGACCTTTCCCTCGGAGCTGATCTCATCCCAGAAGATGCTCTTCCCTTCTTTGCCGGCGACCTCGTCCGGGGTGTAGCCGATGACCTCCAACGGGCTGGGGATCCGAAGGGTGGCGCGGGCGAGGAATCCCAATCGTTCCGGGAAGTCGTAGCGAGCGAGATCGGCGGAGAGGACCAACAGGTCGATATCGCTCTCCTCGCGCGCATCCCCCCGCGCTTGGGATCCGTAGAGGATGACCTTCTCCACATGGACGCCCTGCGCCTCGAGCGCCCGGACGTAATCGCCTACGATGGCTTGGAGGTCAGATAGTTTTCGAGCCATTGAAATATCCCTTCGGTTTCCTTCAGGATCTTGGTTGAAAACTCCGCGGTATAGATCTGATGGAGTGAGCGGATATCCTCGGGGTATTTGCTGGCCAGATAATGGGGCATGATTTCCAGAAGGGCAAGTTTCTGCTCGTCGGTGAGGGGGATGTGGCCCTGTTCCCAGAGGACTTTGAAATTGTGGGTGCGTTTGGGATTCTCATCCGTGTGTTCTTGGACCACGGCCTTCAGGATCTTTTCCAGGGCCTGATGGCAGAAATGCACGGCGTAATAGGGGCGGTTCTTGTTTGCGAGGATGCTGTGGGCGAATTCCAAATCGTTCCGCGCCAATTCGATCCAGGTTTTCGTCTTTTCCTTCATGGATCCTCCACCAGGTGATCATATAATCAAAGGGATCGGCGCCGTCAAGGCGCCGCTGCCACGGGCCGGCCGGCGAGGTCGTCTCCTTCGTCGGCTTCGCGGCGCTCGGGTTCTACATCCTGCACATGGCGTGGCGGAGGCGCTAGGGCGCTGAACGACGCGGAAGAAAAAAGAGGGTCGGCTCTTGAAGCCGGCCCGGACTGCTGACAAAGCCTCGTGTGTGTCATTCATATGAATGACACACAGGAACTTCGTCAACCTATTCCTGGGACAGGACACCAGGGCCGATGCGTCAAGGCCTTCTTGGGCGTTATCGTTCGCGGTGCGGAACGGGGGTTGAAGGGGAAAACGCGATCGGCCGGGCGGAGACGGCTCAGGCCGCTTCGTAGATGACCTTTCCCTCGGAGCTGATCTCATCCCAGAAGATGCTCCTGCCTTCCCGGCCCCGAACCTCGTCCGGGGTGTAGCCGATGACCTCGATCGGCGCGTCGAGCTTCCAGGCGATGCGCGAGAGAAATTCAAGCCGTTCGAGCGGATCGAAACGCCCGAGGTCCTTCGAGATGACGACGAGGTCGATGTCGCTGTCCGCCGTCGCCGTCCCGCGGGCCTGCGAACCATAGAGGATCACGAGATCGACGGCGACGCCTTCGTATGCCAGCAACTCGACGAACTGGTCCGCTATTTTTTTGAAGTCAATTTTTCCTTCAGCCATTGGAATGCCTCTTCGGTTTCTTTCAGGAGCCCCTGTGCATACGATGACGTGTAGAGCTTGTAAAACTTCTTCATATCCTCCGGGTACCGCGACGCGAGGTAGTGCGGCGAGAGCTTCATCAGGAAATCTTCGATCCTGTTGGGCAGGACGAGCCGCGCCTGTCGGCACAGCGCCTTGAAATTGTGCGTCCGCTTCGGAGCTTCGTCCGTCAATTCCTGGACAACGGCCTTCAGCATCTTCTCGATTGCCTGGTGACAATAATGGACGGCGTAGTGTGGGCGATTCCCGGCTCGCAGGATATCTCGGGCGAAATCCAAGTCGCACTCGGCAAGCTCCAGCCATGTCGCAGTCTTTTCTTTCACGCGCGATCCCCTTGTCACCGGATAAAATTATAACAGCCCGCTCTTGAAAGGAAAGTGGAAAGAGAAATACCCGTCTCCAGCGCTTCTCGCCGGCGAGGGGATCTTAGGCGTTGCGATCGCCCTCTCAGCCTTCTTCTACGGGAAGCCTGCGGGCGTCGGCGTGCACTGGCCGGAGCCCTGGGGCGAGGTCGTCTCGTTCCTCATCTTTGCAGCGCTGGGATTTTATCTCCTGCACATGGCCATGCGCAGGAGATGACCGCATGCCAAAAGGCGCCAGTGCACTTCCTGGACCAGTAAGTGTCGGGCGCCTTCCGGTTCTTCTTCCCCTGTCATCGAGGAAAGACGGGTTCGAAGTGCGAGACCTCCGTCTCCTTGAGGAGGAACGCTCGGGCCATGTCGACGAAGAATTCGTTCAGGTCGCGCACCTCCGCGATGTCTTCCGGCGCCGGGAGGATCTGCCGGAAGGTCGTCTCCTCCGCGATCGTGATGACGCCCTGGAGGGCCGGGCTCTTCAAGGACGCGATCGTCCTCGTCACGATGTCCTTTGGAGCCCCCTCGACGGAGACGTCGAGGGCGAGAGCGACGTCGGAGCAGCAATCCGTGAGAAGGCTGATGTGTTTCTCCACGATCTCCTCGCCCTTGAGCGCGCCGCCCTCCCAGGTCAAGTCGCGCTGCTCTTCGAGCTCCCCCGTCGTCGCGAGGGTAGCGACGTCTTTATTGTGCTCGATCTCGTTTCGATACCGCCTCATCGTCCAGCCCTTGAGGCGGCCGTCCTCGTGGTCGTAGAGGATGGCGCGATAGAACGCATCGCCGGAGGGGATGCTGTAGTTGAACCGCCGCGACACCACATCTCCGCCGACGACGTCCTTGCGCGCCGCCGCGCTGTACTTGAGGGTCGCGCCCTGGTAACGCGCGACCTGAATCGGGCCGAGCTGGTTGTTCACGAGCTTCCAGACGGCGGTGGGCGTGTAATCGTCGCCATCCTTGTTGCAGGTGAAGGACCTGCCCTTGAGGCTCAAGGTGTCGGGCACCGTGGGTTCGAACCGCGGGTCCTGGATCTCGTACGTCGTCGACGTGCCGAAGGGCGTGTCCACGCCCCACGCCGCGTTCTGGATGGCCCCGTTCTCCGCATAGTCGAGCGAGAGGCCCAGGTCGGCCAGCAGGAAGGCGCATTCGCCCTTGAGGCACGCATTTCCCTGCTGACACTGGGAGTCGTTCTGGCAGGAGCCCGGCTTGCACTGGGTGCCGTCCCAGTAGTTGTCCTCGTCGCAGATGGTTCCGTCGAAGATCTTGTTGCCCATCGACTGGACGACGAAGATGCTCGCCTGGTCCGGCCATCGGTCGGTGTTGTCCCCGATCCCGTCGCCGTCGGTGTCCTTCGATTCCGAGGCGTCGTCGGGGAAGGCGTCCGTATCGTCGGGCACGCCGTCGCCGTCGGTGTCGTCGGCCGGCGGCGCGATCGCGTGACAGAGGCCGTCCGGGCCGCAGGCCTCCTGCGCCGCGCAGTCGGCGTCCGTGGCGCACTCGGGCTGCGAGGTCCCCGGCGGGATCTCTCCGCCGTAGTCGTAGCCGAAGTCGTCGATCGACCAGTCGTCCGCGAGTTGCTGGCGCGCGACCTCGTGCGAGCACGACGCGAGGCCGAGGGCGAGTGTTCCGACAACAAACAATATGAAGAGAGAGCGACGCATAAATGCCTCCTTTGTTACCACTCCACTAGTGTCCGGTTAACTACTGAATAAAATCAATTGGTTGCAATGCTTGTTGT
>CAYPII010000152.1:0-4475 GCA_964410765.1 uncultured Myxococcales bacterium | reverse complement strand
AACGGTGCCGTCTGCTGTCCCACCGCCGTTATCAGTCAAGGCCGTCGGAGCCGTTACTGCCCCGATCGTCCCATCTGCGGTTGCTCCGCCGCCGTTGTCGGTGAGGGCAGCGACATTCGCAGCCGTGCTCATGTCGCCCATATCCGACGGCGAGAAATCGGAGGCCCCGCCGAGCTTGACGTAGGCCGATGTTGCTGCCGAAGCCGCCGCAGCCATACAGATGCCGACGGGCGTGTTGCCGGAGCTCACCTTCGTGAGCTCGTCGTTGCTGTCGTCCCAGAAGAGTTTGTCGCCGACCACAAAAGCCGTGCCCGTGACCTTATCGAGCTCGAAAACACCCTCGAGCCAGACCGCGCCGACTTCGCCATCGGCGATATCTGCGCCTACGACGCCGAAGATGCCGGTTGCGATCACGAGACCGGCGCCGCTCTCGAGCGTTCCGCCACTTGCATTGGTGTAGTCCAGCACATTGCCGGGCTGAATGAAATTCTGTGCCATTGTTCTGTCCTCCTGAAAAATGCGACGGCCCCCGGTGAAATGCCGGAGGCCGTCACGGGTTGAATTGCATTGCCACGGCTTATGCGCCGACGTTCTTGTACAGCCCCCTCCAATCGATGGCCTTCGCGGCGAAGACGTGGCGGGCCTTGATCTCTAGCCCATCGACCTCGAAGCCCACGCGCTCTTCGGTGAAGAGCCCTTCCTCGCCTTCGAGATACGCGTACTCGATGGTGTCGATACGCGTCGGCGCGGCAGCCAGATACCAGGCGTTGCCGGTGATGCGGGAATCGACGACGACCTCAAGGGAGGTGTTGAAGTTGGGGTTGATGTCCGAGGCCTTCGCCGCGACGAAGCTGGCGCTGGTGAACTTGTTCGCCTCGACCTCCTTGTCGGGGCCGACGATGAGGAAGTTCGGGGTGAGGTTGAGCTCGCGGCCCTTCGGTCCCGTCTGCTTCCGCATCAGCGCGCGCGCGACGCCGAGCGAGGTGTCGGAGATCGCGGTGCCGGAGCTCGTGTAGTTGCCGTGCGATGACGCGTGGAACAGCGCCACGCTATCGCTCATGTTGGGGTTGCCGCTGAGAATGGCATACACGACATCGCCCTCGGTGGCCGCCGCTTCCTCAGCCAGGGCGAAGGGAACGCGGGAAAACGCGCTGAGGTCGTCGTTGATGATGGCCTCCCACGTCACGGCGACGATGCCGCCCGACTTCGCCAGCGAATACTTCTCCGCGCTGTCGCCGAAGGTCAGGTGCTTGTACTCACCGCCCTCAGACACGGACTTGAACTTCGACATCTCCGACAACTGCGTGCGTGCGACCTCGCGGAAATCGGGAGCCGTGGAGCGCCGGCACCAGCCCACGAACGTCCGCGGCGCGAGCTTGTAGGCCTCACGCAGCGTGCGGTTGACGGTGCCGGCGAGGATCTCCGGGAAATCGCTGACGCTGTGCATCCTCGCGAGATTGCGGTCGAGGTTCAACGCCGCGACGGCGATCTCACGGCGCGAGAGCCCGCGAGCACTGCCGCCGGCGTGCGTGATGGCCTCGCGCGCCATGTCAATGAGGTTCATGCCCCGGTACTCGCGCGCGATCTCCGGGCAGTCGCGCGTGGGGTCGGCGCGGTGCATGATCGCTGTGATAAAGCCCTCTTTCCTCTTCTGTCTGTCTTCCATGCCGATCACCTCCGTTCTGGCGCTTCGGGTTGGGTTCGCCCGGTCCCGATCCGCCAGTAGATCGATGACCTGTACACGTGCCGCGTCCAGCGACACGCCGTCGTTTATGAATTTCTCGGCGACGCCCTCTTCGAGACGTGCCGCCGTGACCATGCGTCTGATCTCCGTCACGCGCTGTCGCTCCATGCGCACCGCTTCCGCCCGCACTTCATCGGCGTTCTGGATGCTGACCGACAGGTCCACGGCCTTCCGCCCTCCGCCCTGGTCGTCGCCCTGCGACGCCCCGGCGGGCTTCTCCTCTGCCGGGGCCTCTTCACCCTGATCCTCACCGGGCTCTTCCGGTGGATCCTGCTGGACTTCCTCCTGCTCCTGCTCCTCCGGCTTCTGCTCTTCGGCAGGGGCCGCCGGTGTCTCTTGGACCTCTTCGTTCCGTTTCTTTTTCAGTTTCAGTTTCATCGTCGTCTCCTCCCGAAAATTGATGACGCATTCGTTGACGTTTTTGGTTTCCGACCTCACAACAGCGCCGTCGTCGGCGCCTATGGGCACGGCCGAGAGCTCGAGCGGCTCCCAGTCCACGGCCCGGATCACCCGCACACCGTCGTCGGTCTTCGGCAGCTCCTCGTACCGATAGACTTTATAGCCGACGCTGATGTGCCGGAGGATGCCGTCGGCGATGTCCTGCATCACCGGCGCCACGTCCTCGCGCTCGCTGAAGCGCACGCTCGCAGTCCCAATCTCGCCATCGGTGGCGGCGCTCTCGACGACGCCGAGCACGCTCTCGAGGCTGAAATCGTTGTGCACGCGAAGGAAGGGCGCGCCGTTGTTGAGGCGATCGAGCCGGACGTGCGCGGGGTCGAGCGAGAGCTCCTCCCAGTAGGGCTCGGGCTCCTCCCACAATGAAAACGGGCGCCGCATCACGCGCGCGCCCGTAGTGAAGATGACCTCGACGGTCCTCTTCTTTTTATCCAGAGACTGTGGCCGCACCTCCGCGCGGCGCGACAGCTCAGGAATCCTGATCTTTTTCGTCATCGCTCACCTCTTTCTGGGCCTCACCGCTCGGCTTCGTTGTCCTCGGATCGGAATCCAGCACGAGGCCGAGGTCGTCGATGAGCGCGTTGGACTCCGCGATCTCCTGGAGTTGCTTGACGTGATCGTTGCCCAGCGCCTTGATCGCCTCCGGCAGGGACATAAGCCCCGCCCGCACGGCCTTGATCGTCGCCGGGATCTCCTTCGTGGGGTCGATCATCTCCCGCCGCGGCAGCGTGAAGACCGGGTAAAGCCCCTTGGTGTCTTTGCCCACCAGGTCGGCCGCTGCGGAGAACCATTGCCAGAGCGGCATCATGAACTGCGCGACCATAAGCCGTTGCTGCCAGTCCGTGACGTTGCGTGAGAACTCCAGCCAGCCCATGCGGCCGCTGCTGAAATTCACTCGCGAATAATCGTTCGTCAGCGCCTCGTAGGTGACGCCAAGGCTGGCGGCTATCGCCATCAGGTGCGTGCTGATGTATTCCGCATAACCCTGCACGCCCGGCGGGTTCGCGAACGTGATTTCCTTGCCCGGCGGCAGGTGCTCGATGAGACCGGGCTCGACCTTCTCGCCGAGCGCGGGATCCTCGGTCGTGCTCGCGAGGTCGCCCGCAAAATCGGCGTCGTGCACGAAAGCGGCAAAGCACGCCGAGATCTTCTGCCGGATGAGCTGCGCGTCCTCGTACTCGTCGAGGTCGCGGAGCTTGAGCAACGCCGCCGCCAGCCACGGCACGCCTCTGACCTGACCAGCTCGCGCGGCGTCGTAGATGTGCAGGACCTCCTCCGCGGGCACGCGGGTGATGCGGAACTTCGTGCCGCTCGATTTCGCGGCCCCGGGGTGCTCTTCCGCGAGGTGATAGGCGACCCTGCGGCCGCTGGAATCAAACTCGATGCCTTGAACGATCTCGTTGCCGCCAGCGGCCTTGACCGGCAGCATGGAGTTGTCGAGGTAGTCGCCCTCGAGGACCTGAAGCCGCAACGGCAACGGGCCGATGCTGTCGGCGCGGCGCAGACGGATCAGGCATTCGCCGGACTCGGCGACGGTGCCGATGACGAGGTGCTGCAAACCATAGATATCGTTGCGGCCGTCGTAGTCGATGCCAGTGTTTTCCGCCCAGTCGTCGAAGAGGGCGTCGATGCGCCGCGCCTTTGCCGCGCTGCCGCCCTTGATCTGCGTGATGATGCCGGTGCCGACGACGTTGGACTTGATGACGGCAATTCCGCGGCGCGCGTAGCAGTTGTTGCGCACGAGATCGCGCGCGCGATTCCGCAGCGCCGACAGCGACGGCGCGATCTCCGCGTTGGCGGATGCCCCCGTCGTCCTCCACCCACTGACGCGGCGGCCGCCGCCAGCGCCCTCGTACTTGCGCAGGTGGTTGGTGATCTGCCGCAGCGCCAGTCTGGCATAAAGGCGGCGGGCTTTGGTCCTCGGCGAAAACACGCCGATGACGTTGTCGAGCCAGTTCGCGGCCGTCATGCGATCCCCTTCGAGAACTCGGGCTTAACCTCGACCGAGGACCGCCGCACGAGCCCCAGCGATTCCCGCATAATGTTGCGGATGCGGATCATCTCATCGAGGCTGCGGTAGGTGACGCTTTTATCCTGATATTTAACCGTGAGCGCACCCTCAGCGATTGCCGCCTCAATGGCGTCGAGCTGTGTCTGCGTGTAGGCCATGACTCACCAGATAGAACTGCGCCTCTTCGGCTGCGGTTTCTGTTTCTGTTTCGTTTGTGCGGGCTGCGCGCCGGGTTCCGTCGTCGCTATCGGCGCCACTACACGA
>CAYPII010000151.1:0-4491 GCA_964410765.1 uncultured Myxococcales bacterium | reverse complement strand
GCTCATCCAGACCTTCGGCCGGGCGGCGCGCAACGTGAACGGGCGCGTCATCCTCTACGGCGACGCGATGACCGACTCGATGCGCCGGGCCATCGACGAGACGCTGCGCCGCCGGGAGCTGCAGCAGGAGTACAACCGCGAGCACGGCATCACGCCGCAGACGATCGTGAAGAAGATCAGCGACGTCCTGCACTCGATCTACGAGCAGGACTACGCCACCCCCGCCGACGCCGACGAGGAGATCGTCCCGCCCGCGCAGGTGCAGCGCGTGATCGGAAAGCTGCGCCGCCAGATGCTCGCCGCGGCGAAGGAGCTCGACTTCGAGCGCGCCGCGGAGCTGCGAGATCGCATCATCGCGCTGGAGGAACGCGACCTGGGGTTGAAGAGCGGGTCCTAGATTCTAGATTCTGGATCCAGCATCCAGCATCCAGCATCGAGCATCCAGCATTCCGCATCTAGCATCTAGCCGTATCCCACACATCTATGCTATGATGCGGCCACTCATCCGGCATCCGGAGGAGACCATCCACATCGGGGGAGGGAGATCCATGAAACGCCTATCCGTCATCATCATCGCCCTGACTGCACTCTGTGCCGCCGGCTGCGGCGGTGGCGGGGGGAGCACCACGATCGAGGGGCCGGTCCTCTCGATCAACGAGCTCACCGCGCTGGTGATCGACCAGTTCTTCGTGAACGGCGGCCTCGACGACGAGTACGCCGCACGCGGCGAGTTTTCCCTCTACCTGCGCGACGCCGCCACCGGCGAGGATGTCGCCTGCACGCGCGCCGACGAGGGGATGGAGGAGCTCGCCGTCGCCGGCGTCTACTACGGCGGCCTCTCCATCCCGCTGACCGAGGTGGCGGGGAACGCGATCGACTCCGTGGCGCGCTTCCAACTCCTCTTCGTCGAGCAGGACAGCGAGGGATGCCCGGAGCCGATCGATGACGAGGACGACATCGTCGGGAGCTCGGCGGAGCTCACCTTCGACGGCTTGCTGGACCAACAGATCTGGGCGGGGAACGGCCGCGGCGTGGCGCTGCTGCGCGCTGGTTCCGACGACGCCGCATCGATCCGCTCGATGGCGCCGGCGCTCGCCGAGGGGCTCTTCGTCGACAAGCTCTTCTTCGACAACGGGGGCGACGGCCGCGAAGCGGCGCGCTACTACCTCTTCGCCGACCGGGTCGACGACGGCCGTTCCACCTACCAGTGCCAGGTCGACGACGAATTGATGGCCGACATCCGCTTCGGCCACATCGTCTACGCGGCGCTGGGCTTCCCCTTCGACTGCTTCGAGGGGAGCGATCCCGGCTTTGCCGACATCCCGGTTCGCGTGGGGCTCTATATCCAGAAGGAGGGGGGGCCCGAGCTCGTCGGCGAGACGGAGGTGACGCCGATCGGCGAGATGATCGGGGAGCGCATCGCCTTCACGAACGAGAAGGGGTACGTGAGCTTCCAGGGGGTCGTGCCCACCCCCTTCTCCGCCTCGGTCGTGCGCCTGGGCGACCTCACCGATCTGGTCGCCACGGCACTCACCTACGAGCTCACCCCTGCGGCGAACGCGACGGTCGAGCTGCAGGTGACCGACGCCGCGGGCGCCTTTACGATCGCCTGCGCCGGGGCCGACCAGGGGCTCATCGGCGTGGGGGCCCCGGGGAGCTATGAGGGGCTCGATGCCGGCTTCGTGGCGGCGGAGGGGCAGGAGGCGCTCTTTGGCCAGAATGGGGTCCTGATGCGGCTCGTGGAGCGCACCGATGGGCTCGCCTGCCCGAAGCCGATGGCGTCCGCGCCGACGGTGCTGGCTACCTCCGCGGTGCTCACGAGCGATGAGCTCGGCGCGGGGACGATCGCGTTTGCGAGCGGGGCGGGGAACGTGACACTCGCCCTCGACGCGGACGAATAAGAGCTTGATATCGCTGACGATTCCTTGTAGGTTCCCTCGCAAAGACGAACGGCACCTCTGGAAAGGAGCACGCGCATGAAGAAGCGTCTGGCACTCGGCCTCGTGATGGCCCTCCTGCTTGCGCCGGCGGTCGCGGCGGCCGAGGCGGGATACGACGGCGGTTTTTACATCAAGAACGAGGACGACAGCTTCAAGCTCAAGGTTGGCGGCCGCGTCCAGACAAAGCTCTACTGGTTGCGCAACAAGCAGAACAATCCGAAGGACTCGATCTCCTTCGAGATGCGCCGCGCGAACATTTCCTTCAAGGCGTATTACCATGACATCGTCTCCACCGGCTTTACGCTTCAGCACGCCGCGGTGGATACGAATTTGAACAATGCGAACCTGACCTTCCAAAATGTCAACGTCACCGGCGCCTACATCAGTATCGAGGTCCTCCCGCAGTTCGTCGTCACCGCCGGCATGGTCGGCCTCCCGCTCGACATGATGACGGAGACGAGCAGCGCCTGGTTCCTGCTCACCGAGGCCCCGATCACCAGCACGCAGGACGACGGCCTGCAGGCGATCACGCCGCTGCGGCCGAGCTTCGGTACGCCGGAGGGCTTAGGCGTCAACTTTTCGGGCGGCTACTGGAAGTGGTTCTATGCCCTCTCGGTCGTCAACGGGACGGAGAGCAACTACACGCTCAACCCCGACCGAAAGATGTCGTTCGGTTTCCGGACCGGCTTCAACATCCTCGATCCGGTTCCGGGAAGCCAGACCGACTTCGAGAACTCGACGACCCCGAAGCTCACCGTCAGCATGGGAACGATGTACCAGGGTAAGCGCACCGACCTGAATACGACCGCCAACATCAAGTACCTCTGGACCTCCTCGTTGGGTGTGGCGCTGCGCTGGGCCGGCTTCGCCTTCACGACCGAGGGCTACTACCGCAAGACGCGCATCACCTCGTTGGGGACCGCACTCTGGGCGCGGCCGAAGCTGACCGATATCGGTTACTACGCGGCCATCGGGTACTACATCTTGCCGCAGAAGTTCGAGATCGCCGCACAGGCCGGCCAGATCATCCGTCAGGGGCCGGACAACGACGCCTGGCAGCTCGGCGGGGGACTGAACTACTACATCTTCGACAACAACTTAAAGGCGCAGCTCGACTACCGCCTCACGACTGACTTCGACGACGTGAACGGCACGCAGGACAAGAAGATCCATCAGGTTTCGCTCATGCTCTCGGCGATCTTCTAAAGGCCGTGATTCGTCATTCGTGATTCGTGGTCGAAGGGCCGGGGGAGACCCCGGCTTTCTTCTTTCGTATGGCCATTCGCACCGACATCGCCTCCTTTCCGCAGAAGCCCGGCGTCTATCTCTTCAAGGACGCACAGGGCGCGGTCCTCTACGTCGGCAAGGCGAAGAACCTGCGCCGGCGCGTGCGCAGCTACGTCGTGCCGGGGCGCGACGAGCGCCCGCAGGTCGCCTTCCTGATGAAGCGCGCGGCCGGCGTCGAGTTCATCGTTACCGACACCGAGAAAGAGGCGCTGCTGCTCGAGAACACGCTGATCAAGAAGCATCGTCCGCGCTACAACGTGATGCTCCGCGACGACAAGAGCTACGTCTCCATTCGCCTGGGCACGGAGCATGAGGCGCCGGGCATCGGGTTGACCCGTCGCATCCGCGAGGACGGCGCGCGCTACTTCGGTCCGTACGATTCGGGCTTCGCCGCGCGCGAGGCGGTGGAGCAGATCGTACGCGCCTTTCGCCTGCGCACCTGCAGCGATCGTGAGTTCGCCAACCGCGTGCGTCCCTGCCTGGAGTACGACATCGGGCGCTGCACCGCCCCCTGCGTGGGGCGCGTTTCGCGCAGCGAATACGCGCGTCAGGTCGAGGAGGTGGAGCTCTTCCTCGCCGGGCGCAGCCGCGAGCTCATCGACCGGCTCGAGCGGCGCATGGCCGAGGCCTCCGAGGCACAGCGCTACGAGGAGGCCGCGCACCTGCGTGACGCCATCGAGATGCTCCACGGGGTCGTCGAACGACAAAAGGTAGTGCGCCACGGCGGGGGCGACCACGACGCGGTCGGCCTCGCGATCGAGGGGGAGGGGGCGGCGATCTGCGTGTTGCAGGTGCGGCGCGGCTCGCTCGTCGGGCAGCACCGGCAACAGCTGGGAAAGGTCCTGGGCGATCCGGGCGAGCTGCTGGAGGCCTTCCTCGTTCAGCACTACCGCGGCGAGCGGCGCGTGCCGGAACGCATCCTCCTCTCGCATATGGTGGAGTCCAGTGCCGCGCTCGCGGAGCTCCTCGCTGAGCGACGCGGAGCGGCCGTGCGCGTTCAGCGCCCCTCGCGTGGGGCGATGCGGCGGTTGGTGGAGCTGGCGGTTACCAACGCGCGCGAGGCGCTCGCCCACCAGGCCGCGCGAGCGGGGGTGCAGGCGACGCTCGAACGACTGGGGGGCAAGCTCGGCGTCGGCCACGCGCTCGAGCGCATCGAGTGCCTCGACATCTCAAACCTCTCGGGGCGCGAGGCGGTTGGATCGCTCGTCGCCTTCCGGGACGGCGAGCCGGAGAAGGAGCATTACCGCCTCTACACGATTCGGTC
>CAYPII010000150.1:0-4494 GCA_964410765.1 uncultured Myxococcales bacterium | reverse complement strand
CGCGTTTGGAGAGGGTGACGTTGAAGTGCTTCTTCACGAGCGAAGCGAGACCAACCTCCGTCTCCCCGACGAGCTGAGCGGCGAGCATCGTATCGAAGAGCTTCCCCTTCGGGCGGAAGGAAAAGGTCTGTCGCAGCATGCGCAGGTCGTAGTCGGCGCCGTGGAGCACGAGCGGTCGCAGCGCGAGCATCTCGAGGAAGGACGAGAGGTCCAGTGTCGCCAGTGGATCGACAATATGATTGCGCCCTGAGAGCGACAGCTGAACGAGGCAGACCTTCTCGAAATAGTGGTGCAGGCTGTCCGCCTCCGTGTCGAGCGCGATGCGCGGTGCCTCGCGCATGCGATCGACGAGGACCTCCAGCATCGAGTCGGTCGTGACGAAGTTGAATTCGGGCGCTGCGCTGTGGCGTGGAACGTTCATGATGCGGGGACTCGCTCCTCGGTCAGCATCAGCGGCGGACGATAGCCGGTGAATGATTCCATGTGCCCCCAGTAGGCCGCGTAGCCGATGATCGCCCAGGTGAGCGCGGCGAGCAGCAGCACGATCGCGCCGATCGTGCGGACGAAGCGGTGCCGGTGCAGGAGGAGCGCGGGATAGGCCCCGACGCCGGACAGCCCCGTCAGGAGAAAGCCGGCGGCGGAGAGCGCCGGCGCCTTCGTCAGACCAAGGCCGGCGATGCGCAGGCCGATGATGATCGGGACGATCCCCGCGAAGAGGGCGTAGAGCGCCACCGAGGAGATGTTCCAGCGGCGCGCGATCGCCAGCGCGGCGCCCAGGAAGAGGGCTCCAAAGAGGAGCGAACACTCGCCGAAGGCCATGTTGAAACTCCCGGGCAACGGCCAGGTGAGCGTCATGTGCAGGCCCAGGAGCAGGGCCAGCAGGCCGGTGATGGCGAACCCGCCTGCCCAGCGCGTTTGATCCTCGCGCTCCAGACCAAAACGCACGAAGGAGGCGAGCAGGACGAGCCCCGCCGCCATGTTGATGAGCATGATCGTGACGTAGTCGAGAAACATGATGCCCCCCCGGGGTTGGACAGGGCACCGTTGTGCCACAGGGGGGCGCGGAGCTCAACCGTCAATACGGGGTTGGGGGCGGCATCGGACGGGGGAGCGCGCCGGCCGCACTGGGGGGAACGATCGTCAGCGCGCTGTTGGCGTCGAAGCCCGTTTCGAACCCCTCACCATCGGCATCGATTCGCAGGAGCAATTCAGCGCCGGCCTCGAGGGGAGCGATTTCTTCGCCGAACCCGGCAAAGTGCGATCCGCCTGCGTCCGTCGTCCCTCCGCTGTTCGCCGAATGCCCCCCTTCGCTCGGCGGTGCGGCGGGGGGGACGACCGGAGAGAGGTCGATGTGAAAATACTGAAAGGATGATTCGAGCTTTCGCCGTTCTGAATGATAGCCCGGGTATTGTTCCGCGAGGACATGCCGGCGGACGCGGTAGTCGTGTTCCTGTTTCGGACGAAGGGCGATGACGAGGCGCTCGTCGCGCGCGAGGTTGCGCGGAAGGGAGAACTTGAGCTTGGCGTAGCGTTCGATGACGTCGTGGGCCTCTTCAAGCGGCGGTTTTTCCGCGAATCGTCCCCGGATGTCATGGATCGCTGTCGGGAAGAGCGGGACCGAACGGACGATGTGGTCCATGAGCTCATCGATGACTGAACGATATGTCGAGTTCGCATCGTGCAGGCCGAAGATGGCCTCCTCCGCCTGTCGCCGGTTGTACGGTTTGGGGTAGAGGGCGACGACCGGTACGCGCCGGCGGCCCCCGCGGGGGAAGAGCTGTAGGAGCACGGGACGCACACGAATGGCCATCGCTTCGTGCAGCAACAGATCCTCGGGAGGAACGATCAACAGCTTGCGCCCGGTCGGGGCGATCACCTGTTGCTGTAGGAGCGAAAGCAGCGCGGGTTCAATCGGTTCGTCGAGCTGTGCGGGGACCTGCAGGATGAGCAATCCCTTCTTACCTTTCTGGAGAAAGAGTTTCGCCATCTCCATCAGATCGGGGGCGTCGAGGGATATCTGTTGGACCGCCTTGCCCGCCGCCTCGTGGTGTTCCGCGACGGCGCGAAGGAGGGCGCCCGGACGCGTTGCGCCCCGGTGCTGCAGCAGGACGGCGACCCCTTTGTTCTCCAGTTGATCATTGATGATCGCGATCTCGGAGAGGCGATAGTCGGCCAGCCCCAGTTTCTGGCTATCAGCGGGAGGGGGCTCGATGGAGACCAGCTGTTTCGTATAGGGGTCGATCACCTCGTGGATGACAACGAAAGGGGCATCGGAACGCTTGGCACTCGGCTCGTCCAGCTGCGCAGCCGTTGGAGGAGCGGGGGGGAGCGACGAGGCCTTCTGCGCCGTCGGCTGCGGGGGTGCATTGGCGAAGCGGTCGAACTGAGCGCTCCATCGTTCAGAGACTTTGTCGAGCAGCTCGCTGCTGATGCCGTACCCCTCGGCGAGACGTTTGCGGATAGCAGCGATGTGCGTCTTGTATGCATTCGGGGAGGTGAACAGGTCAGTGATCAGGGGACCACAGGCCTGGTGGATATCGACCGTGCCGTTCGTCGCGTTGATGACTTCCACATAGAGGTCATCCTTGAACCGTTGAACGACCTGACCCATTGTGGTGATCTCTGCGCCCATCGACACCCCGCCCGTTTGTGGGGGAGCCGCGCGACGGTTCGCACCGCTTCGCCCCGCATCATCCCTTTGTCGGCGCGCGGTGAAATTTGTTGCGTACTCTTTTAACGAACGGCTACTGGTTACTGATATGAAATCACACGTCTTTTTCGCTTATGAGGTGGGGGCGAGCAGGATGACGCGTAATTCCGTATGGTGGAGGCGCACCGTTCTCCAGAGCAGCCGTTCCGGACGGGGGTCGGCCTTGCCGATGGTGGTACGGTAGAACTCGCCGCTTCCCTCCGGCGTGGTGAGGATGCGCGAGACGAGGCGCTGGAGCGAGGGGAGGTGCCGATAACTCTTGTCGTCCTTCGGATAGGTGCCGATCGATTCCGGGTGCCGGCTGTAGAAGATCTCGCCGTCGATGCGCAGGACCCAGATGTTGCGCGCATCCCAGCCGAGCAGCGGCTTGACGATCGATGCGAAGTAGGCCGAGGGATCGACGATCATGCTCACCGAACCGGCCAGCAGTCGATTTCGACCGAAGATCGGCCAGGCGAAGTCGACCGCCTGGGCCCCCTCCACGGAGTCGAAGACCGACGAGAGGACCGGCTCCTGCGTGCGGCGCAGGTGCTGCACATGCTCCTGCGTGCTGATGTCCGTCCCCTCGACCGACCGGTATTCCTCCGGCTCGACCGTGAGGATGAGCCCCTCCCGATCGATGATCGCACAGTCGATCGCCTCCGCATGCTGTTCACAGAGCTCCGTCAGGACGGCACGTGATCGTTCTCCCTGCCAATCGCGTCCGGCGAGCTGTCCGGCGGCGTCGGTGAGCGCTGCATCGGTCACCTGCAGCTTCGCCTGAATCGCCTCCGCGACCCGTTCGAGCTTCGCCTGCGGACCGCGCACGGTGCGATCCCCGCTCTTTGCACAGGCGAGGCAGAGCAGGGGGAGGGTGAACAGCAGCGTCATCGAGCGGCGCATGGTATCTCCTTTTCGAGTGTGCGTAGCAAGTGATAGTGGCTCCGCAAGACCTTGCAAAGCAAAATCGCAATCCCTTTGTATTCAAATGGTTTTGCAAGCTTCCGAGAAAGCGCTTCAGCACCGACGCGGTGGGCGTCGATCGGGGGCACGATTGGAATGACAACCAGAAATGGCAATAATATATGTTGCCTCCCTCTCTATTTTTTCCTATACGGTCGATTCTTCTCGGTGCCGTCGGCATGGCGTGATGGGGACGTAATGGGTACGTCAGGTCCGATGGACTTTGGGTGTCACGCACACCGGCGGCGGAACGAAAGGACGGGTGCTGTATGACGGAGCGGAAGCGCGGTCAGGTCAAGTGGTTCAACGATGCGAAGGGGTTCGGCTTCATCATCCCCGAGGAGGGGGGGGAGGACGTCTTCGTGCACTTCCAATCGATCCAGGGCGAGGGCTTCAAGACGCTCAAGGAGGGGCAGACGGTCGAATTCGACGCGACGCAGGGACCGAAGGGGATGCAGGCGGCAAACGTCGAGAAGTTCTGAAGGAGATGGTTCGAGAGGACAAATGATCCCCGGTCCATGCGGGCCGGGGATTTTCTTTAAAGCCAGCGGCGAAACTTGAAGAAGAGGGCCATCACCACGCCGATGACGCACATGAACCCCAGCGTTACGAAATAGCCCCAGCGCCACCCCAGCTCCGGCATGTACTCGAAGTTCATGCCGTAGACTCCGGCGATGAAGGTGAGCGGGATGAAGATGGTCGCGATGAGCGTGAGCACCTTCATGATGTTGTTCATGCGGTTGCTCATGCTCGAGAGGTAGACGCCGATCATCTCGGAGAGGATGTCGGTGAAGGTCTCCACCGATTCGATGACCTGATAGATGTGATCGGCCAGATCGCGC
>CAYPII010000149.1:0-4618 GCA_964410765.1 uncultured Myxococcales bacterium | reverse complement strand
CCTTGGGCAAAGTCGGGGCGCCCCCCTCCCTTGCCACCGACGATCTCGGAGGCCGCACGAACGAGGTCGCCCGCCTTGATCCGGCCGGTCAACGGCTTGGCAACCGCCGCGACGATCGCCACCTTGTCCTCAATCGTCGATCCGAGGACGACGACGCCTTCGCCCAGCTTATCGCGGTACTTCTCGGCCCAGGCGGCGAGCGTCTTGCGGTCGGGAGCATCCACGACCGCCGCGATCACCTGCATCCCGTCGATCTCCTGAGCCTCGCCCATCAGGTCGCGCATCTTCTCGGCGGCCGCCCCCGCCCGTGCCTTCTGGAGATCCTTCTCCAGCTTGGTCACCTGTTCGGAGAGGCGTCGGACGCGGTCGACGACCTCCGTCGGCTGGGCCTTCACCGCCTGTGCGATCTCACGGCGCTGCGCTTCGAGCTCGTCAATGTAGCGCTCGACCCCGCGGCCGGTCACCCCCTCGATACGCCGCACGCCGGCGGCGACCGACGATTCTCCGCCGATCTTGAAGAGGCCGATCTCGCCGGTGGCGGAGACGTGCGTGCCGCCGCAGAGCTCGCGCGAGAAGCCCGAGACGTCGATCATGCGCACGCGCTCCTCATACTTCTCGCCGAAGAAGGCGAGCGCACCCTGCTCGACCGCCTCGTCGTAGGTGAGCTCCAGCGTGATGACCGGATAGTTGCGCCGGATGGCGTCGTTGACGATGCGCTCCACCTCGGCGATCTCCCCGGGGGTCAGCGCCTGGTAGTGCGAGAAGTCGAAGCGCAGTCGGCCCGGTTCGACGAACGACCCCGCCTGCTTGACGTGTTCGCCGAGCACCTCGCGCAGCGCCTTGTGCAAGAGATGCGTGGTGGTGTGATTACGCCGTGTGTCATCGCGCGCGTCGGCGTCGATCGCCAATGTCACGCGCGCCCCCTCGCGGAACACCCCGCACTTGACCACCCCGGTGTGGACGACGAGGTTCGGCAGCGGCCGCTGCGCATCGGTGACCTCGACCTCGAGGCCGTCGGCGACCGCCAAGCCGTGGTCGCCCACCTGCCCCCCCGACTCGCCATAAAAGGGGGTGGGCGAGGCGATGAACTGCACCGTCGCTCCCGCCTCGGCCGATTCCACGCGCCGGCCATCGACGATCACGGCGAGGATATCCCCCTCGCCGCTCGTGTCGGAGTAACCGATGAAATCGGTGTGCATCCCATCAGCGGCGAGCTGCTTGAAAACTTCGGCGACCGCCTCCTCGCCCGATCCCTTCCAGCTGGCGCGGGCGCGCTCGCGCTGCGCGTCCATCTGTTCGTTGAAGCCCTGTTCGTCGACGCGATAGCCCTTCTCGTCGGCGATGATCTGCGTGACATCCAGCGGAAAACCGTAGGTGTCGTAGAGGCGAAAGGCGACCTCGCCCGGGATGACCTTCTTCTTCGCGCGCTCCATCTCCTGCTGCAGCAGCTCCAGTCCGTTGTCGAGCGTCTGGTAGAAGCGCTCGTCCTCCGCCGCGATCACCTTTTCGATGAACGGCTGGTGCGTCACGATCTCGGGGTAGACCTGCCCCATCTCGTCGACGACCACGTGCGCGATCTGCGTCAGGAAGGGCTTGTTGCGCCCGAGCCGCTTGCCGTAACGGATGGCGCGGCGCAGGATGCGGCGCAGGACGTAGCCGCGCCCTTCGTTCGAGGGGATCACGCCGTCGCCGATGAGAAAGACCGAGCCGCGGATGTGATCGGCGATCACCTGCAGCGCGGTATCGATGTCGCGCGACTGTCCGGGATGCACCTCGCAGACCGCGGCGGCCTTCTCGATGAGCGGACGGAAGAGATCTGTCTCCCAGTTCGACCGCACCCCCTGCATCACGCAGGTGAGCCGCTCGAGCCCCATACCCGTGTCGATCGAGGGAGCCGCCAGCGGCGTGAGTGTCCCGTTCGCATCGCGCTGATACTGCATGAAGACGAGGTTCCAGAGCTCCATGAAGCGATCGGAATCCAGATCCTCCTTCGCGATCGGTCCCGATTCGAAATCCCAGTGGATCTCGGAACAGGGACCACAGGGACCGGTCTCCCCCATCGCCCAAAAGTTGTCCTTCTCGCCCAGGCGATAGATGCGGTCGGCCGGGACGTGCGCCTTCCAGAGCTGTTCGGCCTCGTCGTCCTCCTCGAAGACGGTGACGATGAGCCGTTTCGGATCGAGTCCCATCGTCTTCGTGAGAAACTCCCAGCCGTAGGCGATCGCCTCCTGCTTGAAGTAATCGCCGAAGCTGAAGTTGCCGAGCATCTCGAAGAAGGTGTGGTGGCGCGGCGTGTGCCCGACGTTCTCCAGGTCGTTGTGCTTGCCGGAGACGCGCATGCACTTCTGCGAGGAACAGGCGCGCACGTAGGGACGCTGCTCGGTGCCGAGGAAGGTCTCCTTGAACTGCACCATCCCGGCGTTCGTGAAGAAGAGCGTCGGGTCGTTCGAGGGCACGAGCGAGGAGCTCTTCACCCGGGTGTGATCGCGTTCTTCGAAGTAGGCCAGAAAGGCCTCGCGGATGGCTGCTGCCTTCATGAAATCGCCTCTTCTGCAGTTATTTCAATAGGTTGTATTGTTCAGCAGAGCGGCGGGACCCTAGCACCTCCGCCGCGAAATGACAATAGGGGGATCGCCGCATGCGAGGACGCCCGCCGGGTGGGACCCAGCGGGCGTCGCGCACATGCTGCGGTTGGGCGTCGTTACGGATTCCAGCACTGCATCTGCTCGAGCGCCTGCGAGACCTCCGATCGTTCCGCCTCGATCGCGATCGCCGGGCTGGTGTCGACGCCGGAGATCGTGAGCTGCGTGAAGTCGCCGCTGCAGTCCCAGCCATCGACAAAACTCAGCGAGGTCGGAAGATCGCTCGGCAGCGTCGCCGCATTGACGTCATCGTAATAGGGCGAATCGTCGTTTGCGATGACTGTCATCGTCGGTTCGAATTCGTTCGCGCCAGCGGCGATCGCGAAGGACTGGACCGACGTCCCCTGCCCCCACTGGTCGTCATAGGAGACCTTCGCCGTGCCGACCGTGGCGTTCCACATCGCATAGGCCGCGTCCACGCCGGTGTTGCCCTGCCACTCCCAGCTGTCGATGCCAACCAGCATATTGAAGGGCGATGCCGGATCGCTCTGGTCCGCCGAGAAGGTCACCCGCTTCTGGCTGTTCGCGCCCTCATACTGCACCTGAATGAACTCGGCGGTCGTCCAGTCCCGCACGTCGTTCGTCTCGCTGTAGCCGGTGATGTCCAGATCGATGCGCATATTCGCGTTCGCGTTGGTCGGGTCGCCCGGGTTGGAGACGATGAAGTAGCCGGTCACGTGTCCCGCGTCGTTGGCGATGCGCAGCTCGTTGAGCAGGCGCTCATCGATGTTGAGCGCCGGGATCGCCGCGCAGCCGTCCATCCAGATCGCGTTCTCGCTCGGACGATACATCATGCGCGCCTTCATATCGGCGGTCACCTGAACCAGTTCGTTCTCCTGCGTCTGATCGTCCCAGATGTTGAAGGCCATCGGCAGGTCCTCCATCTGGTAGTAGCCCCAGGAGTCCTCCGGGATCACGAGCGCGCTCCCGTCCGGCAGGAGGGCCCCCGCCTCGATCTGCTGCAGGTAGGTCAGGACCATCTTCGCCAGCAGCGATTCGTTGAGCAGGCGCAGCTTCTCCTGGTTCATGCGGCAGCCGGCGGTCGAGTCGTCCCCCACCTGGTCGCCGAAGGCCTTCGCGATCATCGCGCTGGCGGAGGTGCTGCTGAAGTCGTAGTTGCTGGGATCCATATCGGGGACGTTCGCGAGCGAGTCCATCTCGACGACGCCGCTTCCGCCGCCACCACCCCCGCTCCCGCCGCTGCTCCCGCAGGCCGCGAGACCGACGGCCAGGACGCCCACCAGTATCGTTGTCCAGAACCATCGCATAGATTCCCCCCTTTCCAAAAAAATGGCCGATTTTTATGTGTTTTCCTCTTCGGACCCCACTTATTATAGCATTTATAGTCAAAAAGCGAGGGTCCAACGCCTATATTTCTACGGCGGCGGAGCATGGAGACGCCAGCGAAATACCGGCTCCTCAGGCCGCGAGGGCTCAAAAAAAAGCCGGGCCCCTCGGCCCGGCCTTCGGCACAGGATGCGAATGATTCACTTCGTGCTCTTTGCCTCCTTCGGCGTCTCGTTCGGCGCCTTCGCATCCGTCGGCGTCCCCTTCTCCCCGCCCTTCGTCGTCTCCGGCGTGCGCCGCGTGATGCCGTGCTTCTCGAGGACGGCCCGCTCCAGGCGCGCCGTGACCTTCTGGTTCTCCCGCAGGAACTGGCGCGCATTCTCGCGCCCCTGCCCGATGCGGTCGTCGCCGTAGGTGTACCAGGCGCCGCTCTTCTCGATGAGCCCCATGTTCGTCGCCAGGTCGAGGATATCGCCCTCGCGCGAGACCCCCTCGCCATAGAGGAGATCGAACTCCGCCTGTTTGAAGGGGGGCGCCACCTTGTTCTTCACCACCTTCACGCGCGTGCGGTTGCCGATGATCTCGTCGGCGCGCTTGATCGCCGAGATGCGCCGGATATCCATGCGGACCGAGGAGTAGAACTTCAGCGCGTTGCCGCCGGTCGTCGTCTCCGGGTTGCCGAACATGAC
>CAYPII010000148.1:0-4662 GCA_964410765.1 uncultured Myxococcales bacterium | reverse complement strand
GGCCATTTCAAGTTTTGAGGGCTTTCATATTGCTCAAATTATTGCCGGATTAGGGCTAATTACTCAGCGCATCTCTCTTCTCATTCGAATGTGTTCTCAGTTATTCTGTTTTGCTCTCTTCTCTCCGCTCACTTGCCGTACGGGTTCGGCATCCGGACCCGGAGGGTCAGGAGCGCCGGTTCGCCGGCGAGCCACTCGTCGTAGGCGGGGTAGTCATGATCGGGGAGGATCGCCTCGCTGACGAGCTGCGCCTCGAGGTTCTCCATGTCGACGTAGCCCGCGTCCTCCCACCCCTCCACCGTGACCGGTTCGGTCGTGAATGTGAGGTTCGAGAGGATCACATCGACGATCGGCTCGGCGCCGCCGACTTCCGCCTCCTCCACGTCGTAGGCCTGGACGCGCAGGTCGAGCTCTTTGAGCTGCACGGCGGGAAAGCGCGGCCAGTCGATCGTCGCCTTCGTGTTCTGCACCGCGGAGATGACGACCGTCAGCGCTGCGAGCCCCGCCGGCGGGCCGTCGGCTTCATAGACCATGCGCGGGATGCCTGCGGCGGGGACCGTCGCGCCGGAGCCCTCGAGGGCGTAGTCGATCGTCCCCTTGCCCGCCGCCGTGAAGGCAGGGGCGTCCGGCAGCGTGACGAATGTTGCGGTGAGCGACATCGCGGCGTCGAGCTGCTCGCCCGCGGCATGCGCCGGTGTCGCCGTGCTCAGGAGCAGGGCGGCGACGAGGGCGATGGTGCTGCAAAGAAGTCGTGTCCGAATCGTGTTCATAAAAGGGCCTCCCCTCTGTGTTGAGCCGAATCTTAGCGGGGAGGCCCACTTTCTCAATATGCGACGCGTCAGTCGCCGATGACGGACCGTGTCAGCTCTCGTCGTAGTAATCGAGCTTGTCGATCGGCATGAGGACGCCCGTACAGATATTGCCCAGATGAGCGGCGATGCGCTTGAAGAAGCGGATCATCATGGCGACCGCCACGGCATTGCGTCCGCCATTGTTCTGCGAGAGCGCCCAGACGAGGCGGTCGCACTCCTTTTCGTGGAGATAGGCCTCCTCCCGCGTGCTCCGTGCCAGGTCGCGATCGGTGCGGTCGAAGGCGCGCTTCGTCTGATCGAACCAGATGAGCAACTTGACGCGCATGTCCAGGAGGTCCGGCTTCAGCGCATCCTCGCGCACCTGGGGGGCCTTCTCCACGATCTCGAGGATGTTCTTGCAGTAATCGCCGATGCGCTCCGCATCCTTCGTGATGCTCATCAGTAGCAGGCAGGGGACGACGTCGCCGGTCCCCTGGACGGAGAGGTGGGTGACGATATCGCGCCGGATCACCTGCTGGAATGTGTTGAGCTTGCTGTCCATCTTGACGAGATTCCGCCGAAGGGAGGCCGCGTCCTCCGTGCCCTCGAGGGCCGCCGAGGCCTTGTCGAACATCTCCTTTGCATTCACCATCATCTCGTCGAAGCGGCGAAAGAGTTCCTTCAATGCCGATTCGTCATGCCAGAGGGTTAAGAGTTCCTTGAGGACCATGGGTTTCTCCTTTGCTAGAACTGGCGCATGATGAACATGCCCAGGATCGGAATGATGAAGAAGACGGCTGCGATATAGACGATCGCCAATTTCTTGCGGCGGACGAAGATGGAGGCCAGGAAGCGCGCGATGTGGATCGGGATGCGACGCGTCCAAGGCGGCACGAAGAAGAGGAGCGTTCCGCAGACGTTGAAGAGGAGATGGACGAAGGCGATCGTGAGACCCGCCTTGTTTCCGGCGAGCGCGGCCAGGAGCGCGGTTACCGTCGTTCCGATGTTCGCGCCGACCGTCAGCGGGAAGGCCTGCTCGAGCGTGATGAGACCCGCGCCCATCATCGGAACGATGATGGAAGTCGTGATCGAACTCGACTGGATAACCGCCGTGACGGCGATGCCCATGACGAGCGTCAGATAGATATTCGCCCCGAAGATGCGGCGAACGGCGTGTTCCAGGCGCGTCGCCGTCATCTCGCGCATGAATTTGACCATGAAGAAGAGCGCCGAGAAGATGACCGCCGCCGCGATGATGATCGAGAGGATGCCGGTGAGCTTGTCCGAGAAGCCGAACGAATCGAGGAAGAGGTGGTGGATGAAGCTGGAGATCGGCTTGGTGACGGCCTTGAGGGGGCTGTGGAAGGTGCTCGCCTGCGTTCCGTAGAAGATGTCGGCAAGGAGACCCGCGGCCTTGTCGAGGAAGCCGGTCGCCATCTGGAGCGGCAGAAGGAGGGCGACGGCCAGGATGTTGAATATGTCGTGGACGTTTGCGCCGGCATACGCGCGTTCGAATTCATCATTGCGCGTGATATGTCCCACCGAGACTGCGGCGCAGGTGATGGTCGTGCCGATGTTTGCGCCCATGACGATCGGTACCGCATTTTGGATGGAGAGCGCGCCGCCGGAGACCAGGGCGACGACCATGGAGGTGGTCACCGACGAGCTCTGGACGACCGCGGTCGCGAGGATGCCGATGAGGAGCCCGGTGAAGGGATTGCTCGTCGTTGCGATCAGGTTCTCGGCGACGCCCTTTCCGAGGAGCTTGAACGAGCCGCCCAGCAGCGTAATCGCCACGAGGAAGAGATAGAGGAGGAGGATGAAGGAGACGATCCGGACGACGTAGGCGAGCGGATGCGTCGTTCGAACGGAAACCTCTGTCATACAGCGCCCCCTTTACACGCGTTCGTACGGATCGAAGAGCTTCGCATATTCCTTTAATGCAAATCGGTCGGTCATTCCGGCGATGTAGTCGCAGACCTTGCGGTGCACGTTCCCCTCCTCGCGGATCGCCTGTTCGAGCGAGGGGGGGAGTACCTTCGGGTTGTTCACGTATGTTTCAAAGAGGGCGCTGAGGATGCGGTTGGACTTGTCGGCCATCCGCTCCACGCGATAATGGCGATAGAGGTGGTCGAAGAGGTAACTCTTCAGTTCGTGCGTCTTTTCGGCGATGTTCCGGCTGAAGGCGACGAGTGGCTCGTTGTGGTTTACGAGCTCCTCCATGGTGGCGATGCCGGCTGCCTCGATGCGACGCCTTGTCTCGGACTGCAGGTCGGTGACCAGTAGGTGGATGAGGCGGCGGATCGTCTGATACTTCGCCATCTTCGTCGTCAGGTCGGAATGATCGCGGCGAACGCCTGCGATCGTCTCACGCCAGAGGGCGACCCGATCGAGCTCGTCGATATCGAGCATCTCTGCCTCGATGCCATCATCCAGGTCGTGATTCATGTAGGCGATCTCGTCGGCGACGTTCACCACCTGCGCCTCCAGCGAGGCATAGCGCGGCGCGCCGCCGGGCATTTCCGTGAGATCCGGGGCGTCGTATTCACTCACGTGCTTGACGATGCCCTCGAGCGTCTCGATCGAGAGGTTCAGCCCCCGGAAGTTCGGGTAGCGGCGCTCGAGCAGGGTGACGACGCGGTGGCTCTGGCGGTTGTGCTCGAAGCCGCCGTGTTCGGCCATGAGGGCGTTGAGCGCCGTTTCGCCGCGGTGCCCGAAGGGGGTGTGCCCCAGGTCGTGCGCCAGAGCGATCGCCTCGGCGAGGTCCTCGTTCAGACGGAGCGTGCGCGCGAGGCCTCGCGAGATCTGCGCGACCTCGAGCGTGTGCGTGAGCCGCGTGCGGTAGTAATCGCCCTCGTGGTTGACGAAGACCTGGGTCTTGTACTCGAGACGTCGGAATGCCTCGCAGTGGACGATGCGATCGCGATCGCGCTGAAAACAGGTGCGAAAGGGGCACTCGGGCTCGGTATGCTGACGACCACGGCTTTTGGATGCCCGCGCAGCGTAGGGGGCGAGAACCTCCGCTTCACGGCGTTCGTACTCTTCCCGCGTGATCATAAGAAGGGGTCCGAAGCAGTTTCACTCGCGAGTGCTCGATCTCCGCCCCGCCTCTATCGAACCGATGCCGGGAAGACAAGGAACTTCGGAAAAAAGGTGAGCGAACCGTTGAAAGAGAAATAGTGAAAGGGGCGTGCTCAACCGAAGGCCCAGTGCTTTTGCGACTGCACCCGTCCGATGAGCCGGTCCCGCTCCTCTGCGGTGGCGCGCGGGGCCGAGGGCTGGGCCTCCTTCCCCTCGAAGAGCTTCGCCAGGTCGATCCGGGCGGTATCCGCCTCGGTGATGTCGAAGGGCTCCTCAGGGGGCTTTTGACCGGTCAGCGTTGCGATGGAGAGGTCGATGGGATTGATCGCCATGCCCTCCTTATCGGCTGGGAATGGGGGCGAAGTTGCGTCGATGGAGGAAAAGAGGGGGAATGCTTCGTTCCGGACCTTCCGGATGGAAGAGAGCATCCTCCGCCCGCAGCCGTCCGGGATCGTCCGTCGTGCGTGCAGCCCACCGCCAGACCGCCAGCGCTCCCGCTCGACGAGCACTCAACAACTCCTTGCCCCCCATCCAGAAGGGGCATCCCCTCCTCGCGGTCCGGGAAGCCGGCGTATCTCTGCTTGTCGGCGGCGCGACTGGCGGTCCGTCGGAATCCGGCTGATACGCCCGCCGAACGACCCCGGACGGCTTGGTGCGGACGACGGATTCGTCCGTTCGTTCCGACCTTCCGGGGGCCCTCCTACCGGCGCAGGCGCACTCGCTCACGACTCACCGCGAAAAATGCGTCGCTTCTGTCCGACCTGGCGTTCTCCCCTGTCGACCGCCAGGT
>CAYPII010000147.1:0-4669 GCA_964410765.1 uncultured Myxococcales bacterium | reverse complement strand
TGCGGCGGGGCTGGACGAGGGCTATCGCGGCGATCTCTATGCCACCCGGGATGGAAATGTGCTGGGCGATGACCGTTTTCTCAAAGGACTCCCGCTGGGCGCGCTCGGCGATGAGCGTCCTTCGCGCATACCGCTTGATGATATCATCGCCTCTACCTGCCAACACCTGAAACTGGATGAGCGTCTCCTCGCCTTCGGACGGACGCGCAGATCCACCCGCGCCCGCCTGATCATCAGCGCCATCGCGTTGGAGAACGGCTATCGGCAGAAGGAGGTGGCCTCCGCAATGGACCTCAGCCCTTCTTTACTCTCTCGTTATGCAAAGAAGATAAAGCTATTATTGAAGGGTGATGGTGATTATGACCATCTGAAAGGCAAAATCGGAAAAATGTCAACTTTCAGTGCCTGACCCCGATTTGTTGCCTTTTTCAGAGGCGTTCGATGATCAGGGCGGTCGCCTCGCCGCCGCCATTGCAGATCGCCGCCAGTCCCCGCTTCGCCCCTCGCTCCTGCAGGGCGGAGAGCAAGGTCACCAGGATCCGCGCGCCGGAGCAGCCGATGGGGTGCCCGAGCGACACCGCCCCGCCGTGGATGTTCACCCGCTCCGGATCGAGCCCCAGCTCCTTGATCGCCGCCATCGTCACGACCGAGAAGGCCTCGTTGATCTCGAAGAGGTCGATGTCACCAACCGTCAGCCCCGCGCGCTCCAGCGCCCTACGCGCTGCCACGATGGGCGCGGTGGTGAACCACTCCGGCTCCTGCGAGTGCTGCGCGTGCGCCACGATCCGCGCCAGCGGCGTGAACTTTTTCGCCTGATCCTCGGAGCAGCAGAGGAGTGCCGCGGCCCCATCCGAGATCGAGCTCGCGTTCGCCGCCGTGACCGTCCCCTCCTTCGAAAAGGAGGGGCGGAGCGTGCGCATCTTCTCGAACTGCACGCGCCCCGGCTCCTCGTCGACATCGACCATCAGCGGCTCTCCCTTGCGCTGCGGCACCGCTACCGGCGCGATCTGCGCGGCGAAGGCCCCCTCCTGCTGGGCGGCGAGCGCCCGACGGTAGCTCTGCTCCGCGAAGGCGTCCTGCTGCTCGCGCGTGAAACCCTCGCGCTCGGCGAGCATCTCGGCGCAGCGTCCCATGTGCATGTCGTGGTAGATTTCCCAGAGGCCGTCGTGGACCATCCCATCGACGAGCGTCGCATTCCCCATGCGCAGCCCCGCGCGCGCCTTTGGCAGATAGTAAGGAGCGCCGCTCATCGACTCCATTCCGCCGGCGACGACGGTCCCCGCCTCGCCGCTGCGGATCGCGAGATCAGCGAGCATCACCGCATACAGTCCCGAGCTGCAAACCTTGTTGATCGTGCACGCAGCGGTAGCAGCGGGGAGCCCCGCACCGATCGCCGCCTGCCGCGCCGGATTCTGCCCCAGCCCCGCGGGGAGAACGCAGCCCATAAAAACGCTGTCGATTTCCTCCGGCTTCGCCCCCGCACGCTCGACCGCCGCGCGGACGGCCGTCTCACCCAGGACCGTCGCCCTGACCGTGGAGAGCGACCCCTGAAAGCTCCCGAGCGGCGTGCGCGCCGCCCCCGCGATGATCGTTGGCTTTGTCATAAAGACCGCTCCTCCCGTGTGATCATCCCTGCTTCGGATCGTATGGATAGCGTTCGGCGAGCTCCTCGAAGGCCTGCTTCCCCTCGCCGTCGAGCTTCTTCGGCGGGACAACTTTGACGATCACGTACTGATCGCCGCTCTTCCCCTTCTTGCCGATCACCGGCGCGCCCTTCCCCGCGATGCGGAATTTCTGGCCGCCGGCGGTTCCCGCCGGGATCTTCATCTTCTTCTGCCCGCCGTCGACGGTCGGCACCTGGACCGTTCCCCCCAGGACCGCGTCGTAGATCGTGATCGGAATCTCGGTGTAGATGTCGGCGTCCTCGCGCCAGAAGTCGGGGTGCGGCGCCACATGCACGCGCAGGAAGAGGTCGCCATCCTTGCCACCGCCGAAACCGGGCTGCCCCTTGCCGGCCAGTCGCACCTGTGAGCCATTGTCGACGCCGGCGGGGATCTTGACGGTGAGCTTCTCCACCTTGTCACCGCGCTTGACCTGGATCTTGCGCGAGCTCCCCTTCACCGCCTCGTCGAAGCTGATCTCGACGTCGGCGGAGGTGTTGCGGCCGTTGACCGCCGCGGTCTTCGCGCGGCGCGGATCGCCGTGCGTCTCCCACTGCGCGCGCCGGCCACCGCCCCCCGCGCGGCGCACCCCGCCCATGCGGAAGAGCTCTTCGAAGATGTCGCCCATATCGCCGAAGCCCGCTTCATAATACTGCGCCCCGCCGGGACCACCCCCCTGCTCCCAGCGAAAGCCCTCGAAGCCGGGCCCCGGCCCCCCGGCGCCGCCCATGCCGGCGGCGCCGAACAGATCGTACTTCTTGCGCTGCTCCGGATCGGAGAGGACGTTGTAGGCCTCGGAGACCTCCTTGAAGCGCTCCTCGGCATTCTTGTCGCCCTTGTTGACGTCGGGATGGTATTGCTTGGCGAGCCGGCGGTAGGCCTTCTTGATCTCCGCCTCGGACGCCCCGCGCGGAACGCCCAACACCTGATAGAAGTCTTTCATAACCGCCGATCTTGGGGAGTGACTCCCCGGTTGTCAATTCCCTTTCGGCGCGCGTCGGCGCGCCACCGCTTACAACGCGCGCGAGAGCGGGCTCGTCTCCGCCGGCGTGTTCGCCAGCAGCTCCTCCATCTCGGCGACGTGCGCCTCCCCCGCGCGCGGCGGGCGCAGACCCGAATCCATGCGGATGGCGTCGTCGGGACAGCAGGCCGCGCAGTCGCCGCAGAAGAGGCAGCGCCCCCAGTCGATGGCGAAGCGCGTGGGATGCCGCCCCTCACCCGCTGCCTCGATCGTGATGCACTGGGCGGGGCAGCGGTCGCGGCAGAGGAAACAAGCGGAGCAACGGACCGAACCGTCGGCCCGCTGCATCAGCCGGTGCCGGCCGCGCACGTGCGGCGGCAGGAGCGCATCGTCCTTTGCCGCCGACCGCGGCGCCCGCGCCAGGCGACGGAGCGCCCACCAGATCGAGCGCCCGATGCTGGCAACGAAACCGACCGCCGTCGGCTTGCGCGGCCGCTGTACCGTGATCGTCATCGCCCCTCCGCGATCACCCCGCCCCCTTCGCAACGGTGATCTCCTTCTGCGCCTGATACTTCCCCTTCTTGTCGGCGTACGAGATGGCACACACCTCGTCGGCCCCCAGGAAGAGGAGCTGCCCGATCCCCTCGCCCGCGTAGATGCGCGCCGGCAACGGCGTGCGGTTCGAAATGGCGATCGTCGCGTGCCCCTCCCACTCCGGCTCGAAGGGGGTGACGTGGATGTCGACGCCGCAGCGCGCGTAGGTCGACTTGCCGTTGCAGATCGTGATGACCTCGCGCGGGATGCGGAAGTACTCGACCGTCTGCCCCAGCACGTAGCTGTTCGGCGGGATCTCGCAGATATCCCCGGTGAACTCGCGGAAGTGTACGTGCGCGAAGTCCTTCGGGTCCATCACCCCCTGCCCGGACGGATCGAATATCTTGAAGGTGCGGCCGATGCGGAAGTCGTAGCCGTAGGAGGCGAGGCCGTAGGAGATGCCGGTGCGCACCTGTTTTTCCTCGAAGGGCTCGATCATGCCATGCTCCAGCGCCATGTTGCGGATCCAGCGGTCGTTCTTGATGCTCATCGGAGGGCTCCTCTCGTCGCGTGGAGGCGGCACTATACCGGAGCGGGCGGCGATTGCAACGGGCGGAGCGAAAAGCCCTTGATTCCCGGCGCGCTTCGACAAAGATAGCGCCATGACGCGCGGACGACAGATCGCCCTGGCGGCGGCGGTGATCGTGGGCCTCGGCTGGTGGTATGGATTGACGACGACGGTCGGCACGCCGCCAGTGGCGCAGTGGGCGTGGATGCAGCCGGGGAACACCGCCTACATGCAGGCCGACGAGAACGATCGCATCCGTCATCGATGGGTTGATCTCGACCGCATCTCCCCGCATCTGCAAAACGCTGTAATCCTCGCAGAGGACGACCGCTTCCGGCAACACCGCGGGATCGACTGGGAGGCGCTGCGGCGCGCGGCCGAGACGAACCTGGAGCGCGAACGCTTCGCGCACGGCGGCTCGACGATCACGATGCAGCTGGCGCGCAACCTCTACCTCTCGTCGGACAAGTCGCTGCTGCGCAAGGGACGCGAGATGCTCATCGCGCTCAAGCTCGAGCGCGAACTCTCGAAGGATCGGATCCTCGAGCTGTATCTGAACAGCGTCGAGTGGGGCAACGGCATCTACGGCGCCGATGCCGCCGCGCGGCACTACTTCGGGACATCGGCCGCAGGGCTCTCCAAGGAGCAAGCCGCCTTCCTCGCCGCCATCCTCCCCCGCCCGCGCTACTACGACCGCAACCGCAACGGCGAATACCTCCAGAACCGCGTCGCCACAATCGCGGGGCGGTTGTAGAATGTAAACAAATCGGGGTCAGGCACTGAATGTTTCCATTTTTCTCGACGCCGCTGATCATTTTTCTGAAGGTCGTCGAACCAAGCGCCCGATGGGCGCTGGGTTCGAGTCCATACACCCACAAAGTAGAACGGCAGGGCCTTATGGCCCTGCCGTTCTTCTTGCGACCCCAACGGGACTCGAACCCGTGC
>CAYPII010000146.1:0-4790 GCA_964410765.1 uncultured Myxococcales bacterium | reverse complement strand
TCATCTGTCCGATTGCATCGTCACTCCTCACCTCTCCTGCACGATCATATCGTGATTACTGCAAACAAATAACGACGGGCGCTCCCTTTCGGAACGCCCGTTTTCATTTCGGATCGCGGCATGTCCGCTATTCCCTCTTCCTTCCCTCTCCGAGCTCCTCGGCGATCAGCGCCATCGCCTGGTCGGCATGGCGCGCGGGGACGAAGATGCGCATCTCCCCCAGGCCGTTGAGGGTGAGACCATAGAGGCGCGCGGCGCTCTCCTCCTCCGTCTCGCAGGTGATTCCCGACGATTCCAAAAGCGCCGTGACGACGAGCGCCTCCTCGCGGCTTTCCGTTCGATGGACGATGATCTCGCGCATACTCCCTCTCGCCGTTGCCCCCACACCCTCCGTATCGCTCCCGTGGGGGAAAAGTTGCGCGCTTTGTGCCGCACCCGTCTCGGGCGCCCGCTCGACTGACCGCTTGCCGCGGGGGAGGGGGACCGGTATAGAAGAAGAGCGCGTCCGCTGCAGTTCTGCGGGCCGGGAGGACGATGGGGGATATCAACCGCGACTACTACGGCATCGACTCGCCGGGGAGGGCGGACTACTGGCGCCTGATGGCCGCGCCGCGCGCCCGCATGCGCCTCTTCCTCGACGAGATTCAGCGGCGGCGCCCGCGTTCGGTCGTCGACCTGGGCTGCGGCAATGGTCTGCTCCTGGCGGAGGTGCAGGCGCGCTGCCCGGGGGTACGGCTCTGTGGCATCGATTTCTCCGAACCGTTGCTGGCCGCCGACCGGCGCGCGTATCCTGCGATCGCCTGGCATCGATACGACCTCGACGGTCCCGGCGACTTCCCGGCGGAGTTCCTCGGTTCCTTCGACGTCGTCATCGCCTCGGAAATCATCGAACACCTCGGCGATCCGCTCGCCTTCCTCGGCAACGCCGCCCGCCTGGCGAAGCCGGGCGCCGGCACGCTCCTGCTCTCCACGCAGAGCGGAAGGGTCTGGGAGACCGAGCGACTGGTCGGCCACCGGCAGCACTTCTCCGCCGAGGCGATGCGCGCGCTCCTGCGGCGGGCCGGCTGGCGGCCGCAGTGGGTCTGGAACGCGGGCTGGCCCTTTCACAACCTGGCGAAACTCTTCGCCAACATCCGGCCGGAGCGGACGATGCAGGCCTACAGCGGCGCACCGTACACGCCGGCACAGCGCGCGGTCTGCGCGCTCCTGCGCCTGGCCTATCGCTTCAACGCGCGTCGTCGCGGCGCGCAGCTCTTCGCGGTGGCTCATCGGGAGGGGGATGCGGCCGATGGATGAACGAGGCACGGGGACACAGCACCTCTTCGGTTACGAGTGGGCCTACTACCGCGAGATCATCCCGCTGCACGAGGAGCAGTTCGCGCAGTGGATCCAACCCTTTCCGCTTGAGGGTTTCCGCGGTAAGCGCTTCCTCGACGCCGGCTGCGGCATCGGGCGCAACAGTTTGTGGGCGCTGCAGATGGGGGCGGCCTCCGGCTACGCCTTCGACTACGACGAGCGCACCGTGGCGGTGGCACGGGAGAACCTCCGCGACCATCCGAACTGCCGCGTCGGCTTCGAGTCGATCTACGATATCGCATTCGTCGATGAGTTCGACGTCGTCTTCTGCGTCGGCGTCATCCAGCACCTGGCCGATCCGCGCGCGGCGGTGGAGCGGCTCGTGCGCGCGCTGCGCCCGGGGGGCACCCTCATCCTCTGGGTCTACGCGCACGAGGGGAACGAACGTTATCTCCGCCTCGTCGATCCGCTGCGCCGCTTCCTCACCTCGCGCCTGCCGCTGCCGATCACCCGCTACATCGCGAAGGCGCTGACCGCCCTGTTGGAATGCTATCTGCTGCTGCCCCACCGCGACGCCTACCTCGTGGAACTGAAGAAGCGCTCCTTCCGCCACAAGGAGGCGATGGTCTTCGACCAGCTCTTGCCCTCGATCGCCCACTATTTCCGCCGCGCGGAGGCGACCGCCCTCCTGGAGGGTCTCCCCGCGCGGATCGACCACGTGACGCACACCAACGGCATCTCCTGGACGCTCGTTGCCACGAAGCGGGATTAGCCCCGGCGCTGATCGCTTGAGCTGCCCCCGGGCGGGCACCTCGACCCGCAGGGGGCAGTTGCCCACCGTCAACCCCTCCGCTTTTCGCACGCCTTTCTCGGCATGACTCCTGCACTCCCCCGGCGGGAGGAGGCAGGGATGTCCATCGGACAGAAGGGACAGGCGGCAACGGAGTATCTCCTGGCGACGGCGCTCATCGCGTTGACCGCGGCGCTCCTGGCCGGGAGCGCTCCGCTGCTGCGGACCGCCGGCCTCCTCTTTCGAACGATCGCGGCGCGCGTCGGCGCCGCCGGCATCTTTCACTGAGGGGAGGGGACGATGAAACGATTGCGCAATCGCAGGGGACAGTCGGCGACCGAGTACATGCTCATCGTCGCGGTAGTCGTGTTGGGATTGGTGGCGGCGGCGAGCCGTTTCGTCCCCGTCTTTACTGCGGCGGTCGGCGGCCTCGCCGAGAACGTCTCGGGGTGGCTCACGACGAACCAGCAGATGTCCAACCCGGGAGGGGGCTGAGGATGCGCTGTGTTCGAACGGTGCGCGGCCGTCGCGGGATGCAGCTCGTCGAGTGCGCGCTCGTCCTCCCCTTCGTCCTGCTGCTCATCGCCCTCCCCGGCGCCCTCGCGCTGCTGGGCGTGCGCGGCGAGCTCGTGGCGCTGGGGGCGCACCGCGCCGCGCGCGTCGACGCGGTGGGTCAGGGGGCGTTCGCCCGCTCCGAGCTCCTCGCCATGCTCCCCCCGCAGCTCTTCTCGAACGCCGGCGTTCGAAGTGCGACCGGATCGATCGCGGCGGAGGGGACGCTGCGCCCGATCGTGCGCACCATCGTTTCCGAGCGCGCGCCGGTCCTGACGCGAACGAGCGCACGGCGTTCGGCGCTCCCCGATGGCCTCTCGAATCCGATCTTGCGCGGGGGCGATTCGCCCTCGCCCTATTGCACCGCCGAAGGGGGGTATCGCCTGTGCGGCTATCCCTCCGACTAGATCGCCGCGGCAACGCGATGCTCGTCGTCCTCTTTGCGCTCCCGCTGCTGGTCGCCGCACTCGCGCTCGTCGTCGACGTCGGTCAGCTCGTCGCCGCGCGCGCGCGCCTGCAGTCGATCGCCGACCGCGCCGCGACCGCCGGCGCGGCGGGGCTGGCCCACGCGCTCGACCGCGTCGCCGCCCAGAACTGGAAACTGCACCGCGCCTGGCGCGACCTGGAGGAGGAGTTCGGGCGCAGCTCGGAGCACGACCGCGCCGCCGCGCAGGAGATCATCCGCGCCTACGAGGGCAAGCGCGACGGAGCGCTCGCCACGATGAACGATGCGATGGCGATGGCCTGTCCGCGCGCCGCACTGCTGGCGCGCCGGCTCGCCGCGGCGCACGCGAACGACGCCGCGATCGAGGCGCTCGCCGTCGGTTGCAGCGCAATTGATAACGCCGATCGCTGGGAGCGCGTCGAGGGGGCGGTCGTCGCCGCCGCGATGGAGGGGACGAGCATCCCCGAGCCGGAGTCGGTGGAGCAGGAACGCTATCGCGGCCTGCGCTTCCTCGTGCGGCGTTCCGACCCGGCGCGCGTCGGCGTGCGCCTGCGCCGGACGGTTCGTCCGCTACTGTTGCCCGCGCTCGTCGGCGAGGCGGTGACGCTTTCGGCCGACGCGGTCGCACAGGCCTACGGCGGATCGGTCGAGGCCTTCGCCGCGAAGGGGACGGCGACGCTCGCCGAGGCGGAGGCCCGGCTCGACGCGGCCAGGGGTGACGCCCTCTATCGCTTCGCCCTCGTCCCGCGCTGGACGATGGGCGAATGGTTTGCGGAGGAACGATGAGACGCAACGCGCGCGGTTCGGCGACGGTCGAGCTCTTCGCGGTGATGCCCTGGATCGCGCTCATCGTCCTCATCATCGCGCAGTGCGCGGCGCTCTTTCACGAGGCGTTGGCACAGACCGATGCCGCCGACGCCGCGGCGCTCGAGCGCCTCGCGGTGTGGGAGTTGACAACGCGCGGCACGGGGTTCGATCGCCCCTGTCTCGAATTGATGCCCGAACGGACGGTGCGCGCCGCCGGGCGCGCGATGCCGATCGGCGCCGGCGCCGGGCGACGACAGATCGCTCCGACCGAGGAGGTGGCCCTTGTTCTCGACGATATCTGCATTCCTGCGGCGCGCGACTGAGCGTTTTCCGCTCCTGCCCGCGCTCGCCGCCGGCCTGATCGCGATGTTGCTCGCGACGAGCTATCTCGACCGCCGCGAGCGGGCGCTGTTGCACGCCGCCGAGCCGGTCGCCGCGATCGTCACGTCGCGCGCGCTCGCCGCGGGCGAGGAGATCGACGAGGCGGACCTCGTGCACACGATGCTCCCCCGGCATGCGCGCCAGCCCGGTGCCTTTGCGAACGCCGCGGAGGTGGCCGGAAGCGTCGCCGCCGTCGCCCTCCCCGTCGGGACGCAGCTCACGCGCGCGGTCGCCAAACGTCCGGCGCGTGGCGACGGCATCGCCGGACTCCTGCTGGACGGGCGCCGCGCGGTCGGCGTGGCGGTGGACGACGCCGGCGCGCTCGGCGGTCTGTTGCGCGCGGAGGACCTCGTCGACGTCATCGCGGTCGCCGAGGAGGGGCGCGGGGAGCTCCCGCGCGCCGAGACGATCCTGCGCGCGGTCCGCGTCCTGGCGGTCGACGGACGCGCGGAGCGCAACGCCCCTCAAAAGACACGGACGCGCAGCGGGCTCTTCGGAGCGCCGCCGCCGATGGCGACC
>CAYPII010000145.1:0-4871 GCA_964410765.1 uncultured Myxococcales bacterium | reverse complement strand
AACCGGTCCACTTATAAAACTCTCAATTCCTGTTTGACAAACCCGACCACCTTCAGGATCTGCCGCCGGGATCTATACCGCACCCTCTCGCCATCGAACGAGAGTCGACTCAGCGACACCGCCGGCCTGAAGGCGTAGGCCATTCTGTTGCGGAGCAGCCCTCCACCATCGTCATCCGGCTGAAAGGGCGCCGTAGCGTGGACGTGAAAGCCCGAGTGCCTCCAGGAGAGGAGGTTGGGCCCGGTTTTTTTATGTCATTTGTCTTTGTCGCAAGTGGGTACGATGGTTGCGATGGTTGCGATGGTACGAAGTCGCGCACAGTACCATCGTACTATCGCAACTATCGCAACCAACCGTCGTATTTACCGAACGTACGTCGCCTTCGCCGTCTCGGACTCCCACACCTCGACGTGCGTGATCGGGAGATCGAACTCGAGTGCCGCATCGAAGAGGAGCTTCGCGATATTCTCGGCGGTGGGGTTCGCGTCGAGTTTGAAGAAGCGCTCGCCGCGCTCCTCGAGGGCGCCCACCATCGGGTCGTCCTTCGAGAGCAGGAGCGTGTGATCGAGATTGCCCGAGATCCATCGGCCGATCGTCTCCTTCAGCCGGTCGAAGTGACAGACCATCCCCTGCGCATCGAGTGCGTCGCTGGCGAAGGTCAGCGTCGCCCTCGCGGTGTGGCCGTGCAGGTGCCGGCACCTGCCCTCATCGCCGAGCAGCCGATGCCCGTAGCAGAAGGAGAAGGTTTTCGAGACGGTATACATAATGATTTCATATCTATAGCCGCCGAGCGCGCCGGAGACAAGCGTCCATTGGACCTCTGCGGATGATCCAATTATCCTCAATGATATCAGCATGATAGTCGCCCGTATCCGGACGGATACGCTTTGTCCTTCCCCGCCACAACCCCGGCCCCCCGGCCCTCCGATAACTCACCAGGTCATCAGGTGTGGGAAACGCAGTTCAACAAAGGGAGGTCGGTATGAAGAAAAAGCTCGGCTGTATGGTCATGGTGGGGGGGCTGATGTTCCTGGCGACAACGGGTGCATGGGGGCAGGCGCTGAGGACGAAGCCCTCGGTGCTCAGCCGTCCGGTCAGCTCCCGTTCGCTGCAACAGCAGGTCTTGGCGAAACCAACGATCGTCTTTCTCCGGGACGGCATGCACGAAAACGTCTATCGCGCGCGCCTCGGCTCGACGAAAACGATTTGGGCGCATTCCGGAGAGAACGGTATTCGTTTCAGCGCAAACAATTACCTCATCCGCGGCAACGATATCGAGCCGCAGGGCGCTGGCAAGATCGAGCAGGGTGCCGATATTCATAACGGTATCGTGATCACCAATAGCAACGATGAGATTGTTGGCGTCTTCGGGGATGTCGATGTCCATGACTCCTATATGCATGCTGCCCAGACAAGGTTTCAGGACCGCCCCGGCTATGCCCCTCCGGGAGCGGGTGGTGGCGGCGGTTTTGGCATGACTCCGATCGAGTGCTTCGGCGGTGCAAGCGCAAGCGGTGAGAGAAGGGCAAAAGCCCAGGCGGATCGCTGTACGAACAATCCAGGCGGATGCAATCGAGCGGCGCTTGAAAAAGCGGTTCAGGATTGGGCGAATGAATCCGGTGAGCCGGTGTCCGTCTCCGTTCCGGGTGGAACGGTGCGAAAGGAGCCGCAGAAATAACGTAAAAGGAATGCATAAGCCATCATACACAACAGACTTTTATAAGGGAGGAGATATGAGGACGAAACGATTTGCAGCTTTGATGATTGGTATGATCGCAATGCTCTGGACGGTTTCCGCCATGGCTTCACCCTGCACCGTCAATATCGACGACCTGCGCATGGGCGATTGCATCGGGGCGCAAGGCGGCGACTGTAACGGTGCCTATGATGATCTCTTCACCGATGTCTCGCTGGGCGCATTGACGGACATCTTTAATCAGCTTCGCGATGCCTATGGCAGCAGCTTCCGGCAGGATGCCGTCGTCGATGTCGTGAGCTATGGGGTCACGACGGCGGTCCTGATGTCCGACGGATCAGCCTTTGTGATCAATGCCGGTTTAAGCGGTGATGGCGTGCGCGACGGCATCATGCACACGCAGGGTGGATACATGGTCACCATGACCGATTTCTAACGCAACAACATATGACGAGTTTGAAGATGGCCCGTCACTGGTTCGGTGGCGGGCCATCTTGTTGGGCTTCGAGGAGAAAGCTCAGAAATAGCTGACCTCTCGAGTCGTTTGGCTTGAGCTGCAGGTAATGTCGAGTGTGAACTATGGCACGATTGATATTTCCGGTTTTCGAATGAGCAAAGGCGAGCGTGCGCAGCACATCGGCATCCTTATCCTCGATACGTTCGAGGAGTGAGACCGCATCATCGTAGTTCTTGTCGCGAGAGGCGATCAGGCCCAGCAGGGCCAGTGCCGCATCATCGTGTGGTCTTTGGGAAAGCGCACGCATGAGCACCCTTTTTGCTGCGGCATGATCTCCTTTCGTCATGTAGGCGCGACCCAGGCTGACAGCGTAGGCGGGATGATCGGGATTTCGCGAATAGGCCTGAAGATAGCGAGAGATGGCAATTTCTATGTCGCCGCCGCTTCGTTCTACAAGGACGCCGAAGTTGTTTTCGATATCGGCGTTTGTAGGATCTAAGAGCTGCGCCAATTTCAAACTTCTTCTTGCTTCATCAAAGCTATTGGCCAGCAATAAATCCGCTCCTCGACTTGAGAGATAACACGCGAACGCCTGACGCGGTGTGATGGAAAGGAAATGAGACCAGTCCTCTAAGGTAGAGCGATGACTCATCCATTGCTCGACATCACGCTCATCGCGAAAACGTATTGCCATATGGTTGAGCCAGGCAGGATTGGCGTCCCCATCCGAGAGGGAGGTGAGCATAAATTGATAGTCAATCTGCATATTGATAAGATGAGCAGCAGAAATCCATGCATATTCCGTACATGCGCCGCATCGCTTCTCGATCGCCTCAGACGCGCATGCCTCTATAACACAATCGACTATGTTATCTTGCTCCAGAACGTGAAGGTGCTTTGGGAGGAAAGAGGGGGACCACCAAGGAGCGTCGGTTTCGATGGTTGGCTCAATAACGTCTCGATACCGCAAATAGCGATCAAAGGCATACTCGAGAACATCGAGCTCTGTCAGCGGCCCGCCGACATCAAGTCTAGGGTTGGAAGGGACGCAGAACGAACGTCCGTGGATCAACCTGTGCTCTTTGCAATAGATAAACGCATGATAACCGTCGTTCATGGCGCCATCATCGATACCGTTCTCCTTCAACGCTCGATAGATCGGCCATACGAAGCTCGTCGAATCGAAGGTTTTTCGATGAACGTCTACGATTTTGCCCCCCTTCCCATATAGCAGTATCGGCCTTCTTGGAAAAAGGTTGAGGGATATTATAGCGATAGCGATGAAAAGTGTATCTCGTCGGATACGCCGGCGCGCAGAGATCTCATTACCGCAGCAGCCGCCCACCATCCACAGCGATCACCTGACCGGTCATCGTGTCGCTCGCGGCGATCGTGGCGACGAGGTCGGCGATCTCTTTAGCGCTCTGTGGTTTTCCCGTCGGCATCTTCTTCAACAGATTGTTCCATGCATCATCGCTCATCCCCTCGGGTCTTGTGACGACATAGGGCGCCACGGCGTTGACGCGAATCTTGGGTGCGAGCGAGCGCGCGAGACCCTTGACCAGGGCATCGACGCCGGCCTTGGCCATGCAGTAGGGGAGATAGCCCGCGTAGGGCTTTTGCGCCGCGATGTCGGAGAGGAAGATGAGCGACCCTCCGGCCTTCTCCATCCACCGCGCCGACGCCTGCGCGAGAAAGAAGGCGGGCCGCAAGTTCTCGGCGATGATCGCGTCGAACTGTTCCTCGGTGACGGTATCGAAGGGGGTGCGCTCGAAGGTTGCCGCACAGTGCACGACGAGGTCGAGGCCGCCCATCTTCTCCGCCGCTTCATCGACGAGCCGTGTTGCGCCACCCTGCCCGGAGAGGTCGGCGGCGATGAGCGTTGCGTTCGGATGCCCGATCTCGCGCGCGAGCGCCTCCGCGCCCGATCGATTCGAGCAAAAGTTTAGCGCCATGGCTTCCGCGGCGAGCGCCATTTTTTTGACGCACGCTTTCCCGATATGACCGGTCGCGCCGGTGATGAGGATGCGTGAAGGATCTCTCATGACAACGACCTTTATCGGGAAAGTTCCTTTATTTCAACGGATTAAGTGTTCGCCGTCGCAAGGTATCAAAGAGAGGTATCCGGCGCAAAAAGGTCCGTTTTTTATGGCATATTCATTGCATACTAGAGTGGCGGCTGGATTCAGCCGGGGGGTCAGGAGGTGAACCATGAAGAACCGTGTGCTCTGTCTTGTTCTGGCGTGTGCCCTCTTCGGGTTCGCGTTTGGGTGCAAACCCTTCTCCGATGATCCGGAGGATTATTTCCTCGCGTATCAGCATCTTCCCGATCGCGACAACATCGTCATCAGTACGAACATCGACACGACCTACTCGCAGGAAGTCGTCGATACCGCGATGGCGGGAGCGATAGCCGAGTTCGACGCGGAGGGGCGCGTGCCGGAGCGCAGCGTGACGTGTCATGCCTATAAAGGGAAGGATTGGGCCAGATGTGTGATGCCCTTCGACAAGGGCGAGCTTCCCCTCGCGGAGGGAAGGGTGAGGGTCAAGATCGAGACGGTCGTCGAGGGGGAGACATACGAGGACGAGACCCCATGGCTCGATCTGACGAAGGCACGCGCCTATCCGATTGTTCTCGAGGACGCCGTCTTTGACGAGGAGGACGGTGGTTACTTCGCCTATCAATTTTCCGTGAAGGGTACGACGTGGCTGTCGAGC
>CAYPII010000144.1:0-4959 GCA_964410765.1 uncultured Myxococcales bacterium | reverse complement strand
ATGAAAGGCGACGCGCAGGTACTGAAAGTGGATTTCCGGGACGCGCTGTTGCAGCAGCGTCAGCATTGCGCCGAGGATCCAGACGCCGGTCGCCGTGTTGCCGCATCGTTTTCGGTAGCCGGCGGTGGCGTCGGTCGCATCGGAGCAGTGTCCGTTGTGGAAAAAGCCGAAGCCGTCGTCCGCCGGTTTCGAAAAGTGATCGAAGAGGCGACCGACCGCCTTCCAGGGGTCTTTCTGCGATTCCTGTGCGATGGCATCGATGCGCTTTCGGAGTGCTGCCGGTGGCTTGCCGCGCCAGTCCCACGGCGCGAGGGTGAGCGCTTCCCGGCGCACGATCTTTCGAAAACGCGTATAGCGCGCGAAGAGCGCCTCCCAGCATTCGGCCTCCTCGATGGCGCCGCCGGCGGCGCTCATGCGTTCGTCGCCGATCAGGCGTTCGATGTCATCGAACTGAACGCGCTGGTCGGCGTGCTGATACCACCGATAGCCCCGGTTGAGCTCGCGCTTCGAGAGGCCCCCGCGGATCAGCGTGCGACAGATGCTCGGAAGCGACGTGCGCTGTGTGGTCCCGCTTCCCATCATTTCCCCCTTCGCACCATTCGTTTCGTTCATCTCCTTATCGGCGTATTTCGAAAAACGATGCGCGGCGACCGCCGATTTCTGTATCCCGCACGATTACAGCGTGACTCCCGGCCCGTCAAAACGTTGACCGCATCCAGCTGCTTTCTCATTCTGAGGGGGGGGGCGAAGGAGGGCGGCCGACGCGTGAGAGTCAATATAATTATAAATATCATATAGATAGCGGATTCCCGTAGAGCGGGCGAGGGCCCTGTGCTGGCATGACACTTGCTTCAAAAGAACATAGAGGGGAGTGCCCCATGTTTCGGTCCTATTCCACTCGCATTGCGCTCATCGTGGTTTTCTCAGCCGTGCTCATCGCGCTGCACGGTCCGCTCGGTGCAGCGGAGGACGCCGATGCCGATGCGAGCGCGACGGCGGCATCCTGCTCCCGCTTTACACTCGGTGCGTACGGCGATGGTCCGGTCGGAGACGATGCTGCCTCTGGTTCCGACGGTTCTTCGGTGATGGGGGCGATCGGTTCCGACGCGGAGACGAGCGATGGGGGAGGCGCTGTCGCGGGAGGGGGATCGGACTCGGGTGCGGCGGGGAGCAACGCGACCGGAGGATCCTCTTCGGCTTCGAGCGACGCGGCGTCCGGTGCACCGGCGATGGGGGCTGCTGCGGAGCCCGAGATCGCCTGCGAGGAGTATGCGGATGGGTCGCTCCTCTGCAACGGCATGAATTGCGTCCAGATCGATGCCGAGCACGTGGAGTGCGATGAACTCGGCACCGTCGATTTGGAGGGGGTGGAAGTGACGGTGCTCGATCTGCAGACGGCGAATCCGACGCTCGAGGCCGCCGGGATCGGCGACGAGGCGCGCGTCTATGAGGGGGAGGACCTCTTCATCATGACGCATGATCCCTCCTGGCGTTGTGAGCCCAAGGGCGAGCGCGAATTGATCTGCGCCAAGTCCGGCCGCGAAATGCGCTGTGCGGTGACGGCGATCCACACCGATGGTTCCGTCGACCTCGAGTGCCGGGAGGGGGATCGCGTCCTCGAGTGCCTCCTCGATTCCGAGAGCGTCATCCATTGTCCGTAGAACGCTTGCCCACGCTGGCCACCTCCAGTTGACGTCGTCCGGAAAACCGGATAGGTCCTCTTGCCAATATGTCGAAGTATATCAATGCGATAGAATCACTCCGCGGGTGGCGCCTGCTGCTTGTCTGCCTCCTCCTCGTCACGGTCCTGCGCTCGCTCACCCTGCACGCGGAGATCATCCAGGTCGACGAGGCGGACAACGCGGCGCAGGGGGCGGTCTGGCTTGCGGGCGGGACCCCCTACGTCGACTTCGTCGAGAAGAAGCCGCCGCTCTCCTACGCCTTCTATGCGCTCGCCTTCGCCGTCGGTGGATGGGAGATGCTCTCGGTCCACATCGCGATGCTCCTCTGGATCGCGCTCACTGCGATGGGCCTCTTTCACATCGCGCGGCTGGTGGGGATGCCGCGCGCGGGGCCCTGGGCGGCGCTCTTCTATGCCACCTGGACCGTCTGCTTCCCGGCGACGGCCACGCTCGCGGTGAACACCGAGAACATGTTGGCGCTTCCCTCGGTCTGGGCGGCGTATTGTTATCTCCGTGCCCTGCGGCGGGGCGGGGCGGGGTGGCTGCTGCTCGCCGGCGGCGGGGCGGCGATCGCTTCGCTCTTCAAGCACCAGGGGGGGATCCTCCTCGTCGTCTTTGTGGTGCACCTGCTCTGGCTCGCGCTGCGCGAGCGCCGTGCGATCCCCCGTGTGATCGATGCGTTGCTCATCGGCGTCGGATTCCTCATGCCGTGGGCGGTGATGGCGGCGGCCTTCCAGGCCGCGGGAGCGCTGCCGGAGGCGCTGACCTGGAACATCGCCAACAACATGCGCTACATCGAGGCGAGCTTCGATGCGCTCCGCTTCCTGCGGCGTCTGCTGCTCAAGAGCGGCCTCTTCGCCGCGGCGAACATCGTGCCGACCCTCTTCGCCGTCGGCGCGGTCGCGCGTGGCATCGGACGGGGCGAGGCGTGGCGCTCACTCATGCTCCTCTGGCTCGCCGGGGCCTTCGTCGCCGTGATGGTGGGGGGGCGCTTCTCCGCGCACTACTACGTGCAGCTCTATCCGCCGCTGCTCTTCCTCGCCGCGGTGGGCTTCAGCGACTTCCTGGCGCGCCGGGTGACGAACCGGAGCGCAGCGGTGGCGGCCCTCGTCGCCTTCTTCGCAATCCCGGCGATCTGGGCGGCGGTGCACTGGGCCTCCTTCTTCGGCCGCTGGTTCGAGCCGCAGCAGCCGGTCGTCGCCGAGTTGGCCCAGGTCATCCACACCGAGTCCGAGCCCGACGAACGCCTCTTCGTCTGGGGCTACTTCTCCTATCCCTACTATGCCAGCCGGCGCCTCCCCGCCGCGCGCTTCGTCATCGGCGAGTACCTCGTCCCCTACTGGGAGAAGAAGCTGGGCGGGGGCGATTCCTTCTCCGCTTCGGAGTTGACCTCCTGGCATCGAAACCACTATGAGCAGCTCTTGGGGGACCTGGCGCGGCACCGCCCGCGCGTGATCATCGACACGACCGGGAGCGATGACTTCACCTACTGGCGCCTCTTCGGTCTTGAACACTTCCCCGAGCTGGCGCGGATGATCGCGGAGGAATACGAACCGGTGGCGACGGTGCGCGGGATGGTCGTCCACCGGCGAAAGGACTAGATGCAGCAGCTCTTCGAACGCATCGCGCGGCGCTACGTCACTTTCCTCAGCCGCACCTGGTGGCTGATCCTGCCGTTGGCGCTCGCGCTCGCCGTCTGGGCGGCGGGCCCGACGATCGCGCTCTTCAAGAACATCAACACCGATTTGGCCGCACTCCTTCCCGACGACTTTCCCTCGGTCGTGACGGCGAACAAGCTCGGCGAGAAGGTGGAGAAGCGGCAGGGGCTGACGGTCGTCCTCGAGTTCGACGAGCCGGAGGTGGGCACGGCATACCTCCCGGAGGTGAGCGCGGCGCTCCTTCAGAGCCCGTATGTCAACGAGGCGCTCTATTATCGGGATGGCTTCGACTTCTTCAAGAAGAACGCGCTCCTCTTTCTGGATCGGGACAAGCTCGAGGAACTCGACGAGCGGATCGACCGCGAGATCCAGAAGCGGAAGTTGGGCGGTCTCTACATTGACTTCGAGGAGGAGGACGAGGGGGAGAAGGACGAGGAGTTCGATCTCGACTCCTTCCGCGAGAAGCACGGCGGGGAGGCCTCCGACTTCCCCAGCAAGTACTACGAGAGCGAGAGCCAGAAGCTCTACAGCATCCTGCTGCACTCGCCGGAGACCTCGCCCGACTTCGGCTACATGCAGCGCACGCTTGATGATGTGCGCGCGCGCCTGGAGGCGTTGCCGCTCGTGCAGGAGGGGGTGGTCCAGCCCTACTACGCGGGGGGCTTCGTCACGAAGCTCAACGAGTACCACACGCTCACGCGCGACCTGCGCATGGCGGGGATCGTGGCGCTCATCGGGATCACCTTCTTTCTCACCTGGCGCTTCCGGCGCCCCGACGCGCTCCTCTTCGTCTTCGTCCCCTTCGCCTGTGCGCTCTTCTGGGACTTCGCGATCACCGCGCGGGTGATCGGCGAGCTCAACATCGTCACCGCCTTCCTTTTCTCGATCCTCTTCGGCATGGGGGTCGACTTCGGCATCCACCTGTTGGCGCGCTATTGGGAGGAGCGCACGAGCGGGCGCGGGGTGGAGGAGGCGATCGTCGCCACGCTCGCCACGACCGGGCGGTCGTGTTTGACCGCGGGCTTCACGACGGCGCCGGCCTTCTACCTGCTGATGATCAACGACTTCAAGGGCTTCTCCGAGTTCGGCTTCATCGCCGGGACGGGGCTTATCCTCTCCGTGGCGAGCTTCTGGCTCGTCCTGCCCTGCCTCTTCCTGTTGGCCGAGCGCATCGGGTTGCGGCCGCCGAAGGCGTTCGCGGAGCCGGTGGTGCGCCTCTTCAACGTCGGCTGGCGGCACGCGCGCGTGACGGTGCTGGTCTTCGCGGTCCTGCTGGTGGCGACGGTGGTGGTCTGCATCCCGCGGCTGCGCTTCGAGTACGACTTCAAGAAGCTCAAGGCGCGCATGGAGACGGCCGACGTCGCGAAGGACAAGATGCGCGAGAGCGTGCGTGGCGGGGGGACGGCGGCGGTGATCCTGGTGGAGGAGCCGGCGCACATTCCGAAGCTGCGCGAGCAGGCGGAAGCGATCATCCAGCGCGAGGGGTCGATCAGCGATCAGTTCATCTCATATGATCGCTTCGTTCCGGAGGATCAGGAGGAGAAGAAGGTCATCATCGCGCGCATCGACGAGCGGCTCGACGATGACGCGCTCAAGTTGCTCAAGGAGAATGAGGAGCA
>CAYPII010000143.1:0-5151 GCA_964410765.1 uncultured Myxococcales bacterium | reverse complement strand
AGAAGAGCGTGCCCTCCTCGTCGGTGCCGAGAACAAGCTCCTCGAGAAACGTTTTGCGATTCCGCGCGGAGAGCTCGCAGCGTTCTGTCGGAAACACGGCATCACACGCCTCTCGCTCTTCGGTTCCGTCCTGCGCGATGACTTCTCCGATGAGAGCGATATCGATGTGCTGCTCGAATTTCGTGAGCCGGTCTCGCTCTTCACGCTGGAGGCGATCGAAGCGAAGCTCGAGGGGCTGCTCCCCACCGATCACCGCATCGACATCGTGACGAAGAACTCCCTCTCCCCGCACCTCAGCGACGATATCCTCGACTCCTGTGAGGTCCTCTATGAAGAAGGATCCTGACGTCTTCGTGAAGCATATGATCGACGCGATCGATCGCATCGAACGCTACATCGAGGGGATGGACCGCGAGGCATTCCTCGCCGATGACAAGACGATCGATGCGGTCATTCGCCAATTTGAAATCCTCGGCGAGGCCGCCGGCAGGTTTCCATCTGAGCTCGTCGGCGACAGCCCCATCCCCTGGCATTCCATCACGGGACTCCGTCATAGACTCATCCACCAATACTTCGGCGTCGACGTGGACGTCGTCTGGAAGACGGCGAGCGAGGAGTTGCTCCCCCTCAAAAAGTATCTCGAAAAGAAATAAGGGGGCCCGATGACGAACGGGAGGCCGTTCGGCCTCCCGTTTTTTTGCTCTGAAACAAATTCCTATTCGATGCCGCTGAGCAATTCGTTGAAGGCGGCGTCCACCGCTTTCTCGCCGTAGTTCGCTCCGTTGATCTCTTCGTGCGTCGAACCGCCGAGGAATGTAAAGAAGTCGCGGTAATCCCGCATGTGATCCGCGATCCGGGAACGCAGGTGGTCGTGTACACCATTGAGACGTCGACGGGCATATTGAACGCGCTGATCAGCTGCATATACCATGCGCGATCTTTTCGCATACGCTGCCGGCCACCCCCTCATATCTCCTGCGGAATAACCAGGTATAGGGCGAACAGGTTTTGAGAGTTCACTGACTAGAAGAGATTTTTTTTCTTCGAGATCGTCTCTCGCCTCCTTGACCCACGCCGTCCAACTCATTCGGCGCGCCTGCTCGGCTTTTTGACGCTGCTTTTCATCGGGCGACGGCCTGTTCTCCCGAACGACGCCCCCGATCTCCTCGCGCTCCTCGGGGAAATCCGGCATCAGCTCCGCGACGAATTGCGGGATGGCCTTCCCGACCTCATCCGCCGCCTCCTGCACGACCGCCTTTGCCTCCGCTGCCCCTTCGCGCGCCGCCGTTTCGGCCTCCGCGCAAACATCCCGAAGAAACGACTGAACAGTTCCGATAATCGACATAACTCCTCCCGTGAAGAATGCCTCCCCCGTTCTCTCTCGTTATCGGATGGATGCGAAGGGATGTTTCTGCATATTCTGACAAAGCTTTCTCGACGGAGAACGCGGACGGGAGAATGCGATGGATCCTACTCGCCAGCGGGGGCGGGGCCGGGGACGACGAGGGTGAACGTCTCCTCGCCGCCCTCGTTGCAGCGCGCGGTGATCGTCAGACGGTCGCCCGGACGGGCATCAATCCGGAAGGGGGGCATCGTCTGGTTGCGCTTGCTCGTCTGGAAGTCGAAGGAGAGCTCCGCGACCTGCCGGCCGTTCTTCGCGACGACGACCTCGCGGACGAAGTGCTCCTTCCGGTCGCTCACCGGGTGCTCGGCGGTGACGTGCAGCTCGCCACGATCGCTCTCATAGTGGGCGTGGATGGCGTTGGGCGGCGTGGCGCCGAGCGGCCCGGCCAGAAGGCCTGGGACCATCGAGAGGGCGGCGACGAGGGCTATGCGCTTCATGGCGAACTCCTTTCGGAGGGGAGTGAAATCGGGGGGACGCGCATTGTCAACCGCAATGATTTCGCCGGGGTACGAAAAGGGGGCGACCCACCGGAGAGCTTGACAGGTCGGGGGTTTGTGGCTAGGGTGCCGCCTCCCAAAAAGGTGCGGTCAGCGCGCCCGTAGCTCAGCGGATGAGAGCACTTGACTACGGATCAAGGGGCCGGGGGTTCGAATCCTCCCGGGCGCGCTGACCGCATTTTTGCGTCCGAAGAGCAGGATACCGCTCTTCCTTTCCGCCGAACGCGCTGGCACCAGCTCTTTTTTTACTCCTTCCTGAAATGCCGCGTCATGCCGAGCGCTCGGAACATTCCCCGATTCCCTCGATCGCACAGCCACTTCCCCGCATTCGCACCCCCTCAACGCGCTGCGTAATTTATGACGCAATATCATATAGTTAGACGATTATTTCCTTGAGCGCACCGAGCGCTTCCGTACAATAGCCCCCATCGTTCCTTGAAATGGCGGATGCACCTCCCCTTCCCCGGGCGCGCACGAGCCCGGCGCGGAGGGGCTCACGCGGCTCCCCGACGAGACCAGGAGATGGCCTCGCGGCGGCGGCCGCATCTTCGAAGGAGGAAGCGATGAACATGGTGACATTTGGTGCGGTGCTCTTGCTGGTGGGCGGGTTGGTCCACACGATCCCGCCGATCAACGCGACGCTCACGGAGCTCTTCGGCGGAACGCCGTTCGTGCAGATCGCGGTGGGGATCCTCTCGGTCATCATCGGGATCCTGATGCTCACCAAGCGCAACGCGCTCGCCGCATAGCGGCAGCAACAAAAAACCCCGGCTCGACGGAGCCGGGGTTTTCTTTTTCACCGATCACGTCAGAATTGCAGAATGGCGCTCACGCGGAACATCCAGGCGAGCTCGGGATTGTCCTTCGGAATCGGTTCGACGATCGAGCCGGGGTCGATCAGGTTGACATCGATCGCATAGGCGCGTCCCGGCACCAGGATGCCGCCGTCGAGCGCGGTATAGAGGTTGTTGAAGAGCTGCGCCTCCACCGAAAGGTCGAACTCCAGGCCGTACCAGCGCGACCACATCGAGCTCGCCTTGTCCGAGAGCGCCGGCCAGTTGCCCGCCTGCGGGATGAGGTCGGAGAAGTTGATGTTTGTGTTCTTCTTCGGCGCCCACGCGGTGATCACCTTGCCGCCCACGCGAAACCAGTCGACCCAGGGGGAGTTCTTGAAGGTGAAGCGGTGCTTGTACCCCGCCGTAAAGTAGAACGCGTTGTTGACGTAGTTGCCCGTCACCGACTTGCCGCCCGCCAGGTACTCCGTCCCGCCGGTCCCTCCCGCCTTCTGCCCATAGAGCGAAGGCGAGCTGCCGAGCGGCATGTGGAAGAGCAGCAGCGCGATCTGGTAGTCGGGGCGGAAGCCCAGCTGTGTAATCTTCTGCGAGAGCGGCGTGGAGTCGCCCGGCGCATAGCCCACCTGGGCCTTCCACGAGCCACCGAACTTGTACTCCGCCTCCGCCTCGAAGGCCGCCATGAAGACCTGCATGTCCTGCTTCGGCGGAAGCTGGATGATCCCCTCGCCGGCACCGAGCCCCTGGAAGGGAATCGCATCCAGCGCGAGCCCCGTGGAGACGTCGCCGCCGATGTAGAGCCCCTCGAGCTGGAACTTGTAGTTCCCCCAGCTGTAGCGCGCGTAGAGATCGGCGAAGTAGAGCATCGTGTCGCCGTCGATGCCGGCCGCAACCTCGTTGCCGAGCGCGTCGGTCACCGTCATCGTCGTAGCGCCATCCGGGCCGTTGCGACGGCGGAGTCCCCCGAAGACGCCGACGGTCGCCGAGGGGTTGTCGAACATGACGAAGGCCGCGTATTGCTGCGTGTCGCGGCTGTTCGACGTCGGCGCGGTTGCCAGCCCCGTGATGCGCGGGTCGAACTGCGCCTCGTAGGCGATATCCCAGAGGAGCCCCCCGCTCATCGCCCCGGTGCCGGGGATGTCGTACTGGATGAGATAGAGGATGCGGTCGGCGGTATCGCCGAAGTCGTCCTGCAGACCGTTGCCGTCGTTCTGAAAGATGCCCAACCCCCACTGCGATGGCTGGCGCCCAATGCGAAAGAGGCCGATCGGGGTGAGGATGTCGGCCCAGATGCGGCGGACGTTGATCGCACCGTTCTCACCGACGGTGCTCGGGCCGGTCATATAGAATGAACCCGCGCCCGGCGGGAGGACCTGCTCGCCGACGACCGGCGCGATGATGTTGAGTTGTCGCGTCTCCTGCGAGCCGAAGAGGACGTTGTCGAGGATATCGAAGGTGGCGTGCAGCGCTAAGTTGTCCCCGAGCTTGAGGTTCGGCTCCAGGCGCAGGCGCATCTGGTTGTAGCTGATGAAGCCAAAGCGATCGTTCGGATAGGGGATGTTCGAATTGGACTTCTGCAGGTCGAGGTCATCGTTGCCGACGACGCGGTTGCGATAATAGCCGTGGACGGAGAAGTCGATGGCGAAGGCCGGCGAGGGGAGGACGACAAGAGCCGCGGCGACGCCAACGGCGATCGCGACGGCTCGTAGCCAGCTGCCCGCTCTGGGGACCCCCCGAATGCGCATGCGCCCTCGTTCGATGTGGGCGCATAGTAACACGTTGATTTTATTGGAGTCAACTGTTGGACCGCCCGCGGAGGCGCAAAAAAAACGGCCCGGGAGCGCTCCCGGGCCGTTCGTCCCTTTTAGGGTGAGTGCCGTCTAGTACATCCCCGGCATCCCGCCGCCCATGCCGCCGCCCGGCATTGCCGGAGCCGCGGACTCCTCCTTCGGCTGATCGGTCACCATCGCTTCGGTGGTGATGAGCAGGCCGGCCACGGAGGCGGCGTTCTGCAGCGCGGAGCGCACGACCTTGGTCGGGTCGATGACGCCGTTCTCCAGCAGGTCGCCGAAGGTGCAGGTCTGGGCGTTGAAGCCCTCGTTGCCCTTCCCGGCCTTCACCTGGTTGACGACGATCGCGCCCTCCCAGCCGGCGTTGTTCGCGATCCAACGGCAGGGGTACTCGCAGGCGCGCTTGATGATTTCCACGCCTTCCCACTCGCCCTCGGAGCACTTGTTCTTCAGGCCGTCGAGGTTCGACGTCGCGCGGATGAGCGCCACGCCGCCGCCGACCACGATGCCCTCTTCGACCGCTGCGCGGGTCGCGTGCAGCGCGTCCTCGACGCGGGCCTTCTTCTCCTTCATCTCGCTCTCGGTCGCCGCGCCGACGTTGATGACGGCCACGCCCCAAACGAGCTTCGCCAGCCTCTCCTTGAGCTTCTCGCGGTCGTAGTCGGATG
>CAYPII010000142.1:0-5171 GCA_964410765.1 uncultured Myxococcales bacterium | reverse complement strand
GGGGGCCCAAGTTGCTGGGACGAAGGGGGGTCTGGATAGGTGGGACGGGACAGTCTCGACCCAGCCCGATGCGAAGTACTGCGCCGTCGAGGATGGGGAGGGAACGATTTCGGGAGCGGACATCGCCGATGTGGCCGTCACCTGTTCGACGGTGGCGGCGCCGAGCATCGCGGCGGTCGTGGAGTCGTTGGGGGAGAACAACGCTTCCGGTATGGTCCCCGGCAATGCGCTCGGGGCCATCACGCTGCCGCCCTGCACGCAGGCCGACGAATCCCCGTTGGAGATTCCGGTTGTCTATTCGGTGAGCGATCTCCCGGCATGGTTAGCGTTCGATGCGTCGACGAGGGCATTGTCCCTCAACGGCGCGGCCACGGTTCCGGATGCGGCCTATGCGTCATCGACGGTCACATATCGATGCGCGGCCTTCGCATCGGTTTCCTTTGCGGTGAACGACCTGGATCGGGGAGGGGTGACAGATGGGGTTGAGTATGTGAATGGCGCTGTGCCGCTGCTCAACAATCAGGGGAGTATTCAGCTCAATTCCTCGAACGTGGTCCTCTACCGTGGGGGAACGGAGACGTTCACCATTCCGACCTCGATCACGATTGCGGACATCGGAATGGATCCCACCGATCCAGCTGACGACGTTGCCGATTTCGACGGCGACCTGTTGACCAATCTCGTGGAGGGTCAGGCGGGGACGAATATCTTCGTCGCGGAGAGCGCTGGGACGCTCTCCTGGGAATCGTCCGTAGATCTCTCCGCAGCGACCGCAGGCCTCGAAGCGCCGATCGTTGCCGGCGATTTCGACGGCGATGGGAATCTGGACCTCGTTGCGGGCGGCCTTGCTGCCATCGGCCCCCCCGTTCCTCGCGTCTTCGTTATGCTCGGAAACGGAGACGGGACCTTCGACGCGGCCGTTCTCTACAGCTCATCCGGCGTCATCGCGAATGCCCCCTACGCCATTACGACGGCGGACTTCAACGGCGATGGAGACCTCGATATCGCGACGGCGAATTCCAGCAATTCGGATGTTTCGATTCTCCTCGGTGTCGGGGATGGGACCTTCGGAGCGTCGTCTTCCTTTGCTGTGGGAGCGAATCCGAGAGGGATCGCGGTGGCGGATTTCAATGGCGACGGAAACGTCGATATCGTGACGGCCGACAACGGCGGCAATACACTTTCGGTCCTGCTGGGGGAGGGTGATGGGAGTTTTGGTGCGGCTGTCTCCTATGATGTGGGAACGGCACCGCTGCACGTCACCGCCGGCGATTTCGACGACGACGGCGATCTCGATCTCGTCTCCGGAAACGCCACCAGCAAGAACCTCTCCGTCCTGCTGGGGGCGGGGGATGGGACGTTTGCGGATGCGGTGGCATATGCCGTCGATGCGGACCTGTCCACCCTCGGGGGACTGGTCGCGGGCGATTTCGACAGCGATCGGGTTCTGGATCTTGCGGTGTCGTACTGGGGGGCGGGATTCGTCGGATACGGCGCCGTCTTTCTCGGTGCGGGAGATGGAACCTTCGGTGCGGTCAGCAAGTATTCCGTGGATGAGGGGGATCGAAGTGAGCCGAGGGATCTGGCAGCCGTCGATATGGACGGCGATGGTATCCTGGATCTCGTGATGCCATGCAACGAGGATGTTGGGGATAGCAGTATCTCGATCCTGCCCGGTGTCGGGGACGGGACCTTTGGCGCGGTTGCAAAGTACACTGTGAAAACGGACCTCGATGACATTGGGGACGTTGCCGTCGGTGATTATGACAACGACGGTGCGATCGACACTGCAAGCATAGACGTGACCGGAAAGGTTGCGGCGATCATGCTCAACGACTAGGGGCGACGGGAGCCGAAAGGGCTGTCATGAGACGTTTGTTTTCGACAATGACGGCGCTCGTGGTGTTGGCGGGGACATATGCATCCTTCGGCTGTTCCGGCTCTTCGACACACGCGGATATTGAGAGCGGGGAACTTGCCGTCGAAACGCGCTCGCTGACGGGGAACATCGCAGGGCCAGATGCAGTTGTCCTCTCTTCGTCATCATTCTTCCGCGAGACGGCGGTTGCGTGTTCCGGCGTTGCCCACGTCATCGCCCTGGCAACCGACGGGACGAGTGCAACCGCCGATGTGCTCGATGACTGTCAATTCACGCTCGAACTGTTCGTCGGAAAGTACTATGTCGTCAGTTTCATCGACGACGCCGATGGCTTCGTGGCGACGCTCCTGTCGGCATTCGGCAGCGTCTTTCCGATCTCCTCCGGTGCGACGGCGATCGATATCGGCGTGGTCACGATCGAAGGAGGGGCGGCGAGTTTTAGTGGCGACTATCTGGCAGCCGTGGATATCGACGACGACGGTCTCGTCGGAGCGGAGGACGATACGCCGTGTGGCTCCGAGCTGTGTGAGGAGATGCTCTCCTGCGCCTCCTTGGGGTATGGGGATGACGACGGCGATGGCCTCTGCAACGCATGGGATGGGCGGATTCCGACGGCGAACGACATGCTGGGTTTTGAAGACGATGCCGATAGCGATGATGGGGAGGAGCCGCTGAGCGACGATATGCACCTCGTGACGCTCAACGGGGAGAGACGCGATCTCCTGGATACTGTGGTTTCCCCCGCGCCGGTGCGTCCTTCGGTCGAAATGACATTTGTGGAGGAGATGGATCGGGACTCCGTCGAAGCGGCCTTTTCGATGATCGATGTCGAAGAGGAAGCGGTCGTTGGGGCCTTCAGTTGGGACGAGACCGATGCCATCGCTACCTTTACGCCTTCATCCAATCTGCGTTTCGCAACGGAATACCGCGTGACGGTCTCCGCGGCTGCACGGACGCAATCGAATGCGGCGATCGGGGCGATGAACGGCACTTTTACGACGATGACGAGGTGTGATGTGGACGGCGATGGCACGCCGGACATCTTCATCGGCGCGGACGGGACCGGAGAGGGGGGGCGGGCGTATCTCTTCAGCGGTGCGAGTTTTTTGGGCAACCTCTCTCCCGTCGATGCGGATGCAACGATCAGCGGCGATTCGGAATCCTCCAATCTCGGGTCGCGCGTCGCCTGTGCGGGCGATGTGGATGGCGATGGATATGCGGACGTCCTCGTCAGTGCATTTGAGGCCGACGCGAAGACGGGGCGGGTGTACCTCTTCAGCGGATCGGCGCTCGTGGGCGGGGTGTCCGCCGAAGATGCTTTCGCGACGTTTTCCGGAGAGGATGCGAACGATTGGTTCGGGCGCGGGCTTGCAGGGGTGGGCGATATCGACGGAGATGGCTGTGACGATTTTCTCATTGGTGCCTCCAATGCGGCGGGGGGCGGTCTAAATCGGGGGCGCGCCTATTTCTTCTTCGGCGGTCCAACGCTGACGGGGACGAGGGCGGCCCTCTCCGCCGACGCCGTCATCAACGGAGAGGTGGATGAGAATTATCTGGGATATGCGGTTGCCGGTGTCGGCGATGTGGACGGCGACGGGGTCGACGACATCGCCGTCGGGGCGCCCTACGCGAGTGACGACGAAAAGTTGCGGGGCCGGGTCTATCTCTTCAGCGGCACGGGACTCTCGGGAAGCATGAGCCCCACGGATGCGTTTGCGACGATCACCGGATCAGGGGAAAACGACAAGGATTATCTCGCTCGTATCGCTCGAACGGGCGACGTGGACGGCGACGGTCGGTATGATGTCCTCGTCGGTGCGTATTATGCCGCCAGCGGTGGAACGCGGCGCGGTGCAACGTATCTCTTCAGCGGCGCGACGCTCTCGGGTGCGACAGCGACGACCGATGCCATCGCGACGGTTTCCGGAGCGGTGGACTACGATTGGTTGGGCGCGGTCGCCGGCGTGGGCGATGTGGATGGCGATGGGCGCAACGACGTTCTGGTCGCGGCGACGAAGGCTGATGCCGGCGGTGCGGCGGATGCGGATCGTGGCCAGGCCTGCTTCTTCAGCGGCGCGACATTTGCGGGCGTCTTCGCGATGAGCGACGCCGATGCCATCGTGACGGGGGCAAACGACGGTGACTGGCTGGGGGGCTATATCTCCATCGATGGTGTGGGCGATGTGAACGGCGATGGGTGGTCGGATCTCCTCATCGGGGCATACACGGCTGACGTCGGTGGAACGAATCGCGGCCAGGCGTATCTCTTCCTCGGAGGGCCGACGTTTGTCGGGGATGCGCTCTCTCCGTCGGATGCCTTTGCGACGGTGAGCGGAACCGCCGATGCCAGTTTTCTCGGGCGTTCCGTTGCAGGTGCCGGGGTCGACTTCCAGTGATGACGGACGAAGTTTTTTTCGGCGGCGTGTGCGATGGAATCGGGGTCGTGCAGCCGTCCGGCTCACGTCGTCGGGAGCAGCTCCCGCAGGAAGGCGGGGAGGTGTTCCAGGGCGCCTTGCGCCTCGGGCGAGAGGGCGGTGCCCATCGCGATCGTCTTCGGCTGAATCCCCACGATCTGGATACGCTTCGGATACGATTCGCCCAGCTGTTTGGCGAGCGTGAGCGAGGAGAGCAGGTCGGTTGCGTGCAAGCTGATCTCGGCGCGCTCGTCGCGCGCCAGTTTCTCGGGGTCGAACGCCTCGATCGCCCCCGGCTTGGCGCCGAAGTCGGCGCAGTCGATGAGGATCACGAGCTCGCGGCCCTCCAGCAGGTACATGAGTGCGAGCCCCGGCGTTCCGCCGTCGATGAGCTCCACCCCCTCAGGCCAGGGCTCCGCCTCCAGCCGCGTGATCGCGTGGATGCCCACCCCCTCGTCCCCCATGAGGTAGTTGCCCACGCCGATGATGGCGATTGGTCTGCGCTCCATGAATCCTCCGTATCCGCGGGGATACGCATTCTTCACGCGCAGCACAACGTTTTTCACGGCACGCCGATACGGATCGCACGAGGAGGTGCATCATGATGAGTGCCGGAGAGGTGCGTGCGGCGGCGATGAAGCGCTATGAGCAGCTCATCGCTGCGGCGCGGGATCATGCGGGGGCTTCGCCCCGCACGCGGAGGGTGAACGATCAGTCCGCGCACAATGTCTCGATCGACATGGCGCTGCTGCGGCGTCTGGTTGAAGAGGAGGGACTCGATGTGGAACGGTTCCTCCGCGACCTCTGGTCGGTCGACTTTTTTGGTTCTTCCGGATTTTCTGTGGAAGCGGCTGATTTCCGGCACTGAAAACATGAGT
>CAYPII010000141.1:0-5197 GCA_964410765.1 uncultured Myxococcales bacterium | reverse complement strand
AGACGGCGAACTCCGGATACCTCACGCGCCGTCTCGTGGACGTCGCGCAGGACAACTCGATCGTTGAGGAGGACTGCGGCACGCTCGACGGCGTCGTCGTCAGCGCGCTCGTCGAGGGGGGCGAGGTCGTCCAGGCGCTCTCCGAGCGCATCCTCGGCCGCGTGGCCCTCGAGGACGTCCGCGATCCGTACACCGACGAGGTCATCGTGGCGGCGGGCGAGATGATGGACGAGGAGCTCGTCCAGAAGATCGAGGATTCCGGGCTCGAGAAGGTCCTGATTCGCTCGGTGCTCACCTGCAAGGCGAAGCACGGCGTCTGTGCGCGCTGCTACGGGCGCGACCTGGCGCGTGGGCATCTGGTCAACGTCGGCGAGGCGGTTGGCGTCATCGCCGCACAGTCGATCGGCGAGCCGGGCACGCAGCTGACCATGCGGACCTTCCACATCGGCGGCACCGCCTCGCGGCGCGTCGAGCAGTCTACCTTGGAGACGCGCCACGACGGCATCGTCAAGTTCGAGAACGTCCAGCGCGTTCGCAACAAGGACGGACGCCTGACCGTCATGAACCGCAACGGTGCCATCATCATCTCCGACGAGGAGGGCCGCGAGCGCGAACGCTACAAACTCACCTACGGCGCCTACCTTCTCAAGGACGAGGGCGAGAAGGTCAAGGCGGGTGAGCTGCTCGCCGAGTGGGATCCCTACATGGTCCCGATTCTCACCGAGGTCTCGGGCATCGTGAAGTTCGGCGACATCATCGAGGGCCTTACGATGTCCGAACAGGTCGACGAGATCACCGGCTTGGCCCGCAAGGTCATCATCGCCTCGAAGGACCCGAACAGCCGCCCGCGCCTCTCGGTCAAGGACGAGGGGGGCAACACGATGACGCTTCCCTCCGGACGCGGCGAAGCCCGGTATCTGATGCCGGTGGGCGCGAACATCACCGTCTCCGAGGGCGACCAGGTCCAGGCAGGCGACGTGGTGGCGCGCATCCCGCGGGAGACCACGAAGACCAAGGACATCACCGGCGGTCTGCCGCGCGTCGCGGAGCTCTTCGAGGCCCGCAAGCCGAAGGACCATGCGGTCATCTCCGAGATCGACGGCGTCGTCTCCTTCGGAAAGGACGTAAAGGGCAAGCGCTCGGTCATCGTCACGCCGGAGATCGGCGACCCGAAGGAGTACCTCATCCCGCGCGGGAAGCACATCTCCGTGCGCGAGGGCGACCACATCATCGCCGGCGAGCCGCTCATGGACGGTTCGACGAACCCGCACGACATCCTGGCGGTGCTGGGTGAGAAGGAGCTGGCGAAGTATCTCGTGGACGAAATTCAGGAGGTCTACCGCCTCCAGGGCGTGCGCATCAACGACAAGCACATCGAGACGATCGTCCGGCAGATGCTCCGCCGCGTGCGCATCGTCGATCCGGGCGACACCACGTGGCTCGAGGAGGAACAGGTCGAGAAGCAGCTCTTCGAGGAGATCAACGAGGGGCTGCGGGCGAAGGGGAAGCAGCCGGCGGTTGCGGAGCCGATGCTGCTGGGCATCACGAAGGCCTCGCTCGCCACCGAGAGCTTTATCTCCGCCGCCTCCTTCCAGGAGACGACGAAGGTCCTCACCGAGGCCTCCGTCTCCGGCAAGGTCGACTACCTCCGGGGGCTGAAGGAGAACGTCATCATGGGCCGCCTCATCCCGGCCGGGACGGGGCTGCGACGCTACAAGGGCTACGAGATCGAGGTCGACGAGCCGGAGATCACCGAGGAGGAGACGCTCCCCGAGGCGGAACTGATGACCAGTCAAGACGTTGCGGGATAGGATCTGAGAAAGTGCTTGAAGTCCGGGAAGGGGCCGTAAGTGCCCGTAATTTCCTTGACTTTGGAAAACCCTTTCGTTAGATTCCCGCCCCCTCGTCAGGGAATGCGCGCCGAAAGGCGCATAACATCCTGGAAACGAAGCATTTTCCGATAGGCTCGCGTCGCCTGAAAAGACGCAAAGTGGGGTTTTATGCCGACGATCAACCAGCTTATTCGGACGGGACGCAAGCAGCTCAAGACGCGCACGGCATCGCCGGCGCTCATGCGCTGTCCGCAGCGCCGCGGCGTCTGCCTGCGCGTCTACACGACGACGCCGAAGAAGCCGAACTCGGCGCTTCGCAAGGTCGCGCGCGTTCGCCTCACCAACGGGATCGAGGTTACCTCCTACATCCCGGGCGAGGGCCACAACCTCCAGGAGCACTCGGTGGTGATGGTGCGCGGCGGCCGCGTGAAGGATATCCCGGGCGTGCGCTACCACATCGTGCGCGGCACGCTGGACACGACGGGTGTCGAGAACCGCCGCCGGAGCCGTTCGAAGTACGGGACGAAGAAGCCGAAATGACGCTGATCAAACGCGGATCCGCAACGCAGATCGAGCGCGGATCAACGTAAGAGAGGGTTTTTCATGCCACGGAAAAAGAGAGCCAGTTTGAAGCGGAAGATCACGCCGGATCCGAAGTATGGCGATCCGCTGGTCGCCAAGCTGATCAACTCGATCATGTGGGGCGGCAAGAAGTCGACCGCCGAGCGCATCGTCTACGGTTGCTTCGACGTCCTGCAGCAGAAGAAGAGCGACGATCCGGTGAAGATATTCAAACAGTCGATGGACAACATCAAGCCGGTCATCGAGGTGCGCTCACGCCGCGTCGGCGGCGCCACCTATCAGGTGCCGGTCGATGTCCGCAACGACCGCCGTGTCTCGCTGGGCTTCCGCTGGCTGTTGGCGGCGGCGCGTAGCCGCGGCGAGCGCACGATGTCGGACCGGCTCGCCGGCGAGGTGCTCGACGCGCTGGAGAACCGCGGCAACGCCGTAAAGAAGCGCGAGGACACACATCGCATGGCCGAGGCGAACAAGGCCTTTGCGCACTATCGCTGGTAACACGTCAGGAGCGCAGCGCTCTTTGACAGCATGGTGTACGAGCGGCCGCGAGGCCGCAGAGAGATCGAAGGAAACGAATGGCCGGCACGAACGAACAGCTGCAGCAGACGCGCAACATCGGGATCATTGCCCACATCGATGCGGGCAAGACCACGGTGACGGAGCGCATTCTGTTCTATACCGGGATCACCTACAAGATCGGCGAGGTCCACGAGGGGACCGCGGTGATGGACTGGATGGAGCAGGAGCAGGAGCGCGGCATCACGATTACCTCCGCCGCGACGACCTGCTCCTGGCAGGACCATCGCATCAACATCATCGACACCCCGGGCCACGTCGACTTCACGGTCGAGGTCGAGCGTTCGCTGCGCGTGCTCGACGGCGCGGTCGGCGTCTTCGACGCCGTCGCCGGTGTCGAATCGCAGTCCGAGACGGTCTGGCGGCAGGCCAATCGCTATGGCGTGCCGAAGATCGCCTTCGTGAACAAGATGGATCGTGTCGGCGCCGACTTCTTCCGCTGCGTGCGGATGATGCACGAGCGGCTGAAGGCGAATGCGATCCCCTTCCAGATTCCGCTCGGGGCCGAGGACAAGTTCCGCGGCGTCATCGACCTGTTGACCCGCAAGGCCTTCGAGTATGACGAGGAGCAGAAGGGGTCGATCTTCCACGAGATCCCGATCCCCGAGGAGATGGCGCCGCTGGTCGAGGAGTATCGCGAGAAGCTCGTCGAGGCGGTGGCGGAGATCGACGACGATCTCCTCCACAAGTATCTGGAGAGCCACGACCTCTCGGAGGAGGAGCTGGTGCGCGGGGCGCGCGCGGCGACGATCGCGATGAAGATCGTTCCCGTCTTCTGCGGCTCCGCCTTTAAGAACAAGGGCGTGCAGAAGCTGCTCGACGCGGTGGTCGCCTACCTCCCGTCCCCGGTCGATCTCCCGCCGGTGGAGGGGGCCGATCCGGACGACGAGGAGAAGGTGCTGACGCGCGAATCCTCGCCGGAGGCGCCCTTCGCAGCCCTGGCCTTCAAGATCACGACCGACCCCTACGTTGGGCAGCTCACCTATTTCCGCGTCTACTCCGGTACGCTGGAGAAGGGGCAGACGGTCTTCAACCCGCTGCGGAGCAAGCGCGAGCGCATCGGGCGCCTGATGCGGATGCACTCGAACAAGCGCGAGGAGCTCACGCGAGCGCAGGCGGGCGACATCCTCGCTGCGGTTGGGCTCAACTACACGCGCACGGGCGACAGCCTCTGCGATCAGAAACATCCGATCGTTCTGGAGCAGATGGAGTTTCCGAACCCGGTCATCTCCATCGCCATCGAGCCGAAGACGCGCGCGGACGAGGAGAAGCTCTCGCTCTCGCTGCAGAAGCTGGCGAACGAGGATCCCTCCTTCCGCGTTGAGACCGACGTCGAGACGGGCCAGACGGTCATCTCCGGGATGGGCGAGCTCCACCTCGAGATCATCGTCGACCGGTTGCTGCGCGAGTTCGGGGTTGGCGCGAACATCGGCCGCCCGCAGGTGGCCTACCGCGAGACGATCACGAAGAAGGTCGAGGTCGAATCGAAGTACGTCCGGCAGACCGGCGGCCGCGGGCAGTTCGCGCACGCCTGGCTCCGGATCGAGCCGACCGAGAAGGGGAAGGGCTTTGAGTTCGCCGACGAGGTCGTCGGCGGCCGCATCCCGCGCGAGTACATCCCGGCCATCCAGAAGGGTGCCGCGGAGGCGCTCACCGGCGGGATACTGGCGGGCTTTCCGCTGATCGACGCGAAGGTGACCGTCTTCGACGGCTCCTTTCACGAGGTCGACTCCTCGGACATGGCCTTCAAGATCTGCGCCTCGCTCGGCACGAAGGATGCGGCGCGCAAGGCCTCGCCGATCCTGCTCGAGCCGGTGATGTCGGTCGAGATTGTCGTCCCGGAGGAGTACCTGGGATCGGTGACGGGCGACCTCTCGTCGCGCCGTGGGCACATCCTGAAGTCGGAGATGCGCGCCGGCGCCCAGATCGTCACGGCGCGGGTGCCGCTGGCCAGTATGTTCGGCTATGCCACCGACCTGCGCAGCGTGACCCAGGGGCGCGCCACGTACAGCATGCACTTTTCGCATTATGAGCCCGTTCCGAAGAGCATCTCTGAAGAGGTGATCGCGAAGACGGAAGGTCGCTGACGGCAGTAATCAGTCAACAGCGAACAAGACGAACGACAAAAAACGAACGACGAACGACGAACTTTTGGGGAGGCGCCATGTCGAAAGAGAAATTCGAGAGGAATAAGCCGCACGTGAACGTAG
>CAYPII010000140.1:0-5234 GCA_964410765.1 uncultured Myxococcales bacterium | reverse complement strand
GGATCGGGATCCTCACCGGCGGCGGCGAGTGCCCCGGCCTCAACGCCGTTATTCGGGCGATCACGCGTATCGCCATCGCCGACCACGACCTCGAGGTCGTCGGCATCGAGGACGGCTTCGAGGGGGCGGTCGAGGGGCGCATGCAGCTGCTCGGCTTCGACGACGTCGCCAACATCCTGGCGCGTGGCGGGACGATCCTCGGGACCTCGAACAAGGCCAACCCCTTCGCCTATACGCTCAAGGGGGGTGAACCGACGAACGAGGTCGAGGCGGTCCTCGCCAACTTCGACCGCTGGAACCTTGAGGCGCTTTTCTGCCTCGGCGGCGACGGGACGCTCACGATCGCCAATCAGCTCACCGAGCACTTTCCGAACATCGTGGGCGTCCCCAAGACGATCGACAACGATCTGAAGGCAACCGACCGGACCTTCGGCTTCGACACGGCCGCGAGCTTCGTCGCCGAGGCGATCGACCGCATCCACACCACCGCCCAGTCGCACCACCGCGTGATGGTGGTCGAGGTGATGGGACGCTACGCCGGCTGGATCGCGCTGGAGGGCGGGCTCGCCGGCGGGGGCGACATCATCCTCCTCCCGGAGATGCCCTTCTCCTTCGAGAAGGTCGTCGAGGCGATCGAGGAGCGGCGCGCGCGCGGCAAGCGCTTCAGCATCATCGTTGCCTCCGAGGGGAGCCACCCGGAGGGGGAGGGGATGATCGTGCACAAGCAGATCCCCGACAGCCCCGATCCGATTCGATTGGGCGGCGTCGGCCAGCGCGTCGCCGACGAGGTGGAGAAGCGCACCGGGATCGAGGCGCGCGTGACGGTGTTGGGACACCTGCAGCGCGGCGGCTCGCCCACTTTCTCCGACCGGCTGCTCGCCACGCGCTACGGCGAGATGGCGGCGCACATAGCCGCACAGGGGCTCTTCGGCAAGATGGTCGCGCTGCGCGGCACCGAGATCGTGTCGGTCGACCTGGCCGAGGCGGTCTCGGGGCTCAAGCTGGTCACCCCGGGACACCCGCTCGTGCGCTGTGCGCGGTCACTCGGGACATCCTTTGGCGTCTGACGGAGAGGACCGCATGCCCTGGAATTGCACGAAGATCGTTGCCACCATCGGACCATGCTCCGCCACAAAGCGGGAGCTCACCGCCATGCTCAAGGCGGGCGTCGACATCGTCCGCATCAACGGTGCACACGGCGACGATGCGGAGCACCGTCGGATGATCGCGCTCGTGCGCGATGTCTCCCGGCGGCTGGGGCTTGCCACCGCGATTCTCCTCGACCTCCCGGGGCCGAAGCTGCGGCTGGGCGCGTTGGCGGAGGAGCCGATCGTCCTCACGGCGGGGCGCACGGTGACGCTCGTCTGCGGCCGAACGCAGCAGACCGACGAGCGACTCCCCCTGCCCGATCGCTTCGTCGCGCGCGCGGTGAAGCGCGGGAGCCGGATATTTCTCAACGACGGGATCGTCGCGCTGACGGTGCGCGCGGTTCACGGCACAGAAGTCGTCTGCCGCGTGCAGGCGGGGGGCGAGCTGCGTTCGCGCAAGGGGGTCAACCTCCCCAACGTGGCGCTGCCGATTCCGTCGCTGACGAAGCGCGATCGCGAGCTCGCCGCCTTTGCGGTGCGGGAGGGAGTCGATTACGTCGGCCTCTCCTTCGTGCGCGCGGCGAAGAACGTCCGCGATCTGCGCCGGCTTTTGGCGAAGCGCGCCCCGAACATCGGCATCATCGCCAAGATCGAAAAGCCGGAAGCGTTGGACGAACTCGATGCGATCATCGACGCTGCCGACGCGGTGATGGTCGCGCGCGGCGATCTCGGGATCGAGATGTCCTTCGACCGGATCCCGGTCGTACAGCGGCGCATCCTCGCCGCCTGCCTCCGCGCGGGCAAGCCGGCGATCACCGCGACGCAGATGATGGAGTCGATGGTGCGCTCGACGCGTCCCACGCGCGCCGAGGCGACCGACGTCGCCGGCGCCGTCTGGGAGGGGACCGACGCGGTGATGCTCTCGGAGGAGACGAGCATCGGGCAGAATCCGGCGACGGCGGTGCGGGCGATGGCGCGCATCGCGCGCGCGGCGGAGCGGGAGATGCCGCCGCTGCCGGAGCCGGAGCCGCTGCGTGGCGACGACGCCCGACAGGCGCAGGTGCTGGCGAATGCGGCCGGGCGCCTGGTGGCGGAGCTCGGCGTGCGCGCGATCCTCACCCCGACGCGGTCGGGGCGCACCGCCCTCAACGTCAGCCGCATGCGCCCCGCGGCGATGATCATCGCCCCGACCGAGGAGGAGGGCATCGCGCGGCGGATGCAGCTCTACTGGGGGGTGCGTCCGCTCATGATGCCGCACTTCGAGACGGTCGACGAGCTGCTCCGTTCCGCCGAGCAGGCGGCGCGCAAGGCGCGGTTGGTGCGCGCGGGCGAACGCATCGTCCTGGCCAGCGGTGCGCACGGGCGCAAGGATGACATCACGCGATTGGTCGAGGTGCGGAAGGTCTAACGATACAAGGAGGCGGCATGTACACGGTGGTCTTGTTGCGACACGGCGAATCGATCTGGAACAAAGAGAACCGCTTCACCGGGTGGACTGACGTCGACCTCTCGGAGAAGGGACTCGAGGAGGCGCGCGAGGCGGGGCGCACGCTGCTCGCCGAGGGCTACACCTTCGACATCGCCTTCACCTCGGTGCTCAAGCGCGCCATCCGCACCCTCTGGATCGCACAGGACGAGATGGACCTGATGTGGATCCCGGTCGAGCGGAACTGGCGCCTCAATGAGCGTCACTACGGTGCCTTGCAGGGACTGAACAAATCCGAGACCGCGAAGGAGTTCGGCGACGACCAGGTCCTCGTCTGGCGGCGCAGCTACGACACGCCGCCGCCGCCGCTGGAGCCGGACGACGAGCGCTTCCCGGGGCGCGACCCGCGCTACGCGGCGCTCACAAAAGAGGAGCTCCCTGTGACCGAGTGCCTCAAGGACACGGTCGACCGCTTCCTCCCCTACTGGCACGAGCGGATCGCGCCGACGATCAAGAGCGGCAAGCGGGTGCTGATCGCCGCGCACGGGAATTCGCTTCGCGCGCTCGTGAAGTACCTCGATGGCGTCTCCGACGAGGCGATCGTCAAGCTCAACATCCCCACCGGCATGCCGCTGGTCTACGAGCTCGACGAAAAGCTGCGTCCGATCAAGCATTTCTACCTGGGCGATCCGGAGGCGGTGGAGAAGGCGATGGCCGCCGTCGCCGCACAGGGGAAGTCAAAATAGCCGTTTTTTCCCGTTGAGAACGGCTTTTTTAAAAGCGTCGTATAATTCGAATTGCCCCCTCGCGAACGCTGTGTTATGAAAGGGAATATGGGCGGTTGCTCCGAACAATCGCCGGCTGCGGGGGCGCGCCGCATTCTCGTCATCGGCGATGATGTGACCCTGGCCGACTCCCTCCGCAACCGACTCAGCAGCAAGCGATTCGACGTCGTCGCCGTCGAGGACGGCGTGCGTGGCCTCAAGGAGGCGCAGCGCGAAGACGTGGCGCTCGTCATCACACATGCGGTCCTGCCCAAGCTCGACGGCTTTGCGCTCTGCCGGATGCTCAAGTATGACGAGCGCTTCGTCAATCGGCCGATCATCATGCTCAGCTCGCTCGCGCAGGAGAAGTTCGAGCGCCTGAGCTCCGTCGTCGGCGCGGATGCCTTCTTCCGAAAGCCGGTGGATGTCGCTCGTCTCGCGGCCAGCGCGCGGGAGCTCCTCTCCGATGTGCACCATCTGCTGCCGGAGGTCATCTTGCTGCCGGCCTCCCTCCGTGACGAGGTGACGGTCGAGGAGGAGCCGATGGCGGAGCAGGCGCCGACGTTCCGGGCGGCGACGCCGATCGATGGCGAGGAGTCCTCGAAACGCCAACGCCGCGTCACCTTTCTCTGATTTCCGACAAGCGACGGGTTGTTCGTCCCGCGAGACCTACCGGGGGCCCTTCGTACGGCGCATAAAAGCGCGTCTACGAGTCGAGCGTATGAAGCGTGAAAAATGCGATCGCTTCTCCGACCTGGCGGTCGACGGGGAGAACGCCAGGTTGGACAGAAGCGACGCATTTTTCGCGGTGAATAGTGAGCGAGTGCGCCTGCGCCGGTAGGAGGGCCCCCGGTAGGTCTCGCGGAACGGACGGCGGAGGGTGTGAGATGGGCACATAAAAACGGGAGCGCGTGGCGCTCCCGTCTTCGTTCGTGCCGTCGTCGATCCTTATGCGATCGTGATCTTCTCGTCGAGGTAGACGTCCTGGATCGCGTTGAGGATCTGGATGCCCTCCTCCATCGGCTTCTGGAAGGCCTTGCGCCCGGAGATGAGCCCCATCCCGCCGGCGCGCTTGTTGATCACCGCCGTCTTGACCGCCTGTTGCAGATCGTTCTTCCCCGACGGGCCGCCGGAGTTGATCAGCCCCATCCGCCCCATGTAGCAGTTCGCTACCTGATAGCGCGTCAGGTCGATCGGGTTGTCGGAGGTGAGCTGGTCGTAGACGATGGGGCTCGTCTTCGCAAAATTGATCGCCGTAAAGCCGCCGTTGTTCTCCGGCAGCTTCTGCTTGATGATGTCCGCCTCGATGGTCACGCCCAGGTGGTTCGCCTGCCCGGTGAGGTCGGCGCTGGCGTGGTAGTCGGTGCCGTCCTTCTTGAAGGCGCTGTTGCGCAGGTAGCACCAGAGGATCGTCGCCATCCCCAGCTCGTGCGCGTGCTGGAATGCTTGGCTGATCTCCTCGATCTGCCGGTCGGATTCCTCCGAGCCGAAGTAGATCGTCGCGCCCACCGCCGCGCAGCCCATCTCGAAGGCCTGCTCCACCGAGGCGAAGAGGCGCTGGTCGTAGGTGGTGGGGTAGGTCATCAGCTCGTTATGGTTGAGCTTCAAGATGAACGGGATCTTGTGCGCGTACTTGCGCGCGACCGCGCCCAGCACCCCCAGCGTGGAGGCGACGCCGTTGCAGCCCCCCTCGATCGCGAGATTCACGATGTTGGCCGGATCGAAGTAGATCGGGTTGGGGGCAAAGCTCGCCCCCGCCGTGTGCTCGATCCCCTGATCGACCGGGAGGATCGAGACGTAGCCGGTGCCGCCCATCCGCCCATGCTGCAGGAGCCACTCCAGACTCCCGAGCGCGCGCGTCGGCCGATCGCTTTGGGCGTAGATCCGGTCGACCGTGTCGGGGCCGGGGAGGTGCAGCATCTCCTTGGGGATCGTCTTGCAGGTGTGGCTGAGGAG
>CAYPII010000139.1:0-5234 GCA_964410765.1 uncultured Myxococcales bacterium | reverse complement strand
CAACACCAATCCAGCCGGACACCACCTTCTCATTTTGAGATAGTTCCTATAAGTAGATAACTGGGGCAGGGGCTGGCGCAAAGACAGCCAGGGCAACTATCAAGGCACGGGAGATAACTGGGGCTCTGGCTGGCGCAAATCCCCGTAGCTCTGGCCTTACAGGTTCATGACCTGTGGTACATCTACGTATACCATACAACTATTGAGTCCTGCGAAATAGAGTGACGCTATCCGTTCGCCCTGAGCCCGTCGAAGGGCGAACCTGTCGTGCTTCGACAGGCTCAGCACGAACGGGGATTGTCACTATAATCTGCAAACATCAATAAGATCCACCATTCATCCTCTCGAACGCCCGACCGCGGATGTTCAAGACCTGGTCGTGCAGGTTCCTGGCCCGGTCGATCTGTGGTCGGAGGAAAGACATCTGGTAAGAGCTGAATATCTGCTCCTGACCGCTTGCGCGGGAGGAAGCCGTCTGATCGCTTTGGCCGTCGATTGATATATGCCCTGCTCAAGGAGCTTGGCCGTCCGACGAAATACATCGCCTGATGCCGTCGTCCGGCAAAATCCCAAAGCCCGCGCTGATCCGCGATCTCCAGGAGTTCGCCTGGATTTGGAACCGCAACATCCAGGCCCAGGGTTATCTGAAGGTCGTCACGGGTCCATGACCTGTGACGCCTTTGCCCTCGTCACTCGGAGATAAATGGATGCCTCGGCAGAAGATGATGTATTCCGCGGGATGCCTTACTTTGACGATATGATCGTGGATGTATACCACGCAAGGGAATCGCCGAAGTATTTGACGACATCGGCGTTGAAATCCGCCATTCGCTTCGTGATCTTCAGGCTCTCCAAAACGCATTTTCCATTGGTCAGCGCATTGGGAATGTTCGCATAGCCGTAACACTCCTCGCTGCCTCGCTGTAGCTCGCCTTGCGCCGCTCGTGCTTCGGCGCTCACCTCCCGCGCCCATACGTTGATGTCGGCGGCGACGCGCTCTATGCCCAGCGCAGCTTTGTCGAGATAAGCCGTAAGAGTTGACATGTCGTTCTCCTCAATGTTTTCCCCATTTTCTCGTTTGTCTCTCGTTGCCAGATTGCATCATTTCTTATTCCGCACATCATTATCTTCTTTCTTTGTTTTGATCTTTTCTGTTTTGGGTTCGTAGTAGAGTACGTCTGTCATCTCTCCGAGATAGACTTCTCCTCCCTTTTCAAAAAGCTTTATGGAAACGATTGTTTTTCTAATTTCGCTGTCACGGCACTTAGCTTTTCCACCACACCGTAAGTAGAGTCTGTAATTCGCCGCATAGTGTTCTGTTTTCACTTGAGACGCGAAGCTCTCGATGAAGATTTTAGTGCCGACCTGGTTCTCGCGGAGAATACCCTTTTCCTTCAGAAAGGCGTTCGCCTTGTTGACTTCGTCAGCATTGAATCCCTTTTTCTTGTCGGCGAATTCGATGTCGTGAAGACCACCGAGCATATCTTGCGCTTCCGCAATGGACATCTCGATCGTTCTTTTTCGATAAGGATTGACGGCTCCAGTTGGGTTTCCCATTGTTTCCTCCCTGAAATGAGGCATGTCCCCCTATGGACCTATTATCGTCTTGATTATCAGGAAGTTGCTCGAAATGACACATCAGTTTTGTAAGGCGGGCACTATAAAAATGACTAATATAACCTATAGATATCATTGTAATATCTACTATTGCGAATCTCCGAAAAGTCATGTTCTCTGACCATTCATCCTCTCGAACGCCCTGCCCCGAATGCGCAGGACTTGGTCGTGCAGGTTCCTGGCCCGGATGTGGGACCGCAACATCAAGGCCCAGGGCTACTTGGAAGCGTTTAGATCGAGCGAATGATGGTATTAATTTTCTCTCCATAATAAATAGACATCATGGCTAAAATATTGAATTATAAACACATCGGTCCTTGGGGGGATCGATATGAAACCAGCCAAGGTCCTTTCAGACGCGAAAATCGCTGTGACTCTCGGTAGATTAGCGAGGGTCTGTGCCGTCGCGATCTTTGCCGTAGGTGCCGTCGTTCTCTTGGGATGGGTGTTCGACGTCGGTGTCCTCAAAAGCCTCTCGCCCCATTTTGTGACGATGAAGGTGAACACGGCCGTCTGCTTCGCCCTCGCCGGCCTCTCTCTATGGCTGGTCCAGCCGGGACGCGATCCTCTCTTGAGATACCGCTGTGGACAGGTGTGCGCGGCAGCGGTGGCCCTCATCGGTATCTTGACGATACTTGAATACCTCTTCGGCGTGAACCTTAGGATCGACCAGTTTTTCATCGCCGAATCTCCGGGTGCTGTCTTCACGAGCCACCTGGGTCGCATGGCCCTCAACACGGCGATGAGCTTCACCTTTCTTGGCATCGCAATCCTCTCCATCGATGTCGAAACACCGCGCGGCATGCGGCCCGCCCCCTTCCTCGCGATTGCCGGACTCGCCTTCTGTATCTTCACATTTGTAGGATATATCACCGGCGTCGGCAAACTCGCGACCGGCGGCGTCCCCTTCACGATGATGGCGCTCCACACGGCCGCCGCCTTCTTTTTGGCATTCGTGGGGCTTCTGTGTGCCCGACCTGATCGCGGATTGATGAAACGGGTGGTTGCCCCCGACCTTGTAGGGACGAGGCTGCGCCGCGTCCTTCCCGTCGCGGTCCTGTTGCCCTTGCTTCTGGGTTTGCTGTATAGAAGCGCCGATTTTGGTATCTTTAGCCACGCCTTCGGCGTCGCACTGATGATCATGGGAAGTATCTTCATTTTCACCCTTGTCATTTGGTGGAACGCCAGTCAGATCAGCCGCGTTGAGGCGCTTCGGCAACAAACCAGGAAAGAGCGCGATCGTTTCTTCAACCTGTCGCTCGATATGCTCTGCATCGCAGGCTTCGACGGCGTCTTCAAGCAGCTCAACCCCGCTTGGGAGCGGTCCCTCGGCTGGACGAAGGATGTTCTCTTGTCGAAGCCCCTCATTGAATTTGTCCATCCAGACGATCGCATCGGGACGATCGAGGCGATGCGCACACTCTCCGCCGGATCGCCGGTCCACGCATTCGAAAACCGCTATCGCTGCAAGGACGGTTCTTACAAGTGGATTTCCTGGAGTTCGTTCCCCCTTATCGAGGAGAAGCTCATCTACGCCGTCGCGCGTGACGTTACGGAGAGCAAGCGCATGGTGGAGTTGCTTCGGGATGCCAAGAGAAAAGCGGAGGCGTCGGATCAGGCCAAGTCGGACTTCCTGGCCAACATGAGCCACGAGCTGCGCACGCCGCTCAACTCCATCATCGGCTTCGGCGAGGTCCTGGCGGATCGGCTGTTCGGCCCCCTCAACGAGAAACAGCAAACATACGTCGCGAACGTCCTGGAGAGCGCACAGCACTTGCTCTCGCTGATCAACGACGTCCTCGATCTTTCCAAAGTGGAGGCGGGCAGGATGGATTTCGTCCCCACCGCATTTGCGCTCCGCGATGCCCTGGAATCTTCGGTGGGCATGTTCCGGGAGAAGGCGGCCCAACACCGCATCGCCTTAAGCCTTGCGATGACGGCCCAAGAGGACCTCACGATCACGGCCGACGAGCGCAAGCTCAAGCAGATCCTGTTCAACCTCCTCTCCAACGCGATGAAGTTCACGCCCGACGGCGGTGCGGTGACGGTGACTGCAAAAACAGTTCGGGACTCGACGATCGGAGAGATCGTGGAGATATCCGTCGCTGACACCGGCATCGGGATCAAACAGGAGGATCTCCCGAAGCTCTTCGGCGGATACGTCCAGCTCGAGACCACCTACGCCAAGGGGTATCAGGGTACTGGTCTGGGACTGGCTTTGGTCAAGGGGTTCGCGGAGCTGCACGGCGGCACCGTTTCGGTGGAAAGCGGGTACGGCCGGGGGAGCACGTTCACGGTGCGGATCCCTCTGGCGCCCAAGCAGCCGGGCGATGCATAGCGTTTACAATCTAACCTTCTTCAGGGGAGGTGGTATGGCAAAGATTCTCGTCGCTGAAGACAACGAAAAGAACAGGATGCTCTTCCGCGACATCCTCGTCTATCACGGTCACGAGGTCATAGAGGCCGTCAACGGCAAGGAGGCGGTGGAGGCGGCTCGTACGCAGAAGCCAGACCTCATCCTCATGGACGTGCAGATGCCTATGATGAACGGCTTCGATGCCACAAAAATCCTCAAAGAAGACCCCACGACTAAATCCATCAAGATTATCGGGGTCACCTCCTATGCCATGGCGGGCGACCGCGAGAGGATCCTGGCAGCGTGGTTCGACGACTACATTTCCAAGCCCATCGACACACGCACCTTGCCGGAGATCGTGAAGAAACATCTGGGCGGCAAAGGAGAGCAGGCGTGATTCGTCATCGACAAACCCCGGGCACATCGCGCCTCTGGACGTTGGTCGCGGTCGTGCTCTTGGCCGGGGTGGCCATCGTCCTCTGGGATCTTCACCGCTCTTTCGAGCCGTTGAAGTACAAGGACATGCCACTTGGACCTGACGACTTCTGCATTATTGCAGCCTTTCTTGCTCTCGTTTCCTGTTTCTACATTTTCTGGATGTGTTTAAAAAGAAAGTTCGCCATAGGTCGCTCCCTTGAGAACACCATGCTGGAACTCAAGAAGGCGAGTTGCGTTGCCGAATCCGCCAGCCGGGCCAAGAGCGAGTTTTTAGCGAGTACGCGACATGAGATGCTCACGCCGCTCAACTCCATCATCGGCTTTTGCCAGGTCCTGGCTGATGAGTCCTTCGGCCCGCTAAACGCCAAACAGCGATCGTACGTCAAGGCGATAGGCGAGAGCGGAGAACGCATCCGAGCGATGGTCGAAGCCGTCATGTCGATGGCCAAGGCAGAAGACGCCATGCCAGAAACACGACTTAGCATTTTCTCACTTGCGGAGATCATCGAGGGCAGCCTCGCATCGATGCGAGCCGAGGCTTCGACCCGCCGGATCGACATCGCGGTCGAGATTGCCGACGGTGCAGATGCGGTCAAAACGGAGAGGACCATCGCGAGTACGATCCTCGCGAACATTCTCTCGAATGCCCTCAAGTTCACACCGGATGACGGAAAGTTCGGCATCAAGGTCAAACGCTCTGGCGATGAAATCGAAATCGCGGTGTGGGACACGGGGATCGGCATCGCCCGGGAGGACTTCGATCGGCTGTTCAAGCCTTTTTTCTTAAATGATACTACCGCCACCAAGAGGTATCCTGGAATAG
>CAYPII010000138.1:0-5243 GCA_964410765.1 uncultured Myxococcales bacterium | reverse complement strand
ATGATAACATCCTTTTGACGTGATAAAAAACGCATATGGCGCAGACACATCGCATGGCAAGGGACCTTCCGGTGGCTCGTTGTATTGATGCAATTTCTCGCCGATAAGATCGTAAGCAGGAAATGGCATCTGATCGATCGGCGTACGATATCGACTCGAACGTACAGCTGGCAATACCGTCACACCTCCGCTCCCCTGAAAAGCGATCCCCGATGATGCGGCTGGATTCTTCCCATCAATGAGCGCAAGAAGTGTCTCACCAAATGCGTAATCAATATCACCGAGCGCACAAAGATCCGCGCCCGCCTCAAGATAGTACTTCGCACGAAACGTTACATCGACACCTCCCACCACAATCTTCTTTGATGGATGCTTCTGCTTCAGAGCTCTTATGATGCTTGCCACAACCCCGGCTGATCGTGTGAAGTTTGATGTGATTCCAATGACATCTGCAGATTCCACCTGTTTTTCAAGCGACGAGAGCTGCCTTCCCTTCGCATACACGCGCATTCGTCCATGACCGTAATCGTATTCCTTCATGAGCTCTTCATGATCCACATCGTCGATTTTCATATCAACAATAGATACATCGAAATAATCGCGAAGATAGGCAGCAACCATGAGCAAGGACTGTTTGGGGTAATGAGAACGCACCGCTGAGCACACGCGCTCCTGCCCATCACGCTCATACGTCACCTTCGATTCCGGTGCTTCAATGAGAACTATTGATCTTTTTTGAACCACCTATACCTCCACCAAATGTATCTGCTTCCACTTGCCGCGCTTGAAACGGTAGAACATCGCTGCTGAAAGGGTGACAAAGAAGATCGCCGATGCGAGCCAGGCGCCCTTAATCCCCCACCCATGAATGAACGTGAGGTAGTAGAGCATTGGCAGGAAAAGGAGATAGCCCAGGCCGATCATGTAATAGAACTGCACCTTCGTATCACCGGCCGCCTCAAGACAGCAACCAGCCACCATCTGCAGGCCATCGAAACAAATCTGGAAAACGCCGAAGATGACGATCGTGCGGAAATAGTTGATGACGATGGGGTCCTGATTGAAGACCGAACAAATGGTCGCAGGAATCAGGAGAAGAACCGCCGAGAATCCGAGTGTAAACATCATATTCGTATTCATCGCCAAAAGGCCCGCGTTATGCGCATCGCCCTGGCACTTCGAACCGATAAGCTGCCCGACCATCACCTCTCCCGCCTGGCCGACACCGAGTGCCGTCATATTTGTCAACACGAGAAGCTGCACCATGATCGTCGTTGCGGCAAGCTGCGCATCACCCAATCGTCCGATGAACATCATAAAGAGGAAGAAAACAAAAACCTCGGAAAAGATCTTCAAATTAAAAGGAATGCCGATCTGCAACAGCTTCTTCATCTCCCCCCATTTCAGCGCCAGCCGCTTCGTCGCCCCGATGAAGTGCTCCTGACGACCGAAGACAAAGATGCCCAGATAGATAACCGCGGAGGTTGTCTGGCTGATGGCAGTCGCTGTTGCCGCACCGGCAACTCCCATGCCAAGGGTGAAGATGAAAAAGTAATCGAGAACGACATTGAGCAGGTTTGCGAAGATGCTCACCTTCATCACCGTTCGCGTGCTCCCGATACCGCGGAAGAAACCGGCAAATGCGAGCGCGCAGAGAAAGCCCGCCGCACCGAGCAAGCGAATGGTCGTGTACTGGATGGCCGCCTGCTGGACCGCCTCGGACGGTCGCATCAGCGACACCAGATGCGGAACCGCGAAGCGGTAGAAATAGAGTGCTACCGCGGAGAGTATCGCTAAAAAGAGCCCATTATACAAAGCATACACGCTATACCGATAGCGCCCCGCCCCGAAGTTCTGCGACGACAGCGCACCGACACAGAGCATCGTTCCCTTGAAGAAATTGTACGAGGCCCAAACAAAGATTCCACTCAACCCCACCGCGGCAATCTGCACCGTCCCCAGGCGGCCGACGAAGGCGGTATCGACCGTCGTCATGATCACGTCGGAGGCGCTGGCCAGGATCAGTGGCCAGGCGAGCTTCAGCAACGTCTTCCGATTCGCTTCGGTCACTTTCATACAAGCTCCTTCTCGGCGATGCCGAATTCCTTCATCTTCGCATAGAGCGTGGTGCGGCCGATGCCGAGGGCCTCGGCGGTCTTCGTGCGATCGTTGTTGTACGCCCGCAGCGCGTTCTCGATGCAGCGCTGCTCCGCCTGCGCCACGTGCTCACGCAGCGACTCGACCGTCTCGGGCGTGCTCGGCACCACGGCGCCGTTGCGCGCGCCGTTGCCATTGACCGGGGCGCCGCCCGTCGTGCCGTTCACGCCGACGCACTTCGCGTTTCCGTTGAGAAAGCCGCGCCCGGTGAAGAGCCAGGAGGCGAAGTTCGACTCGTCGATGACCTGCCCCCGCGACATGATGACCAGACTGCGCACGACGTTCGCCAGCTCGCGCACGTTCCCCGGCCAGCCGTACTCGATGAGCTTGAGCATCGCGCCGCTCTCGATGCTCTTCGGCTCGCCGCCCGACGCGTACTTGCGCAGGAAGTAGTCGACCAGCGACGGGATGTCCTCCGTGCGATCGCGCAGCGGCGGCACCGTGATCTGCACGACCTTCAAACGATGATAGAGATCCTCGCGAAAGGTCCCCGCCTCCACCAGGTTCTCGAGCGGCTGGTTGCAGGCGGCGACCACGCGGAAGTTCGAGCGAATCGGCGTGTTCGACCCCAGCCGGCAGAACTCGCGCTCCTCGAGGACGCGCAACAGCTTCACCTGCAGCTCCAGCTTCATCGTGCTCACCTCGTCCAAGAAGATGCTCCCGCCGTCGGCCAGCTCGAACTTGCCCACGCGCCGGCGCGTCGCCCCCGTGAACGCCCCCGACTCGTGGCCGAAGAGCTCCGACTCGAGCAGGTGCTCCGGAATGGCCGCACAGTTGACCGCGACGAAGGGGCGGCGCCCCCCCTCCCCGCCCTCGCAGATCAACCGCGCGAAGAGCTCCTTGCCCGTTCCGGTCTCGCCCACCACCAGGACGTTGACGTCGTATTCGCGCACGCGCTCCGCCTCCTGGATGAGGCCGCGCATCGTCTCGCCCTTATAGATGATGCGCGCGCTCGGCTTCGACCGCACGATCGTCGACTCCAGCGCCTCGAAGCGATCGCGCACCGAGCGCGCCGCCACGCCCTTCTCGAAGACCTCCGTGAGCTTGTCCATGTCGATCGGCTTGGTCAGGTAATCGATCGCCCCCGCGCGAATCGAGGCCACCACCGTCTGCACGTCGCGCCGCCCCGAGAGCATCGCGACCGGCACGGTGGGATGTACGCCGTGGATCCGCGCGATTCCCTCCAGCCCCGTCTCGCGCTCGAGCCCCACGTCGAGCAGGACGAGATCGACATCGCGCTCCTTGAGGATGGCCAGCCCCTCGTTCACCGACTGCGCGGTGAGCACGCCGTAGCTGCCGCGCAGCTGCAGGCGCATGGCGATGAGAAAGTCGGGGTCGTCGTCGATGATCAGGACGCGTCGCTGAGAATTCATGAGTTCCCTCCGGAGTGGATGCACGGGGGAAAGCAACTTCCGTGCCATCGCACGCGGGCGAAAAAGGCGTTTGATTTTCGGGATTCGAAACGGCGGTCGTCCAAACGGTGTTCGGTTTTCTGAACAGGTCGGCGGATGTGTTCGGATGTTCGAACAGGTCCTGCGCTGATCGCCGAACGAGACATGGCGATCCCCTATCACGGATACTGCAAATACTGCTAGGGAAATATCGCGAAATGTTCGATTTTATGAACAATTCATTGTAATTAGTTGTTTTATAAGGTTGTTTTAATTGTTCTCCCTGCAGATGCCGTCATTTCGGCAAATGTGGCTTTTTCCGCTGGAATCGCGCAACAAATGACGTTATACGCCGAAAATAAGGATGAAGGGGTGTTTTCCGGGCGAGGTATCAATTCGAGGTATCAATTCTATGAAGCATCTTTCTCTCGTCATCATAATGCTGCTCCTCCTCCCCCTGGGCGTCCTGCACGCCGAGGAGGAAACGGAGGTGCGCTTCCTGCGCAAGCTCCCCGCCGAGGGGGTCCCCTACCGCGAAATCGGCACGATCGAAGAAGAGGGGATGATGCCGCGGCGCGAATATCTGATCGCGATGAAGGAGAAGGCGGCCGATATGGGCGCGAATGCGATCGTGGGGCTCAGCTTCGGCACGCGCGTGCAGGAGGGCTCCTGCATCGAGGAGAGCGAACCGTGGGCGCGCGGGACGGCGATCCGCTTCACCGATCCGTCGGCGCACACCGCCGCTGCCGGTCACAAGATGAAGATGGGACGACCCGGCACGGAGATCGCGTACACCGAGGTGGGAACGGTGGAGGCACACGGCATCGAATTGGAATCGGAATTCCGCGACGCCCTGCGTGAAAAGGCAAGCGCGCTCGGCGCGGATGCCGTCATCGACGTCAAGCATGGGACGGAGAAACGCATAACGACCTGCACCGTCGAGAGCGTCCCCTACGCCACGACCACCGCCATTCGCCTGATGCCGCAGGCGGTCGCCGCCAAGCACTGAATTCGTTGCGAGCGCAAACGAAAACCGACCGCTTTCGACGGTCGGTTTTTTTATTTCCTGGATACCCGACGGAAACGCTCGAAAAACTCGGGACACAATACAATTTTTCACACGATATATTCAGGTGTTGGAAAAATTGTATTGTGTCCCGAGTTTCTTCGTTCACTTCGCCTTCAGGTCGAGCTTGTCCCCCTTCGCATCGAAGGTGACGGTCTCGCCCTCCTTCACCTTCCCCTCGAGGAGCGCCTGCGAGAGCGGATCGATGAGATATTTCTGGATCGCGCGCTTGAGCGGGCGCGCGCCGTAGACCGGATCCCAGCCGTGCTTCGCGAGCAGCTGCTTCGCCCCCTCGGAGAGCTCGATGTCGATCTTGCGGTCGGCGAGCATGTGGCGCAGGTGCCGCAGCTGGATGTCGACGATCTGCTCGATCTGCGCCTCCTTGAGCGGATGGAAGATCACGATGTCGTCGATGCGGTTGATGAACTCCGGCCGGAAGTGCTCCTTCATCGCGGCCAGGACGCGCTCGGTCATCTTCTCCTCGTCGCCGGCGACGTCGGTCAGGTACTGGCTGCCGATGTTCGAGGTCATGATGAGCACGGTGTTCGTGAAGTTGACCGTCCGCCCCTGCCCGTCGGTGAGCCGCCCGTCGTCCAAAATCTGCAGCAGGACGTTGAAGACGTCGGGGT
>CAYPII010000137.1:0-5310 GCA_964410765.1 uncultured Myxococcales bacterium | reverse complement strand
CCGATTGCATCGTCACTCCTCGCCTCTCCTGCACGATCATATCGTGACTACTACACATCATCAATGTGATGGACCACCGGGACATCGCCCGAAAGCTCGGCGTCCGACGCCGCCGGCTTGGCGAACGCTTCGCCGACCGTCCCCTCGCCTGAGACAAAAAAGAGCCCCGGCAAGGCCAGGGCTCTTCGGACCGCGTCGTCGTTCGCTTACTTCGTGCCGCTCAAGCGGTTCTTCTTCACGTAGTTCCACAGCTTTTTCGTCATCATGCTCGGCGCGATCGGGGTGCGGCCGAAGACCTTCTCGACCGATTCCTTGCAACCCTTGAAGTTGATGCGATAGCCGCCGAAGGCCTTCTTCTTGCTGCGAGCGCTCTTCTTCGTCTTCCGCTTCGTGGTCTTCTTCTTTCTCGTCACCTTCTTACGCTTCTTCGCAACCTTCTTCTTCTTGCGACGCACCGTCTTGCGCTTCTTCGCGACCTTCTTCTTCTTGCGCGTCACCTTCTTCCGCTTCACCTTCCGAACCTTCCGCTTCGTCGTCTTCTTCTTGCGCTTCACCGCCTTCTTCTTTTTCCGCTTGACCATGATTCCCCCTCCTTCGTTGGCGCGACGAACATCCCCTTCTGTCGCGCAGCTGTTATCACCAAACACCTCAACCGGATACGCACTTCTATAGCAAATTTCGTTGAAAAATAAAATAAAAATGCGGTGTCGCCCCTCGTCGGAGGGACGCGCCGCATCATGTTCAAACGCCCCACCGAATGCCGTCTAGACGACGCGCAACCAACCGCGGTGTCGATCGCTCTCGCCGCGCACGACCTCGAAATAGGCCTTTTGCACGCGTCGCGTGATCTCCCCCGGCGTGCCGTCGGCGATCATGCGCTCGTCGATCTCGCGCACCGGCGTCACCTCGGCGGCCGTTCCGCAGAGAAAGACTTCGTCGGCGAGATAGAGGAAGTCGCGCGTGAAGCACTCCTGGCGCACATCGATATCCATCTCGCCGGCCAGGGTGATGACCGTGTCGCGCGTGATGCCGGTGAGGATCGGGGCCGATGCCGGTGGCGTGTAGAGCACGCCGTCGTGAACGGCGAAGATGTTCTCGCCCGAACATTCGGCGACGTAGCCCTGCGTGTCGAGCATGATCGCCTCGTCGTAGCCGGCGGCGAGCACCTCCTGTTTCGCGAGCATCGAGGTGACGTACTGCCCCATCACCTTCCCCTGCACCATGGCGATATTGACATGATGCCGATTGAACGAGGAGACCTTCGCGCGGATGCCGCAGTCGAGCGCCCCCTCGCCGAGGTAGGTCCCCCAGCGCCAGACGGCGATGGCCGCGCGCGTCGGGTTGCGCGCCGAGAGCCCCATCCCTCCCTCGCCGCTGAAGACGATCGGCCGGATATAGCACTCGTCGAGGTCGTTGGCGCGCACCGTCTCGACGCAGGCGTCGGCGAACTGCTCCTCGGTCACGCCGTAGGGCATCCGCAGGATCTTCAGGCCATCGTAGATGCGGCCGACATGCGCGGGCAGGCGAAAGATGGCCGACGTCCCATCGCGGAGTTTGTAGCAGCGCATCCCCTCGAAGACGCCATAGCCGTAGTGCAACCCGAGCGTGAGGATCGGCACCCGCGCGTCGTTCCAGTCGACGAGCTCGCCATCCATCCAGACCTTCTTCGATGCCTCGACCATGGGACCTCCTTGGGGCCTCCCGAAAGAGGAGAACGTGACGCTGTCCCCGGACAGCGTCGCGACACTAGTGCTTTGCAACGACGGGGGCAACTCGAAAAAATTGCAGGAATCGGCAAATGTTGAAATGGCGGGTATTTGCGGGTTGACACCGGCGAGCCCTTTCTGTAGAAAGGGCTCCCAAGGAAGAGCTGTTTTCGGTCCTTCCGGACGTCTCTTTTTTGCACCATACAACCGATCGTTGTGTCGGCCACATTGCGCGTCGACGAGGAGCTTTGCAACGCCATGGCGGAGCACTTTACCACCACGCTGACCACCGACGAACACCGCTTCGTCGATCGCACCCTGCACGAAACCTATGCGCGAGTCTGCGCGAGCGAGGAGGGCTACGCGGGAAACCGTGACGCCTTCCTGGCCGACGCCGCTGCCGGCTGGGGCCCAACCCTGCTGCGGATCTTCCGGGAGGCCGAGCGGTCGACCGCCGCCGGCTGGCTGCAGAACAGCTACCGCCGCTTTCTGGCAAACGGGCGGGGATGCCACGAGGCGACGCCGGCCTACCGCCACGCCGCCGCCGAGCACGCACCGCGCCCCGTTCCACAGGAGCAGCGCGAGCTCCTCCCCGGTGGAGGCCTGCGGATCGCGACCGGCGCCGGCGATCTTCTCATCGGCGTCGCGCCGCCAACGGATGGGCGCTCGGAATCGAAAGAGGGGGGACTCGTCGTTCCCCTGAAACGCCTCGACGAGGGGACGTTCGGCATCCCCACGCTGCGGGCCTTTGCGGGAGGCATCTACACGCCGCTCGAAGCGCTTCCGCTCGCGGACGCCCCGCAGTACGGGGGCGTCGAGATCCTGCGTCTGAGCGACTACGGCATCCGCCTCTTCGTCGACGGCGCCTATCTGGGCGATGTCACGACGACCGACGCCTTCGCCGAGCGCATCGCACGGATAGACAACCTACCGACCTTCGTCGCCGCCTGGGAGCGCTATACAGCAGAGCTCTTCCGCCGCGCGCAGGAGGCGCTCGTCGAGATCGACCGCTATCGATCCGGGCGGGGATCGATGGACCGCATCCTCGCCGCCCGGCGCAACCTCGTCCACGTCCATGAGGCGCATCGCGCCTTCACGAACAACCGCGCCTTCGAGGAACAGTGGGGGGTCCAGCTCATCCGCTTTCAGACGGCCTGGTTCAACAACGCCCTCTTCGGCACCTCGCTCCTCCCCTTTATGCTCGCTTCTTCCCAACGTTCGCCGGAGTATGCGATCGCCGTCATGGAGGAGGGGCTGGGCCGGCTCTTCGAACCCTTCCAGCATCTCGACCAGAGCTACCACCACTCGCGCGATATCGAGCGCTGGGTGCGGCTGACGCTCCCGGAGGAGCTCCCCGACAATCTCTGGAACGGCGATCTCGAAGGGGCCCTCGCCCTGCGGGGAGCGATCGACGCAATCATGGACGCCGCCGGAAACGCCGCCCAGCGCGCGGAGGGCATCGCACAACTGCACGTCTCCTGGGATGCCGAACGGGGAGCGATCCTCTTCGAGGACCGCAGCGAGGGGTTCGACGCTCTCGCCGCCTTCGACCTCCTCGATCGCCGTGGCGGCATGAGCTCGAAACATGTGCAGGCGCTCACCGATGTCCGACACAGCATTTCGCAGACCACGACAGGGACGTTGCGCATCGCGCTTTACCCGGCGCTCCCGTCCTCCCCGCCGATGGAGGGGATCGTCGTCTCCGCGCGGCGCTTCGCCGGATTCGCCGACGCGATCGAGAACGATCCGCGCGCCGGGGATGTCCGCGGACGTTTCGCGGAACAGCTCGGCGAGAAGTGGACCGGCGCTTCCACGGAGGTACAGCAACGCGCGATCGAGTTGATCCTCCTCTACAGCGATGCGGAGGACCGCGGGCTGGAGGGTATCCCCGCTCACCTCTACCCGGCGCTCCTCGACGTCACCGCCGCGGGTGCTCCGATTACGATCATGCGCGCCGGCGCCGCCGCCGTGCACTGACGAAGCCGTCGCGCCACAGGCACAAACGTGGTAGAATAGCGCTCGATGGCGCCCCAACGCCGAAAGCGCAAGACGGTCCTCTCCACCCGCATCGCCAAGCCGCTGGCCTGGACCGAAAAATACCTCCTGCGCGTCAAGCGCCGCATGCCGACGATGCCGATGCCACGGGTCCTCCGCTCCTTCCGGCCGCGCCTGGACCGCAAACACCGCACGCTCGGAAGCTGCTCGCGCTCCGACCGCTCGATCAACCTCGCCACCCACTTCGTCAAGGAGGTGGAGATCAAGGGGAAGCGCAAGCGCGTGCTCGCCCCCTTGAACCACCTCGAGATACTGCAGACGCTCGCCCACGAGCTCTCGCACCTCGTCTACGACGAACACGCCTACGAGCAGGAGTGGTACGGGCGCACGATCTTCAACGCCTTCGGCCTCGCCGAGCCCTGCCCCCACTGCGGTGGCAAGGGGCGCATCCCGGCCCGCTATCGCAACGACTACCTCGAGGAGTGAGGACGGGCGCGCGGGCAGATGAGCGATCACCCGCAAATGCCCTATTTTTGCCCCTCTTCGGCTGTTGACAAACGGGGGGCAACCCGCCTATAAGGGCCGCGCCGCGAGCGACGCGGCTTCTTTTTTGACGAACACCCAAACCGCGAGGAGGATGGCATGGCCGAAAAGGGCACGATTCAGTCGATGATGGAGGAAAACCGCAAATTCGAGCCCCCCAAGGAGCTCCGCGAGACGGCCTGGATCAAGAGCTTCGACGAGTACCAGAAGATGTACGACCGCTCGATCAACGATCCGGAGGGGTTCTGGGGCGAGATGGCCGAGAACTTCCACTGGGACAAGAAGTGGAACACGGTCCGCGATTACGACTTCTCGGACAAGATATCCATCACGTTCTTCGACGGCGGCCAGACCAACGTCTGCTACAACTGCCTCGACCGGCATGTCAACGACGGCCGCGGCGACCGCACCGCCATCATCTGGGAGGGGAACGACCCGAAGGACAACAAGAAGTACACCTACAACGAGCTACTCGCCGAGGTGAACCAGTGCGCGAACACGCTCAAGGACCTCGGTGTCAAGAAGGGTGACCGGGTCACGATCTACATGCCGATGATTCCGGAGCTCGCCGTCTCCATGCTCGCCTGCGCGCGCATCGGCGCCATCCATTCGATCGTCTTCGGCGGCTTCTCAGCCGACGCGCTGCGCGACCGACTGCTCGACGCCGAGTCGACCTTCCTCATCACGACCGACGGCGCGCACCGCGGCGCCAAGCAGATCCCGATGAAGAAGGCCTGCGACGACGCCATGAAGATGTGCGAGGAAGCGGGCAAACCGGTGAAGACCTGCCTCGTCTACAAGCACACCGACACGCCGATCGACATGAAGGCCGGTCGCGACCGCTGGTGGAACGAGACCGTCGAGAAAGCATCGAAGGAGTGCGAGCCGGTCTGGATGAACGCCGAGGATCCGCTCTTCATCCTCTACACCTCCGGCTCCACCGGCAAGCCCAAGGGCGTGCTGCACACGACCGGCGGCTACATGGTCTACGCCGCGACGACCTTCAAGTATATCTTCGACTACCACGATGACGACATCTTCTGGTGCACGGCCGACATCGGCTGGG
>CAYPII010000136.1:0-5396 GCA_964410765.1 uncultured Myxococcales bacterium | reverse complement strand
CCGCTTGTTTTCCCGATGGTTCTGGAGCCGATCCCACTCGCCGTAGGCCCACGGGGTGGAGAGGGCGAAGCCGGGATTGATCAACAATACCGAACAGTTCGGAAAACCGATCGGCTCGACGCGATCCCCGGTCCCGGTGACGAAGGCCGCGGAATCAAAGCAGAAAAAGGGGACATCCGCCCCGAGGCGCCCCCCGATGCGGGCCAGCGCCTCGGCGGAGAGCCCCAGCTCGAAGAGGGCATTCATCCCCCGCAGGACCGCCGCCGCATCGCTCGATCCCCCGCCCAGGCCGGCGGCGATGGGAACCCGCTTGGCGAGGGTGATCGCCACCCCCTCGGAAAGGCCGCACTCGGTCAGCAGGGCCCGCGCCGCGCGCACCGCGAGGTTTTTCTCGCCCTCCATCCCGGCGTCCCCGCCACCGTCGAGCGAAAAGGTCACCCCCGAGGGGCGTCGTTCCAGGACGATCTCATCGGCGAGCGAGAGCGGCACCATGACCATCTCCAGGTCGTGGTAGCCGTCGGGACGGCGGCCGACGACCCGCAGGACGGTGTTGACCTTCGCCGGGGCCTGAACGGTGATCCGCTGCATGGCGGGGTGGGTAGCGCACGCACCCCGCGTCCGTCAACAGAAAGGCCACCCGTTTGACATTTTCCGCGCGCTGCGATTTGACCACGGCACCACAAGACAGGAGGTCCGTATGCGCCGTCCGCTCACCGCCCTCGTCCTCGCCGCCCTCTGGCTCCTCCCCGCCGTCGCGCAGGGAACCGAGCGTCATCCCTTCGGCATCGACGACATGCTCAAGATGTGGCGCATCGGTGATCCCCAGCCCTCGCCGGACGGCAAATGGATCGTCTTCTCCGCCGGAAAGCCCAACCTCAAGACGAACAAGATCGAGAAGGACCTCTGGATCGTTTCGAGCAAAGGCGGCAAACCGCGTCGCCTCACGCGTCGCGCGAAGCCCGACTACGGCGCGCGCTGGTTTCCGAATGGCAAGCGCATCGCCTTCATCCGCGTGCAGGGAGACTCCGCACAGATCTGGACGATGAACCCCTTCACCGGAGCGGCGCACCAGCTCACGCGCCTGCCGGTGGATGTCGACAACCTCGTCATCTCTCCGGACGGCAAGCGGCTCGCCTTCACCGCCGATGTCTACCCGGATTGCAAGACGCTCGCCTGCACGGCGAAGCGCGACAAGAAGAAGGAAAAAGATCCGGTCAAGGCGCGCGCCTACGAGGAGCTCCTCTTCCGCCACTGGAACACATGGGAGGATGGCAAGCGCGGACACCTCTTCGTGATGCCCGCTGCCGGCGGCACACCGCGCGACCTCACCCCGGGGCTCGACGCCGATGTCCCAACGCGCCCCTGGGGCGGCACCGAGGAAATCGCCTTCTCGCCCGACGGCCGCGAGATCGCCTTCGCGGCGAAGGTCGCGCCGAATCCGGCCGTGCATACCAACGTCGACATCTTCGCGGTCGATCTCGCCGGCGGAAAGCGTCGTTGTCTCACCTGTGAAAACGAGGCGTGGGACACCCATCCGCTCTACTCTCCCGACGGAAAGACGCTCGCCTATCTCGCGATGGAGCGCCCCGGCTACGAGTCGGATCGGATGCGCATCGTTCTGCTCGACCGGGCCAGCGGCACGCGTCGCGTTCTGACCGAAAAGTGGGACCGCTCCCCCTGGTCGTTCTCCTGGGCGCCGGACGGAAGCCGCATCTACGCCACGGCGGCGGATCTCGGCCACACGGCGATCTTCGAAATCGCCGTCGCGGACGGCGCGGTGAAGCGTTTGGTGGCGAAGCACCACAACGGCAACCTCTCGGTCACCGACGACGCGCTGATCTTCTCACAGGACAGCTTCACGAGCCCGGCCGAGATCTTCCGCGCAAACCGCAACGGCGGCGATGTGACACAGCTCACCTTCCTCAACAAGGAGATCCTCGACGGCGTCCTGATGAGCGAACCGGAGGAGTTCTGGTTCAAGGGGGCGAAGGGCGATCGAATCCAGGGGTGGTTCTTCAAGCCGGTCGGCTTTGCGGAGGACAAGCGCTATCCGCTGGCCTACTTCATCCACGGCGGACCGCAGGGGAGCTGGGACGACCACTTCCACTACCGCTGGAACATCGAGATCGCGGCGGGCGCGGGCTATGCCGCCGCGACGGTCAACTTTCACGGCTCCACCGGCTTCGGACAGCGGTTCACCGACTCGATCCGCGGCGACTGGGGGGGCAAGCCCTATCGCGATGTGATGAAGGGGCTCGACGTCGTCCTCAAGAAGCACCCCTGGATCGATCCCAAGCGCGTCTGTGCGCTCGGCGCCTCGTACGGCGGCTACATGATCAACTGGATCGAGGGGCACACCGACCGCTTCGCCTGTCTCGTCAATCACGACGGCGACTTCTCGACATTCGGCGCCTACTACAACACCGAGGAGCTCTGGTTTCCGGAGTGGGACATGCGGGGGACGGCGTTCGAGAACCCGCGGAATTTCACGAAGTGGTCACCCGACCGCTTCGTGAAGCGCTGGAAGACGCCGATGCTCGTGATCCACGGCGCAAACGATTTCCGCGTCGTCGACACGGAGGGCCTCTCCACCTTCACGGCGCTGCGCCGCCGCGGCGTCCCAGCCCGCCTCCTCTACTTCCCCGACGAGGGGCACTGGATCCAGAAACCGCTCAACAGCAAGCGCTGGCACGAGGAGGTCTACGGCTGGCTCGACCGCTGGATCGGCTCCGCCCCCTTGTAGGGGGAGGTTGGGAGGGGGAGCATCCCGAAACAAAAAAGCGCCGACCGCGCGGTCGGCGCTTTCATTGTTGCTCCCGGAAATGTGTTCTATTCTGCGTCCGGGGCGAATTCCGCATCGCCCTCGATGCCGGCATCCGCATCCGCCTCGGCCGATTCGTTCTCCACGCCGAACGACGAGAGATCGAGCGCGATGATATACTTGCGCGGCGCATCGCTGCCGACGCGACCCTCGAACCAACGCGCCCCGGCCGCGATGAACACCACTCCCGATTCCACGTGCGCAACCATCGCCCCGAGATTCGAACCGACGTGCAGGCCGTTGTTGTCGTATGTCACCGCAGTTCCGTCCGGATTGTTCTCCCCGTAACCGTTCGCCTTCAGGAGGGCCTTGTATTCCTGCGACCTCGGGATGAGGTGACAGCTCAGCTCCTCCGCGCCGGTCATGCAGAGGACCTGCGGCCTGATGAAGACGAGGTCGCGCGGCTCCTCGAGCACCGAGGCGGAATCGATAACCGCCGACTGCTCGAGGCCCACGGCCTGCAACCGGATATCCTCCATCCCCTTGTCGTTGAAGCCACGCACCGGCACCACGACGAACGAACCCACGCGGGGATCGGAGGAGATGGGAAGCTCCGGGAGGGGAACGACCTTCGCCCCCGTCAGTTCGCCGGAGAGCGGAATGCTCTGCACGACCGCCGACGCGGGCGTCTCGGCCGCCAGGTCGATCTCGTGCAACTGCGGCCCCGCGATGGCATCGTCCGTGACGACGGCGACGCTCTCCTCGCCCAGCGGAACGGTCGCAATCGCCTCCGCGCCACCGAGCTCGGCGAGCACCGCGACCAGTCGTTGATCGAGGCGCGCATCGGCGCTCGAGATGGTGGGAATGAAGTCGTAGCCGACGAGGACGCTCCCCCCGCTCTCGCGATCGCTCGCCGCGAGGAGGAGCCGCTCGCCCTGGAAGAAGCCGGAGAGCGCCGAAAAGGGTTCGTAGTCGAAGGCCTCCTCCCCCTCGATTACCGAGAAGGGGACGAGGACGTTGGTCACCGACTCGCGGCCGCCGCGGACGAAGACGATGCCGCTGCGCTCGGGATTCGATTCGATGACGAAGGGGACGACCGCCGCATCGCCGTCATAGCAGATGAGCTGCTCGGTGACGAAGGGGGTCCCACCGCTCGTGCGGTCGGCGACCTCGCCGCCAAAACGCGCGCGGTGATCGCCCATCGGATCGTCGGAATCGATGTCGACGGAGAAGAGGCGGTTGACCGTCGGACCGCAGAGTCCGCGCATTCGGCCGTCGATCAGGTCGAGGTCGCGAATGTCGCAACTCATCCCCTCGTAGGTCGGAATCGACCAGGCGCCGTTGAAACCGTCGCGCTCGTGCGCGGGATCGCCCTCGGCACCGCCGTCGCCATCGCTCGCGTCGGGTTCGACCTCGCCGAGATCCTCGTCGCCGCCGCTCCCGTCGACCTCGCCGGGGCCCTCGCCTCCACCGTCGTTTCCGCCGCCGTTGGGACCGGTCGTCCCGCCGGGTTCCTGGCTACCACTCGTACCGCTGTCACAGGCCTCCAGGAGGAGGCCACCGCCGATAACGATGCCGACAAAAACCGCTGTCACGGGATCCATGATCGCTCCTTCTCGCCCCTGGCGCGTGTATGCCCGACACGCACGCTTGTTTTCAAGCCCTTATCGGCGCGGACAGGAGAAAGTTGCGTCCTCTCTGAAAACGTCCGCTCTCCGGTGAGAACACCTCAACCCCTTGATACGCTTTCTGTTTTTGCAGAGCGGCGTTGTGTCGGACGGGCGGCAACGCTATACTCCCCACGAACCGCCGAGGAGGCCGCATGTCCGATATCCGCCGCGATCCGCTGACCGGGCGATGGGTGGTCATCGCCCCCGACCGCGCCAAGCGCCCGCACGACGGACGCCTGCGCGACGATCCGAAGAAGGCCGCCCCATCCGCCCCCTGCCCCTTCGACGAGGGGAGCGAGGGGAAGACCCCGCCGGAGCTCCTCTCCTGCCGGCCGGGAGGGGGGGCGCCCGACACGCCCGGCTGGCGCGTGCGCGTCGTCCCCAACCGCTTCCCCGCGCTCGAACGCGAGGGCGAGGCGCACCGCACGGCGACCGGACCGTATGAGCGCATCGCGGGCATCGGCGTCCACGAGGTCGTAATCGAATCGCCCGAGCACATCACGCGCGCCGTCGACCTCCCGCCGGAGCAACTGGCGCTCGCCCTGGAGACCGGGCGCGAACGCATGGCGGAACTGGCAACCGACGACCGCATCGAGTACGCCCTCCTCTTCAAGAACAGCGGCCGCGCGGGGGGCGCGAGCTTGGAACACGTCCACTCGCAGATCATCGCCACCCCCTTCGTCCCGAAGACGATCGCGGAGGAGCTCCACTGCGCGGAGGCCTATCACCACGATGTCGGACGCTGCCTGATCTGCGACCTCGTGGCCGAGGAGCGCCGCACCGCGGAACGCGTCGTCGTGGCGAACGATGCCTTCCTCGCCTTCTGCCCCTTCGCCCCGCGCTTCCCGTACGAAACCTGGATCGTGCCGACCGAGCACCGCCCCCGCTTCGAGTGCACCGCGCGCGGAGAGATCGACGCCCTCGCCGCGATCCTGCACGATCTGCTCGTGCGCCTCGATGCGGCG